>JAVBXL010000053.1 GCA_030824575.1 bacterium | reverse complement strand
CTCTGCCCGCCACAGGCAAGACCCAGTTTGCCGGACAGCTGGACCATATGGCCGAATGCATCATCAGCGGCGCGACGCCAATCGTCGCGGGCGAAGAAGGGCTGGCCGACCTGCGGATCATCGAGGCGATCTACCGCAGTGCCGCCGAAGGCCGCGGCGTCAGGATCGGCGCATGATCGCACGACGGACATTGCTTGCGGGTCTGGCGAGCCTGCCGGTCGCGGCGATGGCGGCCCCTGCCCCGGCCGGCTTCGTGAAGCGGCTCAGCCCCAAGCTGGACGCCATCCTTCCACCATCGGCAACGGTCGAATTTCTGGCCGAGGGTTTCCGATGGGCCGAAGGGCCGGTGTGGGTGCCGCAGGGCGATTATCTGCTGTTCAGCGATCCGCCCGCGAACATCGTCTATCGCTGGCGGCAGGGCGAAGGCGCAAAGCCCTTCCTCTCGCCGGCCGGTTTTCAGGGCGTGATCCCAGTGGGGGTGCGCGAAGCCGGGCTGAACGGCCTGACCATCGACAAGAAAGGCGCGCTGATCGCCGCGGACAGCGGGACACGCGCGATCGTGCATATCGACCTTCGGACCCGCAAGCGAACGATCCTGGCCGACCGGTTCGATGGCAAGCGCTTCAACAGCCCCAACGACCTGTGCATCGCGCCGTCGGGCATCATCTATTTTACCGATCCGCCTTATGGTTTTACGGATGGGGATAAGTCCGCCCTGCGCGAATTGCCGCATAACGGCCTCTATATGCTCTCCCCCGATGGCAAGGTGACGTTGATCGATGACACGCATCGCCGTCCCAATGGCGTGGCGATCGCACCGGACGGGCGGACGCTCTATCTGGCGCTGTCGGACGAAAAGCAGCCGGAAGTGCGCGCCTATGCCATCGGTGCGGATGGACGACCGACCGGGCAACGCCTGTTCCATGATTTCAGCGCGGCACTGGCGCAAGGCCAGCCGGGCCTGCCCGATGGGATCAAGGTGGCGCGAAGTGGCCATGTCTTCGCGACCGGACCGGGTGGAGTCCATATCTTCACGCCGGAAGGCGATGCGCTGGGCCTGATCGGCACCGGCAAGGCGGTCGCCAACATCTGTTTCGGCAAGGACGGCGCCAGCCTGTTCCTGACGGCGTCGGATAGGCTGGCAAGGGTATCGCTGCGGGTTTAGCGCAGTATGGCTCCGCTCCATCGAAACGAATGGCTTGAGCGGAATGACGGCTCATGACCGGCACGCTACACCCGTGGCGGCATGGGCCAAGGGCAATTCATCTTATACCGACAAGCCTTCATCTTGCCGTTCCCCGGCGCAGGCCGGGGTCCAGTTCGGAGCATGAAACTGGACCCCGGCCTGCGCCGGGGAACGGCATATAATTCAGCTTCGTTGCGACTTGAGTGAACCGCTCACCTTCGCGTTCCTCAAAATAGGCGTGACGCGCTTCACTTGTACCGGCCCATCGTCACCTTGATCCAGACCGGCTGGTCGATCAGGTTCAGGCCATAATCGGTCTGGTCGCCATTCCAGATGCGATCCATCACCCAGGCGCCCTTATCGAAATGGCCTTCCTCGACCTTGACGACCATGCCGCCCGGCCCACTGCCTTCTTTAGCATCGAAGGCGACGCGGACATGATCGCCGGCAAACAGAAACTCGTTGGCCGATAGCTGCGCCACCACCACGCCGCCGGTCGGTTCGGTCGCCCATGCAGGCAGGTCCGCCTTGGGGAACCATTCGCGCTGGCCGAACTGCCACTGGCCGAAGCTGGCGGTAATGGTCCAGTCGCCCATGGTCGTGCTGATGGGTGCGCCATCGTCCGGCTTGGCCGTGCCCCAGACCGGATGGTCGAAGGCAATCTTCGCCCAGGGCGCGGATGCCACGACGCGATATTTGGCGGCGAAGGCGTCCAAAGTCTTGTCGTCGAAGCTCTTGGCGCCCAGCGGATAATTATAATAGCCGGTGGCATCCATGCCGAACGGCGCGAAGCCGATCGCGCCGCGTCCCAAGGCTGCCCAGAAATAGCGCGCATATTCGGCCGCATTGCCGATTTCCGGCACCATCAACGCATTGTCCGGCCGGGTATAGAGGTCGAGATGTTTGAAAACGTTGCGGCTCGCCCGGTCGTAGATATCGGGCGCAGCCAGATCGAGCGAGGGCGCCGCCGCCTTCCATATATCGATCACGTCGCCCTGCGGTCCACCGCTCGACAAGGCCATCGGATCGGGCTTGGCAAAGGGATCACCGAGCGAAGCGTTGACATACATGGGCAGCGGCTTGATCGCCTTGCCGGCCTTGGCCAGTTCTTCGATATAGCGCGCCGTGTACCAAGTATTGAATGTGCGGTCGGCCTGATCGCCGAAGACGCTGGCCCAGCTGCCGGCCTGTTTCTTCAGCCCTTTGGTCAGCGCTACAGGAACCGGTCCGTCGAACAGCTTCTGCGCGGCGGCGCTGTAATCGCGTGGGTTCTTGTAGCTGCCGACCTCATTTTCCGGTTGAACCATGATGACCGTGTTCTGCGCGTCATGGTCGCGAATATAGGCCATCAGCTTGAGGAAGGCGCGCTTGTCCGCCTCCAGCGTCGCGGCGCCATGGGGCGACAGGACGCCATGATCCTTGCCGTCCTTCGTCTTCATGCGGGGGAAACGGCGATTGTCGAGCTTCACCCAGTCGGGGGTGTAGGCCAGGCCCGTATTCTTCCACGCGCCGAACCAGAGCAGGACGATGCGCTTGTCATGCCGGCGCGCTTCGTCGAGCAGGGTCTGGACGAAGCTATAGTCGAACTGCCCTTCCTTCGGCTCCAACTGCTCCCAGGCGATCGGTGCTTCGACCGTGTTGGCGCCGATCCGGTCCAGCACCGGCCAGACCTTCGTCAGCGGCGTGGCGTAATTGCTGCTATTGTTGATCTGCCCGCCCAGCATCAGGAAAGGCGCGCCATCGACGATCAACGCATGCTTGCCGTTGCGCGTCTCGATATGCGGGGTGTCGCCCTGCGCGAAGACAGGTGTAGCGGACGACAGGAGGGCTGCGGCGAGCAAGAGCCGGGGAAGGGTCATGATGGGGCCTTTCAGGGCTGTTCGTCGAGGGAGAAGATGCGGGTGGCAAGCGTCCATTTGGCATCGGGCGCGGCCCAGGGCAGCGGGCGCTGAACGCTGTCCATCTGCGCTTCCCAGGCCTGCACCGCGGGGTCGGCGGCATCGGCGGCAGCCTTGGCCGCCGGATCGAAACCGGGGCCGGTTTCCATCAGCATGACGAGCCGGTTGCCGCTGCGATAGATGTCCATCGCGCCGATGTCGGCGGCACGGATGCTGGCGCCGATCGCCGGGGGCAGCGCACCGGCGGCATGCCATGCCTCATATTGGGCGATGGCTTCCGCCTCGTCGGTCAGGTCGATCAGCAGGACATGCCGCATCAGTTGATCCAGCCGCCGTCGATCACATGCACCGCGCCGGTGGTGAAGGCGGCTTCGTCGCTGGCAAGATAGAGGACGAGATTCGCGATTTCCTCGGCGCGACCCAGACGACCCATGGGCTGGCGCGCGATGAAGGCGGCCTGTGCAGCCTCATAATCGCCGGTGTCATGCAACCGCTGTTGCAGCGAGGGCGTGTCGATCGTGCCGGGGCAGATGCAGTTGCAACGGACCCCCTGCCCCACGAAATCGGCGGCGACTGCCTTGGTCAGGCCGATGACGCCCGCCTTGCTCGCGCCATAGGCAAAGCGGTTGGGGATGCCCTTCACCGAACTGGCGATGGAGGACATGTTGACGATCGCGCCTGCGCCCTTTTCCACCATGCCGGGCAGGAAGGCACGGATCGTGTGATACATGGCGGTCATGTTGAGCGAGAGGGCGAAATCCCAATCTTCCTGGCTGCATTCCAGGATGTTGCCCGCATGGACCACGCCCGCAATGTTGGCGAGGATATCGATAGGGCCGACCTCAGTCGCCAGCGCCCGTACCGCCGCACCATCGGTCGCATCAAGCGCGCGCAGTTCGCAGCCCTCCAGCCCTTCGAGCGCATCGACATCCCGGTCGGTCGCGATCACGCGGGCGCCTTCTGTCACGAAACGCTGTGCCGTGGCCCGACCGATGCCCCGCGCCGCAGCGGTGATCAGCGCGACCTTGCCCTCCAGACGCCCGCTCATGCGCGCGCCCCCATCGCGGTCTTGGTGGGCAAGCAGTCGGGACCGATGGGATCGAAAGCCTTGTAAGTCAAAATAAACTCCTGATGGCCAAGGGATTCTGAGATGCTGCGTTCACCCGCCGCGACGGCGAGCACCTTGTCGTATATCTCCGTACCGACCTGTTCCAGCGTCGCCTCCCCTTCCAGGATGCGCCCGGCATTGACGTCCATGTCGGCGGCCAGACGGCGGCCGGTGTCGGGATTGGCGCAGATCTTGATGACCGGCGAAATCGCCGACCCCACCACCGATCCGCGCCCGGTGGTGAAGAGCGTCAGATGCGCGCCGCACGCGATCAGTTCCACGATCTCGGCATTGTCGGAGATGTTCGGAAAGCCGAAGCGCGGCTCGCCATCGGGCACGACGTCCAGCAGATAGAGGCCGCCGGTCGGTGGCACATCGCCCGGCTTCAATATGCCGTCGATGGTGGAAGAGCCGGACTTGGAATAGGCCCCCATCGACTTTTCCTCCTGCGTCGTCAGGCCGCCTTCCGCATTGCCCGGCGCGAAGCTGCCAAAGCCCATGATGGTGTAATAGCGTTCGGCTTTCTGTACGCATTGCTCGATCGCGACCGCCAGTGCGGGCGTGCGGGCGCGGTCGGCCATGATCGTTTCGCATCCCACCAGTTCGCCGGTTTCCTCAAAGATGCAGGCAGCGCCGTCTGCAACCAATCGGTCGAAGGCTCGGCCCACAGCCGGATTGGCGGTGATGCCGCTGGTCCCGTCCGACCCGCCGCAGATGGTGCCGACGACCAACTCCTCGACGCCCATGGCGACACGCGGCACGCCGGCAATGGCGGCGCGCACGCGCCCGACGGCTTCGACGCCCGCCGCGATCGTCGCCGCCGTTCCGCCCGTCTCCTGAATCACCAGCAATTCGGCGGGGCGTCCACTGGCCCGCGCCACCGCCAGCAACCGCTCGCGATTGAAACTTTCGCAACCCAGCGACACGATCACCAGTCCGCCGACATTGGGATGGGTGACGATCGCCTCCATCACCTTGGCGGCATAGGCATTGGGATAGCAGCCAGGAAAGCCGATCAGCTGGACGTCGGGATCGTCCGCCTTGTCCACGATCCGCCGCGCGACATGATGCGCGCATTCGACCAGATAGGCGACCGCCACGACATTGCGGATGCCCTTGCGCCCATCCTGCCTTTGCCAGGCGCGGATCATGCCCCCGGCTCCAGCGCGGTGCGGGTATGGCTGCTGATATAGTCGCTTTTCATATTGTGCATGTGAACCCAGTCGCCGGTTGCCACGTCGGCCGTCATCGACCCGATC
>JAVBXL010000143.1 GCA_030824575.1 bacterium | reverse complement strand
ACACGACGCCGACCGAACCCTTGGAGAAGATGGAGCCGGGCATGATGCCGATCTTGCATTCGCCAGGCGTCAGGACGCCGGGGCAGTTCGGGCCGATCAGGCGCGACTTGCTGCCAGACAGAGCGCGCTTCACGCGGACCATGTCCAGAACCGGGATGCCTTCGGTGATGGCGACGATCAGTGGGATTTCCGCGTCGATCGCTTCCAGGATCGAATCGGCCGCGAATGGCGGCGGCACGTAGATGACCGAGGCGTCGGCGCCGGTCTTGCTCTTGGCTTCGGCGACGGTGTCGAAGATCGGCAGGCCGATATGGCTGGAACCGCCCTTGCCCGGCGTCACGCCGCCGACCATCTGGCTGCCATAAGCCAGCGCCTGTTCGGTGTGGAAGGTGCCGGTGGCACCGGTCATCCCTTGCGTGATGACCTTGGTATTCTTGTTAATGAGGATCGACATGTGTTTTCCGGTCCTTTGCGTTCCCCGGCGAAGGCCGGGGTCCAGTTCCTACATCAGCGACAGATAGAGATCGTTCCAGTCCGGATTGATCGCTTCGATTTCCCGAAGCTTCCATGCTCGTCGCCATTCTTTCATCTGCAATTCCCGACGCCTTGCTTCATCCAAGTTGTCGAAGGCCTGAAACCAGACCAGGAATTTGCAGTCATATTTTTTGGTGAAGCCCTCGATCAGACCATTGCGATGCTGATGGACGCGCTGCACCAAATTGCTGGTAACGCCGATATACAAGGTGCCGTTACGTTGGCTGGCCATGATATAGACGTACCCGGCTTTGTTCACTTACCCCTCCTGTTCCCCGGCGAAGGCCGGGGTCCAGTTCAGGTGTCGCAACTGGACCCCGGCCTTCGCCGGGGAACAGTCACTGGGTAGGCTCACGCCAGCGAGGGGTCGATGCCCTTGCACGCTTCCAGCAGTTCCTTCACGGCATCGACCGACACCTGAAGGTTCGCCTTGGCTTCGTCGTTCAGGTCGATCTCGATGACCTGCTCCACGCCGTCCTTGCCGATGATGACCGGCACGCCGACATAGAGATTGTCGATGCCATACTGGCCGGTCAGGTTCGCGGCGGCGGGCAGCAGGCGCTTCTTGTCGCCCAGATAGGATTCAGCCATGGCGATCGCGCTGGTGGCGGGCGCGTAGAAGGCCGAACCGGTCTTGAGCAGCGCGACGATCTCGCCACCGCCCGAACGGGTGCGCGCGACGATGGCGTCGATGCGCTCCTGCGTCGAACGGCCCTGCTTGATCAGGTCGGGAACGGGGATGCCGGCAACGGTCGAATATTCGATGACCGGGACCATCGTGTCGCCATGGCCGCCCAGAACGAAGCTGGTGACGTCCTTGGCCGAAACCTGGAATTCTTCGGCCAGGAAGTGGTTGAAGCGCGAGCTGTCCAGAACGCCGGCCATCCCGACGACCTTGTTGTGCGGCAGGCCCGAAAATTCGCGCAGCGCCCACACCATGGCATCCAGCGGGTTCGTGATGCAGATGACGAAAGCGTCGGGGGCGTTGGCGGCGATGCCTTCGCCCACGGCCTTCATGACCTTGAGGTTGATGCCCAGCAGATCGTCGCGGCTCATGCCCGGCTTGCGCGCCACGCCGGCGGTGACGATGATGACGTCCGCGCCCGCGATATCGGCATAGTCGTTCGAACCGGTGATCTTCGCGTCGAAGCCTTCGACCGAAGCGCATTGCGACAGATCGAGCGCCTTGCCCTGCGGCACGCCCTCAACGACGTCGAACAGGACGATATCGCCCAGACCCTTGAGCGCCGCCAGGTGCGCCAATGTGCCGCCGATATTGCCTGCGCCGATAAGCGCAATCTTGTTACGGGCCATATGCAATCATCCTCCAAGTCTTGACTACTGGAATTGCTGGTTCGCCTACGCCCTTCGAACAGGGGTTTCAACGGCGAAATCCTTGAAAGGCAAATTATCTTTGCAATTCGTTCGCAATTGCATTAAGACCGATTCACACCCTGTCGCTGAGGGCTTCTACCCTGGTCCTCAGCCTTCCCTGCAGAGGTATCCTGTCGGGTGCCATCGTGATCGACGGCACCCGACCTGTTTTTCCACCATAAGATTGCGTCCTGATGAACGGCGCGCACGACATGGGACAGGCGGATTCCGTCCGGCGATGAGTCGTTTGATGCGTGGGATTGGTGGGGCAAACGCCCGGCCGCTTATTTCGGCCCGTGGCCCAGCGCCAGATAATCGTCCGACTGCATTTCCATGAGGCGCGACACGGTCCGCTCGAATTCGAACGCGCCGTCGCCTTCGGGGTAAAGGCGCATCGGCTCGGCATCGGCGGATGCCAGCAGCTTCACCTTATATTCGTAGAGCGAGTCGATCAGCGTCACGAAGCGCGCGGCTTCATTGCGCTTTTCCGGTCCCAGCACCGGAATGCCGACGATGATGACCGTATGATATTTGCGTGCGATCGCCAGATAGTCCGGCGCGCCCCGCGCTTCGGCGCATAGCCGCTTGAAGGAGAAGACGGCGACGCCCTTCAGGCTCTTGGGCACATGCATGGTGCGCCCGCCCTGCACCACCAGTTCCTCCGACGGCACCTTCGCCCGATCCTCGACCGAAAAGTCGGTCAGGCGGAAGAAGGCTTCGGACAGGGCCTTCGTCGCGTCCGGTCCGTTGGGGCAATGCCACAAGGTCGCGTCACCCAGACGGTCGCGCCGATAATCCACCGGACCGTTCAACGTCATCACATCCAGCTTCACCTTTATGAGGTCGATGAAGGGCAGGAAGAGCTGACGGTTGAGGCCGTTCTTGTAGAGTTCGTCCGGTTCGCGATTCGACGTGGTGACGATCGTCACCCGCTTTTCCAGCAATCCGGTGAACAGACGCGACATGATCGCCGCGTCGGCCATATTGTTGACGACCATCTCGTCGAAGCAGAGCAGCCGCGCCTCGTCCGCCAGCGATTCGACCACCGGCGGAATCGGGTCGCCCGTTTCCGACTTGCGCGCCTGTGCCAGGCGGGCATGGACGTCGAGCATGAATTCGTGGAAATGTGCGCGCTTCTTGCGCTGGACATGTACCGTGTCGAAGAACAGGTCCATCAGCATCGATTTGCCGCGCCCTACCCCGCCCCACATATAAAGGCCGCGTGGCGGCTCGGGCGGCTTGCGCAGCAATTTCCACAGGGTCGATCCGCGCGCCGGCGCGGCTTCCAGTTCCTGCTGCAATCGGTCGAGTCGCTCGGCCGCGGCCCGCTGGTCCGGATCGGGCCGCAATTCGCCGGCCTGCACCAGCGCATCATAGCGGGCTATCACGCTGGTCATTTCGGCAATGAAGGCTTGCGCACAGTAGCGGTGGAGGCCGCGACCGGCTGACCATCCTGGATGATGAGCATGCGCAGGAAGAAGAGCCGCCCGGTTTCGCGCAGCACTTCGACCTCCGCAAACAGATCCGGCCCGACCTTGCCGGAACCGAGATATTGCATGGTGAGGTCGATGGTCACGCCATTGATCTGACCCTTATGCCCCATAGCCCACAGGCCGCCGAAATAGGCATGGTCGGCAAAGGCGGCGAGGAAACCGCCATGCAGCGTATCGAGTCGGTTGCGATGGCTGGACCGCGTTTCCAACCCCACCAGCGCCTTGGTCGCCGTTTCGGCGCGCATATAACCGCGGCCGATCGCCTGAAGGAAAGTATCGGGATGCGGGTCGGACCATGCGGCCCAGCCCGCCCATTTCCCTTCGGTCAGCGGTTGACCGCCTGCAACGCCGTCGCTTGCCAAGTTACAGCTGCCGTTCGACCATCATCTTCTTGGTTTCGGCAATCGCCTTGGCCGGCGAAAGGCCCTTGGGGCAGACGTTCGCGCAGTTCATGATGGTGTGGCAACGGTACAGGCGGAACGGATCTTCCAGATCGTCCAGACGCTCACCGGTATATTCGTCGCGGCTGTCGGCCAACCAGCGATAGGCCTGAAGCAGGATCGCCGGGCCGAGGAACTTGTCGCTGTTCCACCAGTAGCTCGGGCAGCTGGTCGAGCAGCAGGCGCACAGGATGCACTCATAAAGGCCGTCCAGCTTTTCGCGATCGGCGGGCGACTGGAGCCGCTCCTTGCCCGACGGCGGCGGCGACACGGTCTTCAGCCAGGGCTGGATCGAGTTATACTGGGCGTAGAAATGGGTGAAGTCGGGCACCAGATCCTTGATGACGTCCATGTGCGGCAGCGGCGTGATCTTCACATCCTTGCCGGCGCATTCGTCGATCGCGGTGGTGCAGGCGAGGCCATTGCGGCCGTTCATGTTCATCGAACAGGACCCGCAAATGCCTTCGCGGCACGACCGGCGGAAGGTCAGCGTGGGATCATATTCATTCTTGATCTTCAGCAGCGCGTCCAGAACCATCGGGCCGCAGCTGTCCAGATCAATCTCGAACGTGTCGTAACGCGGATTCTGGCCAGAGTCGGGATCGTAGCGATAGACTTTGAAGCTGCGGACATTGGTCGCGCCGGCGGGCGCGGGATGGGTCACGCCCTTGCCGCTGATCTTGCTGTTCTTGGGCAACGCAAATTCGGCCATCGCTCGTCGAGCCTCTTCGAAAGATGTCTGTTAGTTGGGGGTCCGCATAACGAAAATTCCGCAAAGGTCCAGCACTGAGGACCATGAATCTGCCCGCAAGCCCTTGTTGCAAATGGCTTGCAATTATCAACGCCGCTTCTTGCGTCTGTGGCCAGCCACGTTAGGGCGGCGGCAAGATCATATTCCAGTCGCCCCCGTCATGGTCCATATTGTTCCCCGGCGCAGGCCGGGGTCCAGTCCTACGGTCGCAACTGGACCCCGGCCTGCGCCGGGGAACGCATAGTCATACATTGAGGCCTTTTCTTGCCGACCGACATCGCCTTTCTCGCAATCGCCGAAGCGCAGCAGCTCTATCACTGGCTGCCGGCTGCGCTGGAACTGGCGCGACGGCCCGACGTCCGGGTCAGCATATTGTCGCCCTCGGATCAGATATTGGCGCTGGTCGAAAGCTATGATCCGACCGGCAGCCTCCGCCGGGTCCGCCTGCGCCGTCCGCCCTCGCCCCCCGACTCGCTGTTCCGGCAGCCCTCGCGGCTCGCGACTCTGCTCCTCAACTATCCCACCATCGCCCGCTTCCCGACTTTGGTGACGACCGAGATCAGCAGCGCCTGGCTGCGCCGCGTGCCGGGTTTCCGCTCGCGTCTCATCCTCATCAAACATGGCGCGGGTGATCGGGAGGGCGGCTATAAGAAGCGCCATCGCGACTTCGACCTGACGCTGGTGGCGGGCGAGAAGGATCGGCGCCGCATGATCGACCGGGGCCTTTGCACGGCGGAAACGGTCGTTGTCGGCGGCTATCCCAAATTCGAGTTGAAGGCGGAGCGGCAACGCTTCTTCCCCGACGACAAGCCGGTGCTGCTCTATAATCCGCATTTCGACCCGGCCCTGTCGTCCTGGATCAACCATGGGCCGGCGATGCTGGCGGCGCTGGAGTCGCTGACGGACTGGAACGTCATCATCGCCCCG
>JAVBXL010000191.1 GCA_030824575.1 bacterium | reverse complement strand
ATATGATGAACCGGTCGATGTTCGCCCCGCAATTGGATCATTTCGCCAGCCGCTGGCGCTGCATCGCCTGGGACGCGCGGGCGCATGGCGACACGATCTGGGAAGGCCCGTTCGACTATTGGGATTCGGCGCGCGACATGCTGGCGATGATGGACGCGCTGGGCCTGGAGAAGGTGATCCATGTCGGCATGAGCCAGGGGGGCCTGGTTGGTATGCGCGCCGCCCTGCTCGCGCCGGAGCGTTTCCATGGTTTGGTGCAACTTTCGACCCAGGCGGGCGAAGCGCCCAAGAGCGACGATGACAGTTTCCCCCGCCACATTGGCGATTGGATCGCCAACGGCCCCGACCCGGAAAAGCTGGCCTTCCTCAGCGGCTTCATTCTTGGGCCTGGGGTCGACCACAGCCACTGGCACGACGCCTGGTCGCGCGTGACGAAGGCGCAGTTGCGCGACGCCACCGGCGCGCTCGCGTCGATCGATCCGCTGTTTCATCGACTGCATGAGGTCACCATGCCCGTTGCGGTCATCCATGGCCTTGCCGACCTTGCCACGTCGCACGAACTGGGGCTGCTGACGGCGCAGGGGGTTCCCGATCCGCGCGTGGTGACGCTGGTGCCGGGCGGGCCACATGCGGTAAACCTCAGCAATCCGCGGCGGGTGAACCGGGCGATCGAGGACTTCATCCTCGAACTGGCAAGCGAAGATCCAACGATAAGGCAGATAGCATGATCGCGATCGATCTGACGGACAAGGTCGCCCTGGTCACGGGCGGGGCATCGGGTATCGGCAAGGCCTGCGTGGAGGCGCTGCTCTACGCCGGAGCCAAAGTCGTTATCGCCGACCTTAATGGCGATGCGGCGCGGGCGCTGGCCGCCACGCTCGGCCCGAACGCGGCAGGCACGGCGGCCGACACGGCGGACGAGGCGTCCTGCGTCGCCATGGTGGGCTTTGCAAAGGCGCAGTTCGGCGCGCTCCATATTGCGGTCAACAATGCTGGCGTCACCAGCACGCACACGCCGATCAGCGAACTGGCCTTCGCCGAATGGCGGCGCGTGGCGTCGGTCAATATGGACGGAGTGTTCCTGAGCCTGAAAGCGGAGATCCCCGCCATGCGCGATGCCGGGGGTGGCGCGGTGGTCAACATCGGATCGGTCATGTCCGCCGTCGCAGCGGCCGGCGCGTCTGCCTATACCACCTGCAAACATGCCATTGTCGGCCTGACCAAGGCGGCCGCGCTGGAGGGCGCGCCGATGGGCATCCGTGTCAATGCGGTGGGGCCGGGCTATGTCGAAACGCCGCTGCTCCAGCAGGCGACGCGCGAGAAGATGGGGGAGATTGCGGCCCTGCACGCGCTCGGCCGCATCGCGCAACCGGAGGAGATTGCCGCTGCCGTCTGCTTCCTCGTCTCCCCGCTCGCCAGTTTCATGACCGGCACCTATTATCCCGTCGACGGCGGCTATCTGGCGCGGTGACTGCCAGCCTCGACGGGCAATCCTACAGGGTCACGCCCTGGGGAAGGTCGAGCGCGATGATGGGTATTTTCCGTCGGCAGCGCTGTTGATACTCGATCTGGGCGGGCTGTTCGCGTGTGATATGGTCCCAATAGGGTGCCCGCGCCTCCCCCGCAATGACGCGGGCCATAGCGGGCGAACCGTTCGCGCCGACCTGAATGCGGCACTCCGCATGGGCCATGAGATTGAGATACCAGACCGGCGGCTCCTCCGTCCCACCACGCGATGCGACGATCAGGATGTCGCCGTTGAACCGATAATATTGCAGCGCCGTACTGCGACAGGCGCCGCTTTTACGGCCTAGATGATGGAGCAACAGGCAAGCCACGGGACCACCCGGCGTGCCGATGACCACGGGGTCCCAAAAATGCGCCGCCACCGGATCGGACAGATAGAGTTGCCGGTGTTTTTCCAGCTCATCCTTTACCAGATTGGGCAGGTCCTTAAATTCATCCCTCGCCAAATCCTTATCACGGATCGCATCCATTTTTTCCGAATGCATCTGACGCTCCTTGATCAATAAGTGACCCCCGCAAAGGCGGTTCGGACATGAATTGTTGGTTTCGGCGCAGGCGGCTTTCAGTCTCTCCGCAAGCTGAGGTTGAGGCCCGCAGACTTCAGTTCCACGACTGGCATGCTGGCGACCTGCATCAGCTTGCGCATCTGTTCCAGTTCGGGCGAGGATAGCAACGGATAGTCGCGGCGCACTGGTCCCGCCGCGCGCATCTTGTCGATATCCGCCTGCGGCACGGTGGCGCGCAGGATCAGTTCGTCTTCATCCTGCGTGCCATATTGCTTCATCAGTTCGGCCAGGTCCGGGTCGGGCGGGGGATTGTCCACCACTTCCTTCGCCCGCGCGCTGCCCATGATGCGGTCCAGCACATTGGCGTCGATCGGCGCGACCGTATCGCCATAGAAGCCGGCGGCATACTGCACGACCTCGTCCGGCACTGTGCCATAACGCTGGCCGGTGACGATATTAAGGACGGCCTGGATGCCGACCAACTGGCTGAACGGCGTCGCCATGCCGGGATAGCCCAGTTCCCGACGCACCGCCGCGACCTCCGCCAGCACGTCGCCGATCCGGTCGGTCATATTGTGCATGGCCAGTTGCGCCTTGAACGTGCCCATCATCCCGCCGGGGATCTGATGCTCGATCGAGAAGATGTCATATTCGGCATATTGATCGACCAGGAAGCCCGCCGCCTTGCCGACTGAGCGGAAATGATCGGCCACCGGCTGGAACAGGCTGGTATCCAGATTATGACTATGCCCCTTCAGCTCGATATTGCGCACCATCGTCTCGGTCGCGGGCACGGACGGGCCGTTCGCCATCGGCTTGCTGGCAGTGTGGAGGACGGACACGCCCAGTTCCACCGCGTCCAGATAGGCTTTGGCGGCCTGGCCCAGGAGATTGTTGGCGTGGAACTCGATCGGCTTGCCATTGGCGGCGGCAACGATGCCGGGCATCAGCGTTTGCAGCCGTTCCTTTTCCAGCACGCCGGCCGTGTCGTAGAGCAGGATGCTGTCCACGTCCGGGCTGGCCGCCAGCACGCGCACCTTTTCCGCATAATAGGCATCGGTATGGACGGGCGAGAGGGCAAACATGACGGCGGCGGCCACATAGGCGTCGCTTTCCTTGGCGACCTTGGCCAGGCGCAGCATATTGTCGAAGCCGAACAAGACGTCGTAGATCCAGAAGGATCGCACGCCATGCGCGCACAGGCGACGGACCCACAGGTCCATCAACGCGCGCGGGCTGACACTGAAAGTGACGTTGGCATTGGAGCGCAGCCCCGCACGCAACGGCGTATTGGGCATGGAAGCGACCAGCAGGTCCAACCCTTCCCAGTAATTTTCCTGACAATAGCGCGTCAGCACGTCGAGCATGCCGCCGCCGGTCAGGTCGATCGTCTTGAACCCTGTCTTGTCGATCAGCGGCGACACCGGCAGCGCCATGCCCGCGCGCATCCGCAGTCCCCACAGGCTCTGCTGCCCGTCGCGCATCGTTTCGTCGAGAAATTCGATATGAGCCATTCGCTTATACTCTCCCGCGGCCGTCCGGCGCGTCTTTCAGGATGTTTGGGTGCAGACCTAGTCGCACGCGATGTAGAAGAGCGGCTGTCCGCCCTCGACCAGATCGGCGTCGGCCACGGCGACGTGCCTGACGGTTCCGGCAATGCCCGCCTTGACCGACGTAAAGAGCTTCATCACCTCGATCAGACAAAGTTCGGTGCGCGCCTCAACCCGCTGCCCGACCTCCACGAAGGGCGGGGAGCCGGGCTTGGGCGAACGGTAAAAGGTGCCCAGATTGGGCGCTTTCACCGCGGTCCAGGCGGGATCGATCGGACCGGCGCTGGTGCCTGCACCGACGGGTTCCGGGGCGACCATTGGCACCGCCGCGACCGGCGCGACCGCCTGTTGCGCCCCGTCCAGCGACAGCGTCGCCTTGTCCTTCGACAGCAGCAGGCTGATCGCGCCGCTTTCGATCCGCAACTCGGTCCAGCCACCGGCCTTGAACAGGTCAGCCAATATCTCGATGTCACGCAGTAATTGTTCGCTCATCGCGTCCATACCATATGATGAAGGGCCTGATCGTCAGGCCGCCTGGGCTTTGTCGCCGGCGGCCTGCGCCGCCAGCGTCTCCGCCATGATCCGCTCATAATGCCAGACATGATTGCCAAAGCCATGCTCCAGCACCTTGGCCCGGCGTAAAAAGCGGTGCAGCCCCAATTCCCAGGTGAAGCCCATGCCGCCATGGATCTGCACCGTTTCGTTACAGACATCGCGCGCGACTTCGCCGCAATAGGCCTTGGCCATGGATGCTGCGCGGCTGCGATCGGGGTCATTTTCCGCCGCGGTCCAAAAGCCGTAATAGGCGGCCGAACGCCCCGCCTCGACCGCCACGGCCATGTCGGCGCAGCGATGCTTGATCGACTGGAACGCGCCGATCGGCTGGCCGAACTGCACCCGCGTCTTGGCATAGTCGACCGCCGCATCGAGCATCCTCGCGGCCATGCCCATCGCCATCCCGGCATAGACGATCGCCGCCGCATCCATCAGGCGGGGCACGACATCGCCCGATCCCGCATGGCCGACAAGCGCATCGTCCATCAAAGCGGCACCGTCCAGCGTCACTTCGCACAGTCCGCTCGACGGATCGATGTCGGCATGATGGCGGATCGACACGCCCCGCGCATCGCGGGCGACCAGGACCAGGCCAACACCGCCATCGACGCGCGCCAGCACCAGGAGCAGGTCGGCGATATCCGCATCGGGCACCAATATCTTCGATCCGGTCACGCCATTGCCACCCATCACGGTTTGCACCGCATCGGGGTCATAGCCCTGGCCATTTTCCAGCATCGCCAGCGCGATGCGCAACTCGCCTGTGGCGATACGGGGTAACAGCGATGCCTGCTGCGCCGCCGTGCCTTCGCGCACGATGATGTCGGTCGCTATCATGGTGGACGCGGCGATCGGCGGCGCAAGCCCGGCACCCAGCGCCTCGATCGCCAGCGCGACATCGACGAGCGTCAATCCCACGCCGCCCTGCGCCTCCGGCACCAGCAGAGCGAACAGTCCAAGGTCGGCCAGCGCCTGCCAGACCGCAGGGTCGCGCGCCTGCGCTGGGTCGGGGCCGGTCAGCGCGGGGAAGTCGGCCAGCAACGCGGCGACCGTATCCCCCAGGCTTTTCTGTTCTTCATTGAAACCGAAATTCATGGCGCCGTCCCCCTAACGCGGCAGGCCGAGCATACGCTCGCCGATGATGTTACGCTGGATTTCCGAAGAGCCGGAATAAATGGTGAAGGCCTTGGATTGGAGGTAGCTCAGTTGGAACCGCCCCCCGCCTGCGCTGAGCGGATCGGGCGCGGCGATCGGTGCCGTCGGCCCCAATATGTCCATCGCCGCCTCATACATATTCTGCGCCGCATGGCTCCAGTAGAGCTTGATGACAGACGCATCCGGTCCCCGGTCGTCGCCGTTCAGATATTTGCTGAAAGTCCGCACCGCATTCAGCCGCATGACCTCGACTTCGGTGACGGACCGCGCCAGTTTCTGCCGCACGATCGGATCGTCGATCAGCATGGCGTCGCCCCGCGGCGTCGCCGCGACCGTGTCGATCAGCTTGTCCAGTTCCTGGCTGAAGCGAATTTGGCGGCCCAGCGCATCTTCCGGCCCTCGCTCATAAGCCAACGTCGTCATTGCGATCCGCCAGCCATCGTTGATGTCGCCGACGATATTGTCCACCGGCACCTCGACATCATCGAAGAAGGTTTCGTTAAATTCGCACTCGCCCGATATCTGCCGCAGCGGGCGGATCGATATGCCGGGGCTCTTCATGTCGATCAGCAGGAAGCTGAGGCCCTTATGCTTGGGCGCGTCGGGGTCCGTGCGCACTAGCGCGAAGCACCATTGCGAATATTGCGCGAAGCTGGTCCAGATCTTCTGGCCGTTGACGATGAATGTGTCGCCCCGCCGCTCGGCCCGCGTGCGCACCGACGCCAGATCGGACCCGGCGTTCGGCTCCGAAAACCCCTGGCACCACACATCTTCCGACGACAGGATGCGGGGCAGGAAATATTGCTTCTGCGCCTCGGTCCCGTGGCGCAGAATGGTCGACCCGGCCAGGTTATGGCCGATGATGTTCAGCCCCTCAGGCGCGCCAACCCGCGCCATCTCCTCGGCAAAGATCGCGCGTTCGACCAGCGTGGCGCCCCGCCCGCCATATTCGACCGGCCAGTTGATCCCGCTCCAGCCGCCCGCATGCAGCTTTTTCTCCCAGGCGAGGCGGAACATCGCCCGTTCGTCCTCATCCTCCGGTTCGAACACCGTCTCGCCCCAGCCCGGCGGCAGAGCGTCGGCCAGCCAGGCGCGCAGGTCTGCGCGAAACCCCTCTTCCTGCGGGCTGTAGCTGAAATCCATGATTTTACCCTCTTGCTGCGGCCGCGGCGAAATCGGGGGCGCGCTTTTCACGGAATGCCTGCACGCCCTCCTCATATTCCGGGGTCAGATAGGCGACGGTCTGGGCAAAGCTTTCATATTCCAGCATCTGATCGAGCGTGGAATTGCTGGCCTTGTTTAGCAGCGTCTTTGTCATGCCGATCGCGGTCGGCGATCCGGCGGTGATCTTCGCCGCGATGGCGCGGGCGCGCCCCAGCAACTCGTCATGCGGCACCACATGGTTGACGATGCCAAGGTCCGCCGCCTCCTGCGCCGACACCTTGCGCGCGGTATAGCAAAGCTCCTTGGCTTTGTTGATGCCGATCACCCGGCCGAGCAAATAGAGGCCGCCCAGGTCCGGAACCAGCCCGACGCGGGCGAAGGCCTGGATGAAGCTGGCATTCTCGCTTGCCACGATGAAGTCGCAGGCAAGCGCAATGTTGAACCCAGCGCCGGCCGCTGCGCCATTCACGGCGGCGATCACCGGCTTTTCTATGCGGAACAACGGCTCCAATATATCCTTCAATATCCAGCGATGCCGCGCACGGCGTTGCAGCGGCGTCATATCGTCCTTGCGCGCCTTAAGGTCCGCGCCGGCGCAGAAACCACGCCCGGCACCGGTCAGGATGATGCAGCCGACGTCACGATCGGCAGCAACCTTGCCCAGTAGATCCTGCAATTCCTGATACAGTTCATCGGTCGTCGCGTTCATCGCGTCGGGCCGGTTCAGCATGATCGTCGCGATCCGGTCACTGACGTCGTAGAGCAATGTATTATAGGCCATGGGGCATCCTCATGCGGAAGCGGCCGGCTCAGGCGGTTCATGCGCCAGGTCGCCGTCGGTGGAATCGGGGATCGCAAACCATTCGTCGGGAATGTTGCGTGGAATACGGAAATCATGGGCGGGGATGACGATGTCGCTATTGTCCTGCACGCGGCGCATCGCCCGCTGCCAGTCGCGCTCGCTCTCGCTGCGGATGTTGCCGGTCAGATAGGCACCGGTCAGCGACCTTTGAGGGTGGCTGGTGGCGCGCGCGTCGGCCGGGAACCAGTAGCGATAATGGTCGCCCAGGTCGGACACGATCGCCGCCTTGCCCTTCGCGGTGTCCACGATAACGACCTGCATCCCCTCGGTATGACTGGGGACGGACAGCAGGCGGATACCGGGAAACAGCTGGTGGTCGCCGTCCAGCAGCATCAATTGTGCGGGCCGCTTGCGCGCCATCACATTGTCGAGTGTCGATTTCCAGTAGAAGACCCGTTGCGAGGGCACCGGATCTACCGCTGCCATCAGTTCGGCCCGCTGTACGACCACACAAGCGTCGGGAAACAGGTCCAGATTGTCGGCATGGTCGAAATGCATGTGGGTCAGGACGACATGGCTGATGTCGGCCGGCGTCAGCCTTTCCCCGGCGAGCGCCGCGACCAGCGCCGGATGACCGCCGCCTGTGCCCTGCACCCGCAGCCGCTTGTGGATGGTCGGGATGTCGGCCATCCCGCTATCCACCAGAATATTGCGGCCATCCCCCCGGACCAGCCAGCAATGCACCGGATCGCGCATCACCGACCCGCCATGCGGCAGATACAGCTCACCCAGCCGGAGGGAGGTGATGCGATAGTGGCTCACCCTTCGATAACCTCGAAGCGTTCGATGTCGGACACCCGGCCCTGGCGCTCGCCCTGCGTCCATACGGCGCGGACGCGGGTGCCCGGCTTGATCTTCTCCTTGGCCTCTTCCAGGCTGTCGATCTCGATCACGTGGATCATGCGGGTCGATGCGCCGTCTAGCACGATCTCCGCATAGACATAGGGCACCTTGCGGGTCTGGCCATAGACTTCCATGTTGATGATGGAACAGCCCCGGATGGTCCCGGTGTCGGCGCACGCCTTCCACGTACCGGTGCGGCCGTGGGTGACATCGTCAATCTCGCGCGGCGGTAGCAACGCGACGTCGCTGCCGGGCGATCGCACGCCCATGAAGCGGCCATTTTCGCGGATTTCATCGAACATGCGGCCATAATAGGGGCCATAGGCATGTTCATAGTCGAGCTTCATCGCATAGGGGATGACGCCCAGCGGCTCTTCCATCGTCTCCAGCGGCTTGACCGTGCCGACGAGCGCGTCGGGCGCGATCCGGAAGCCCTTGATAGCCAGCACCGACTGTTCGACGCTGTCGTCCCATTCCGCCTTAACCCGCTGACCGATCGAAATATCGTCCAGTTCGGCCAGGATGCGGTGCGCGAAGTCATTGTCGCAACCATCCAGGCGGATGAAGCCGATGACGTGGCCATCGACGCGGGTGAAGGCCGTCAACACGCCAGTCTGTGGCGCTTCGACAAAGGCTTCGGGTTCCTCTCCATTGGTGGAGGAAAAATCCTGAGCGGGTGCCACGACCTGCCCCGACGCGAAGCGCGACGCGACGATCCGACGGTTTTTGACCTCCGCCAGGAAAATGCCCGCCGCCCGGCCGGGCGTCAGCGTGTAGGGCAGGTTGATCTCGCTGTGGAAAGTCGGCAGGTCGATCGGATAGCTATCCGGTGCGGAAAACATCGTGTCTCTCCTTATGCGCTCAGAACGGCGCAACCGCGCAGATTGGCCCAACCACCGCCCGATTGGACGAGGGCGGTCTTGGCGTCCTTGATCTGGTGAGTTTCATTCCTGCCCATGACCTGCGTCGCCGCCTCGATCAGGCGGATGACGCCGACCGCGCCGATCGGATTTGCCCCCATGCAGCCGCCCGACGGGTTCACCGGAATGTCGCCATCCAGCTGGGTCGCGCCGGACGCGATCAACTCGGCCGCCTGTCCCGGCGGGCATAGCCCCAGGCTTTCATAATAATTCAGCTCGAAGCAGCTATAGGGCTCCTGCACCTCCACCACGTCGAATTGGCGGCGCGGATTGGTGATGCCGGCGGCGCGATAGACCTGGCGGCTGGCGATCGCCAGCGGTTCGGACAGCATCAGCGACCGTTCGGGCGCATTGTCCGCTTCGCAGCAATAGGCCATGCCCCTGATCCAGGCCGGACGGCTGGTAGAATGATGCGCCATCTTCTCCGAAGACAGCACGATCGCGGCGGCACCATCCGAAATGGGCGGAACGTCAAGCAGCTTGATCGGCCAGCAGAGCGGCTTGGAATTGAGGACGTCCTCGACCGACACTTCCTTCTTCACATGCGCATAGGGGTTGGCGATCGCATTCTTGCGGTTCTTGGCCGCGACCATGGCCGCCGCTTCCTCTGTATGGCCGAGCACATCCATGCGCGCGCGCCAGTAAGCGGCGGAAAAGCCCATGATACCGACCGCGAACTCACGGCCCCAGAAGGGATCGTAGAGGGTGGAGATCGAATATTGCAGCTGTCCTTCGGACAGCTTGTCATAGGCGACGACCAAAGTGCGTTCGGAAAAGCCGCCCGCGACCTGATAATAGCCGGCCAGCGCTCCGGCGAAGCCCGCGCCGCCGCCGCTGGTCAGGCGGACCACGGACTTCCCCTGCGCTCCGATCGCATCGACCACCCATTTTTCCGGCTGATTCACCGCCGCGAACAAGACCGGGCCGGTGGCGACGACGACGGTGTCGATATCCTCCATGCTCAGCTTGGCGTCCGCGAGCGCACGGTCCACCGCTTCGCGCACAAGTCCCGCCTGGCTGACATCGGTCCGGCGACGGGCATGATGGGTCTGTCCGACCCCTACTATTCCAACATGACGGCCCATGATCAAACCTCGAGAGTGAAGACGCAGTTGTTCTGCATGCCGACGCCGCCGGCGCCGTGGACGATGGCGCGGCTGGGAGCGCCGCCGCTGGACGTTTCAGGCTGGCTCAGTTGTCGACTGGCTTCCGCCAGTCGGACAAGGCCGGTCGCCATGATCGGATCGGCCGGCAGGGCGCCGCCCGAACGGTTGATCGCGACCTTCCCATCGCGTGCGGCCGACAGGCCCTTGCCCGCCTCCGCCAGGCCGAGCGCCTCGATCGCCAGCAATTCGCCGATGACCGACGACCCGCTGATTTCGGCAATGTCCGCATCAGCCGATGTCCAGCCGGCATTGCGGTAGGCCATCGCGGCGGCCGTGGCGGCGGATGACAGCCGGCCGGCTTCCCGCGCGGCGACGCTATGCGTGTCCATCGACGTGCCCATGCCGGTGATGAAGGCAGGATTGCGGCTGACCCGCCGGGCGATGTCTTCCCGCGCGATCAGCACGGCGACGGCGCCGTCGACCGGCCGGGCGAACATCAGTTCGGTTAGCGGCGCGGCGCCTTCCTTCGCGGCCAGAATGGCATCGGCATCGGGCAGCGCGTCGATCGACACTTTGCCGGACGCCGCTGCGGCGGCCCAGCGGTCTGCGACCAGATCGGCCAGGTCGCGGCTCGAAAGGCCGCTGTCGGCCAGATAACGCTGCGCCATGATGCCGTTGGCGGCACGCTGGCCGAAGCCGACCGGGCGCTGATAGAAAGGCTCCACCTGCGCGTTCCAGTACAGATCGACATTGGATTCCGAGGGCTTGGAATAAGCGACGATCAGGCCGACCGAGGACGAGCCAGCGCGGATCTTGTTCACGCCATAGAGCGCCGCCCAAAGGCCGTCTTCCTCAACTCGCGCCTCTTCTTTGTGATGCGCGCCGAGCGCGCCGAGGAATCCGCAGTTGGAAATGGACCGGCCGTCGAGCACGTCGCTGCCGGAATCGATGATGAAGTCGACATCATCGATCGTCAGGCCTGAACCCTTGAATACCGACGTGACCACCGAAGAGATCAGATCGATATGCTGGGCATTGTTCCAGGCAGGTCGAAATTCTGTCTGGGCGGTCGCAACGACCCCCACCTTGCTTAGTGCCATCAGTGCATTCCTCATCCCAGCACCATTCCCATGCTTGAAGCGGTGAACGGCGTTGTAGCCTTGGTTATGCCGCCCTCCACGCCCTAGTCAAGATAATTCGACGATTAGTCGGATTTTGATGAAGGGATTGGAAATGGCCTATTCCCCAGCGAAATTGGCGATTATGAGGGTGGAATAAGGAGATTGCTTTTTGCTTTTATCCGAAACATTATCGGGCAAAGCAGAATGGAGAGGCAGGATATGGGTTTGGACGTGACGGGCCACTATCGCTATCCGGTACCGAATCCGGCATGGCTGGCCCGCGCCCGCGAAGATGCCATCGATCCTGATCTGCCGATCATCGACCCGCATCATCACCTATGGGTGGAAGCGGGTGTCCCCTATTTGCTGAACGAGTTGCTGGCCGATCTGGGCGAAGGCCACCGGATCGATGCGACCGTCTTCGTCCAAGCCCATTATGCCTATCGCGCCGGGGGGCCGACCCATCTGGCACCGGTGGGCGAGACCGAAGCGGTCGTCGCCATCGCCGCGGAAGCCGCGCGGCGCGGCGCGTCCACCGCGGTCGCCGCGGGCATTGTCGCCCATGCCGACTTGATGCTGGGCGATGCGGTGGAGGACGTGCTGGCCGCCCATGCGGACGCCGCCCAGGGCCGACTGCGCGGCATCCGCCATTCCGTCTCCCGCGACGAGTTGTTTCCCGACGGCATCGTGCTGCGCCCCTCTCCCGCCGGGATGCTGTCCGACGCGGCCTATCGCGCCGGACTCGCGCGGGTGCAGGCGGCGGGCCTCGTCTATGACGCGATGCTTTATCACCGGCAGATCCCCGAACTGACCGCGCTGGCGCGTGCCATGCCCGACCTGCCCATCATCCTCGACCATATCGGCTGCATCATCGGCGTCGGCCCCTATGAAGGGCGCGCAGACGAGAACTTCCAGCGCTGGTCGCACGACATGGCCGACCTGGCCCGCTGCCCCAATGTGCGGGTCAAGATCGGCGGCTTCGGCATGATCATCTGCGGTGCGCGATGGCACGAGCGCGACATGCCGCCCTCCTCGATCGAACTGGCCGACGCATGGCGTCCCTATGTCGAACGCTGCATCGACGTGTTCGGCGCGGACCGCTGTATGTTCGAAAGCAATTTTCCGGTCGACAAGGCTATGTATTCCTACGGCACGCTCTGGAACGCCTTCAAACGGCTGACCGTCGGTGCCAGCGACACGGAAAAGCACGCCCTGTTCGCCGGCACGGCGACCGCCAGCTACGGCCTCTCCCTGCCCGCCTTGACCGAGGCGACCCATGGCTAATCGCGCCACCCACCTATTTCACCTCGCCGCCGAGTCGCCCGACCGGGCGGCACTGGTCTTCGAAGGCGCGACGCACAGTTTCGCCCGGCTGGCGCAGGACGCGCAGGCCATTGCCGGCGGCCTCGCCGCACTTGGCATCGGCCATGGCGACCATGTCGGCTTGCTGTTGCGCGCTTCGCCCGACTTCATTCTGGTGCAACAGGCGCTGTTCGCGCTCGGCGCGGTCGTAACGCCCATCAACATCCTCTATCGGGCGGGCGAAATCCGCCATGCCGTCACTTGTTGCGCGATCGGCCATATCGTCACTACCCGCGATATCGCCGACGCGCTGGACGCGGATATGGGCTGCCCGCTGATCCTGCTAGACGCACCGGCGGATGGCGCGAACAGCCGGTCGCTGCCGCGCGCGATCGATCAGGCCATGCCCCTGCCCGCGCCCGTCCCGCTCCAGCCGCAGGACATGGCCATGCTCCTCCTGACCAGCGCCACGACGGGCAAGGCGAAGGGCGTCATGCTCTCCGCCGGCAATCTCGCCGCCAATTATGACAGCACGCCGGGCTGGCTGGGGCTGAACGGCGACAGCGTCATCCTGTGCGCACTGCCGCTTTACAACACCTTCGGCCTTAACCAGTGTATCAACGCTATGCTGGTGACCGGCTGCACGTTGGTCCTGCACGCGCGCTTCGACGCGGCCGCCTGTATCGACGCCATCGCGGCGCATCGCTGCACTTTCCTGCCCGCGGTGCCGACGATGCTCCAGAAGATACTCGATCATCCGTCCGCCAGCCGCGATTCGCTCGGCTCTTTGCGGACCATCATGACTGGCGGCGCGCCGGTGCCGTCCGCGCTGCTACGACGGCTGCTGACCGTCGCACCGGACGTCCGGTTGCTCACCGGCTATGGCCTCACCGAAGCCACCGCGCTCGTTACCCTGACGCAGGTCCGCCTCGGCGATAATGGCGCGATGGAGCGAGAACGCACCATAGGCCGCGTACTGAACGGCATGGATCTGGCCGTTATTGACGATGACGGTGCGCCTTGTGCCCCCGGCGTCAATGGCGAGATCGTCGTGCGCGGGCCGAACCTCATGGCGGGCTATTATCGCGCACCGCTCGACAGTGCGATGGCGCTGCGCGACGGCTGGCTGCGGACCGGCGACATCGGCCATCTGGACGCGGACGGCTATGCCTATATCGTCGATCGCAAGAAGGATGTCATCATCCGCGGCGGCCAGAATATCTACCCCGCCGACATCGAAGAAATTCTCTACCAGGTGTCCGGCGTGGCGGAAGCGGCCGTGATCGCACGCGAGGACGCGATGCTAGGCGAAGTCCCGGTCGCCTTCGTGGCGTTCCAGCCCGGCCGCCACCCGACACCCGATCAGATGCTGGCGCATTGCCGCACCCACCTCGCCGCCTACAAAGTGCCCGTAACAATCACCGTGCTGGACGAACTGCCCAAGGGACCGACTGGCAAGATCCTGCGCCGCGCGCTGTGTCCCCAGTCGGTCGTCGGCTGATCCATGATCGCACCCCATTCCGCCTTCATCGACATCCGCGGATCGCGCCGCCATGTCCTGACATGGGGCGATCCTGCGGCGGCCCCGGTGCTGATGGTGCATGGCCTGCTGGATCATGCCCATAATTGGGACTGGATCGCCAGCGCCCTGGCTGACCGCCATCATGTCGTCGCCATCGACCTGCGCGGCCATGGCGACAGCGACTGGACCGGGCGCGGCTCCTACGCCTTGTCCAACCATGTGATAGACTTGGCCGATTGTGTCCATACGCTTGGCCTCGATCGTCTCCATCTCGTCGGCCATTCGATGGGCGGCCATATCGCCCTGCGCTTCGCGGCGACCTTCCCCGAACAGGTGCGATCTCTGTGCAGCATCGAGGGAGTCGAATTGCCGATCATGCGCGATCAGGCGAAGGCGCCCAAACCCTACCCCGTCCGCCTGCGCCAATGGATCGACGGCCAGCGCCGCGACCGGCAGCGCACGCCGCGTATCTACGCCAATGTCGCAGAGGCCGCAGCCCGCATGGCGCAGCATAATCCGGGTGTGGACGCAGAAACCATCGCCCATCTCGCCCAACATGGCGTCACCCGAACCGCCGATGGCGGCTGGCGCTGGAAATATGACGACGCCTGCCGCAATCGCGCGCCGGAAGATGCCCATGGCGTCGACCTGAACGAGATATTGGCGGCCATCGCCTGCCCCACCCTGCTGGCCTATGGCGGAGACAGCTGGATTCCCGAACCCGCGGCCGACCGGCTCGCCCGCATCGCCGACCACCGGCTGGTCCGCTTTCCGGGTGCCAGCCACTGGCTGCACCATCAATCGCGCGCCGCCTTCCTGGCCGCGCTCACCGATTTCTTCGAAACCGTCCGCTGAAAAGAGAATATCCATGCGCGAAGCTGCCATCGTCTCCACCGCCCGCACCCCCGTCGCCAAGGCGATGCGCGGCGCCTTTAACGATACCGACGCCCCGGCGCTGGCCGGCCATGCCGTCAACGCGGCCATCGCCCGCGCCGGCATCGATCCAGCCCGGATCGAGGACGTCATTTTCGGCGCGGGATCGCAATGGGGCGATCAGGGCTTCAATATCGGCCGCACCACCGTCTTCGCCGCCGGCCTGCCCGATACGATTCCGGGCGCCTCGGTCGACCGCAAATGCGCTGGCGGCCTCACCGCGCTCGCCTTCGCCGCACGCGGCATCATCGCGGGCGACATGGATGTCGCGGTCGCTGGCGGCGTCGAATCGATCAGCCACACGCGCGACTATGCCCCCACCCATCGCGCCCGCCCGGCCGCCGTGCTGGACCGTAAGCCCCACGCCTATATGGCGATGATCGAAACGGCGGAGATCGTCGCTGAGCGCTATGGCATCAGCCGCGAAGCACAAGACGAGATTGCCGCCATCAGCCATCAGCGCGCCGCCGCCGCTGTCGCGGCCGGCCGCTTCACGGACGAGATCGCACCGATCACCGTCACCAAGAATATCGTGGAAAAGGATGGCAGCATATCGGGCACCGAGACGCTGATGCTCTCGGTCGATGAAGGCATCCGCGCCGATACCACGGCGGAGGGGCTGGCCCGGCTGAAGCCGGTCTGGCGCGATGGCCAGATCGTCAAGGAAGGCAAGTTCGTGACCGCCGGCAACGCCAGCCAGCTGTCCGACGGCGCTTCCGCCCAGATAGTGATGGATCACGCGACGGCGAAAGCGGAGGGGCGCGAGATACTCGGCCTTTATCGCGGCTTCCAGTCGGCCGGCTGCCCGCCCGAAGAAATGGGCATCGGCCCGATCTTCGCCATTCCCAAGCTGCTGGATCGCGCCGGCCTGAAGGTCGAGGATATCGGTCTGTGGGAAATCAACGAAGCCTTCGCCAGCCAATATCTCTACTGCCGCGATTTCCTGGGCATCGATCCCGACACGATCAACGTCAATGGCGGCGGCATCGCGCTCGGCCATCCCTTTGGCATGACCGGCAGCCGCATCGCGGGCCATGCGCTGATCGAGGCGCGGCGGCGCGGGGTGCGCTGGGCGGTCGTGTCCATGTGCGTGGCGGGCGGCATGGGGTCGGCCGGCCTGTTCGAGATTCCGGGCTGAGGCGTATGAAGATGAACCAGATGCGCTTCGACGACGACGTCGTCATCATCACTGGCGCCGGCCGGGGCCTGGGCCGCGAACATGCGTTGGCGTTTGCGGCGCGCGGCGCGGCGGTCGTGGTCAACGACATCGGTGTCGAACCTGATGGCCTGGGCGGATCGGCGCAGGTCGCGCAGTCGGTGGTGGACGAAATCGTCGCCGCCGGCGGCCGGGCGGTCGCCAACGGTCATAGCGTCACCACGGCGGACGGGGCGGCCGCCGTGGTGCAGACCGCGCTCGACGCCTTCGGCACGGTCAGCATATTAGTCAACAATGCCGGCATCATCGACTTCGCAACGCTGGAGCATATCGGCGACGACAGCTGGCGGCGGATGATCGCCGTGACGCTGGACGGCACCTTCCAGATGTCGAAGGCGGTCTGGCCGCATTTCGTCGCCCGGCGCCACGGCCGCATCGTCAACACCACGTCGAATGCAGGCTTCGCGGGCAATGCGCAGCTCGTCCATTATGGCGCGGCGAAACTTGGCGTAGCGGGCTTCACCAAAGCGCTGGCGAACGAGGTCGGCGACAGCGGCATCACCGTCAACGCTATCGCGCCCATGGCGGTCACCCGCATGAACCGCGACGCCTTTTTTGGCGGGGCCGATTCCGGCAGCGACGATTGGCAGGCGGATATTCGCGCGGGCAAGGTGCCGATGGGACCGCCCGCCATCGTTTCGCCGAGCGTTCTATGGCTCGCCCATCGCTCCACCATGCTGAACGGCGACATTTTCAGCGTATCGTCGGGCAAGGTCGCCCGCGTCGGCTTCGTCGTGGGCGAGGGCTATTTCAATCCCGACCATGGGCCGGAGGATCTGCGCGACAATGTCGATACCCTTCGCTCGCTCGACGGGGCGCTCGATCCGCGCAGCACGCTGGACGAACTCCTCCTCATCCCGAAATTGTTCGGCGTTTCCGCTGCGAACGGCGCGTCATGACTGATCCATCGAACGATGCGTTCGTCCTGCCCGGCTGGGCGCACAAGGCCGGGATGCTCGCACTGGGCCAGGCGCGTGGCGATGAAGGACCGGAGGGGGCCGCGGATAGGCAAGTGATTTGCGAGCGCATCGCGCGCTATTGCTGGGCCTATGACGAGCGGCGCACGGAAGCCCTGTCCGACTGTTTCACTCAGGATGCTGTGTGGGAAGGCAATGTGCTGGGGCGCATTCCGATCGGGCCTTTTGTCGGCCGCGATCGGGTGGTGCGCTGGCTGACCGAATTCTGGCCCCACCAGCATGACCAGCGCCGCCACATGATCCTCAACACTATCGTCGAACGGCAGACACGGGAAAAGGCGACGACGCTCAGCTATCTGCTTTTGATGTCGTCAGACGGCCGGGCGGCGAAGCTGGAAACGACCGGCTTCTACCGCACCGACTATCGGCTGGAAAATGGCGTGTGGCGCATCGAGCGGCTGATCGCTGGCTTCGATGCGCCCTTCTGGCCGGGTGACATCGATCGGATGAGCGAACGGGGCCGCGCCCGACATGGCGTCGCCACCCGCTCCGGCCAACAGGATGACGCTGCCGCCCCGCTCGAACGTCCCTAGAAGGACGTGATGACGCTCCGCGCGATCGCGCCACCCCTCAATTCCTTATAAGCGTCGTTGATGTCGGCCAGGTTGATCTCGCGCGAAATCAGGTCGTCCAGATTGAGCTTACCCTCCAGATACAGCCGGGCATACATCGGGATGTCATGCTTGATATTGGACGACCCCATATAGACGCCCCGCAAATCGACCTGGTTGGTCAGCAGGTCGACCGTGACGTTGACGTCGATCGTACTGGTTGGCGCATGTACCCCGATCAGATAGGCGCCACCGCCCTTGCGGACCATCTTGATCGCCTGTTCCGACGTCGCCTTGATACCCACCACCTCGAATGCGTGATCGACGCCACCCTCGATCAGCGCCTGCACCGCGGCTACGCTGTCGCCTGCGGATGCGTCGATGAAGTCGGTGGCACCGAACTTGCGCGCCAACGCCTCTTTCTTCGGCTGCATGTCGATCGCGACGATCCGCGCCGCGCCCGCCAGTTGCGCCCCGGAAATCACGTTCAGCCCGACCCCGCCAATGCCGATCACCGCAACCGTGTCGCCCGGCCGCACAGAGGCGGTGTTGATCGCCGCGCCGGCGCCGGTAATCGTCCCGCACCCCAGCAAGGATGCCTGGGCAAAAGGCAGTTCCTTGGGCACCTTGGCAAGCTGGTTTTCATGCACCAGCGCACGCTCCGCAAAGGCACCCGTGCCGAACACTTGCGCCACCCCCTCGCCATTGCGGGTCAGGCGATGCGCATGGTCAGGATCGTCGCGCAGCGTCTCTTCAGGATGGGTGCATTGATAGGTTCGCCCACCGATGCAGGCGCGGCAATGGCCGCAAAACTGGATCAAAGATCCAACGACATGGTCGCCCACCACGAATTCGCGCACTTCCGGGCCAATCGCCAGGACGACGCCCGCCAGTTCATGCCCCAGAACGGCGGGCAGCGGCACGCCGAAATCCTGCTCGGCGAAATGGAGGTCGGAATGGCAGAGGCCTGACGCCTTCACCTCCACCAGCACCTCGCGGCCGCGCGGCGCGTCGATATCGATCTCCTCGATCTGGAATGTGCCGTCGAGGCTGTTGAGAATGGCGGCCTTCATGATGTTCTCCAATGTTGTAAAAAAGTCGGAATGTCAGGCGGTCATGAGGGTGAGGACGTCGCGCATATCCTCCACCTCCTCCATGGCGCGGCACAGCGCGACCAGCTGGTCCAGCTTCCCCTGCGGCAGCGCGACGGCAGCGAAGGGCGCGCAGCGGCGCAGCTTCTCGGCCAGATCGTCCCAGTCCATGGGGTTTCTGCTATGGCCCTTCACATAAGGCGTGACATGGGTGAAGCGCCGTCCGTCTGTCAGCATGATCGTGACGGAAAACCCCTCAAACTGGTCGGCATGATCGGGGTCGGCGATGATGTGGACGCGCTGCATCACTGCGCGCCGTTCCTCGTCCATAATCCGGTCGATATGCAAATCTTGCAGGAAAAAGGCGCCGGTGATCGCCGCCGTCGCGATCGTATAGGGGGCACTGAACATCGCTTCAGGAACGCTGCGCGGGTTCCATTTCGCCGCCGCCGGCTCGAATGTCATGCGCGCGCTGTTGCTGCCGATGCAATCGATCCGGTCGATGTCGCGCCAGTCCAGCCCTTCGCCCTGCATGATGGCGACCGTGCTGGCGATGAAGCTGTGGGTGAATTTGCACGCGGAATAGGGCTTCATCGATAACCCTTCGGCCAGTTGCCAGCGGATGCCCAAATCCTCGGTCAGCAATTCGGGGCGCACATCGTCCCAAGCGACATGCCGCAAAATGCCGCTTGGCACGCCCTGAAATATGCCGCGCGGTGCCGTCACGCCGCGCCGCGTCAGCAGCGCCGCCTTGACCGCCGTGTCGCCCGCAAAGCTGTGCTGCACGCGGGCCATCTGCGTGCCTTCGGAATATTTATTATATTCCGACATGCCATGGACCGTATAGGCCATGCCCATCGCATTCCATATCTCGTCGGCGTTCAGGCCCAGGATGCGCGCAACCGATGCGGCGGCGCAGAGCGGCCCGTTCCATTCGCCCGGCATACCCCAGGTCGTGTGATAACGCACCAGATTGAGCGCCGCGCTGGCGCGCACGCCCACTTCCGCGCCGGTGACATAGGCGGTCAGGAAATCGCGGCCGCTGACCGGCCCATCGGCGATCCCAAGCACGGATAGCATGGCTGGCACATTCCATTCGGTGACATGGCCGCCCGTCTCGTGCACGTCGCCCATGTCGATGGCGCGGGCCATCACGCCGTTGGCGAAAGCCGCCATGGGCGCCGGCACCCTATGCCCATGGATCAGCACGGTCGCCTGCGGCGCCCCGCCCCATTCCGCCACCTGATCGGCAATCGCGGGGCAGACCTCCCAGCCCGACCCTGCGATCGTCACCGCCAGCGTGTCGAGGATCGCCCGCTTGGCGAGATCGATCACGCCAGCCGGCAGGTCCGCGTAGTGCGTATTCGCGACCATGTGCGCCAGCGCGCCGGCGGGATCATGTTCAGGCAGAACGGGATTTTCGTGCTTCATGCTGTCATCATCGCCGCGATACTCGGCAGTTCCTGCCGATCGGGGTCCAGACCGGTGGCCGCAAACCATGTGCGTTCGCGCAACGCCTGCTTCTCGCCATAGTCCAGCACCGCTTCCCAGACGGCTGGCGCCAGCGCCACCTTGCCATCTTCGCCCAGGATGATGCGGTCGATCAGGCCGCCCAACGCGACGATGGCATGTTCGACCGCTGCCAAACCCTGGCCTTCCACCGCCTTGGCCGATGCGATCGCCTGCGCCAGTTCTTCGGCAGAGCCTGGATCAACCGAGCACAGCATCTGTTCCGCCAGAGCGATCATGGCGTGGAAAGAGCCAGCCTCGAACGCCGCCGCCCATCGCCATTGCTGAGCGATCATCTGCAAATGACCGATGCACAGATTGACCTGATCCTTGGCGAGCCGCTCGCGCCCGGTCAGGGCGGGCAGGACCACCTGCTCCAGCGCCTTGACGATGTTCGCGATGCGCAGATCGATACTCGGCAGCATGGGTCAGCCCTTCCGAATGAGTTGGACGATATGGCTCAGGAAAACAGCGCCGGCAGAGCCAAGCCAGGTCAGAACGACTTCCTGGTGATTGTTGCTGGCGACGGACGCACGCATCGCCTGGCCCAGATCCATGACCGCGCATTTATAGGCGTTGAGAACCTCGTAATAATGCAGCCTCGCCGGGTCGATCGCATTGCCCGACGCCGCCTGATATTGCGCGATGAAATCGTTGCGCGGCAACAGGCCGCTGACCAGGAAAACGCCGTCGTCGCGCCAGGCTCCGAATAGCTTCTGCATGGTCCAGGCGATATCCTCGTGAAAATCGCCGACATGGGCGAGCTCCCAGTCGAGGACGGCGGTGAATTGCCCGCTCGGTTCCTCAAACATGAAATTGCCCATGCGCAGGTCGCCATGCACCAGCATCGGCCGGTCGCACACCGGCGCATTCTCCCGCAACCAGCGTTCGGCCAACGTCACGACCGGGACCGGTTCCACCAGGCAGTCCCACCACACCTGCGACCACCAGTTGACCTGCCAGATCGCCGCCTGGTTGCTGTTCGCACGTGGTGCGTCGAAAAATTCCAGATGCGCACGCGCCCAGTCGAAACGATGGGTGGTGGCGAGCGCGTCGATATATTGCGGCGCCAACCGGTCGATCAGGGCGCCCAGCCGCCCGCCCATACCCGACACGCCCTGCCCGCCTCCGTCGCTCGGCTGGGTGACGCCGCTAACGAAGCCCAATATGACCGCGGGCTGGCCCAGCAAGTCGCCATCGGCATCAATCCAACGCACCGCCGCCACCGGCATATGGTCGCCCATGATCGCCTGGATCTCGCCCTCCCGCCCACGGCAGGTCTGGGCGATCGCCTCCAACGGGTCCATGCGCAGCACCAGCCGCTCGCCCCCGCCATCCGCCCGATGGACCAGGGTGAAGGCGAACTGCTCCTTCGAAGCGCCGCCGGACATGCGCTCCACATCGGTTATGGCTATGTCTTCCAGACCCTTCGCCACGAAGAAACGGGTCAGCATGTCCGTCACTTGACCGTCCGACTTGGGCCTGTAGGGGCCGGTATCGCGCAGGCGTACCGTGCGTTCCAGAACATGGCGGATGCGCGGCTCCATCTCTGAGCGGTCCCATATATCGACATCGTCGCGGGTCGGCGTCATGGCGCGGCGTTCCATTTGGGATTCGTCACCATGCAAAGCGCCGGACATAGGGGCGGGCAAAGTTCAAATAATCACGGGTCCAGCAGAATTCGCACCAGCCCGTGCCTTCTTCTCCATCAATGGTAACGGTGACGACCGCTTCGTTCAGCGCAATGACGGGGTCCAGGTCGGCCTGATATTTAGCGAACGCCTTGCAATCGACGAATACGGATCGGCCCTGCATATCCGTCACGGTCACGCGGAAACGATCGTGCATCATATCGTCGTCATAATCGATATCGTAATCGATAGCGGCAATGTGCTGCATCACGCCGTCTTTATACAGGTAGCCACGCGTCTCCACCTTGCCGAAGGACATCATTTCGAAGAAATGCACCGACACGCCCTTTGTCGTCGCGTGGAACCATTTATAATGCTGGTTCAATCCCCAGACCCGCGGCCCCCAACTATGATCGCGGATCATGAAGTCGTTGAGCGCATAGTCCTTTCCGTCGATCCGCAGATTACCCTTGATGATGCCATGTTGTTCGGTGCGGTCGTCACCATAATAGGGCGGATTGCCCTTGGGATGCATACTGAAGGCATAGGGCGGATGGATGGCATTCCACTGTCCTTCGAACTGAACCCGGTCGCCCGTCCATCCCAAATCGATGGTCTTGAACGGTTCGCGCACTGCCATCAACAGCGGCCCAAAGCGCCAGTCGTCGAAATCCATATCGTCAGACACCAACTGTTCGACATCTTCCTCGATCGGTGTATCCAATGCCGGCCCGAAAAGATGCATGCGGCCTTTCGCTTGGCCATTGGCGCGCACCGTCGGGTAATAATAGCCGGCGATGCCATATTGCGGCAGGACGAATTGGTGCGTCGTTGATTCTCGACCATCCTCCGCCAGCTTGTGGCGAAAGGCGTTGCTTACCGGGAAATCCGCGATCTGCTTTGTCATGTCCTGCATGTCTGAACTCTCCTTGCCAGGCTTTTCTATATTATTGGGTGTAGCGGTCAGGGGGCGGTATCCAGCATCGCAGCCAGATCGGGCAAATCACCCCGATCGGGATCAAGGCCGTTGCGCTTGAACCATGTCCGTTCGCGCCGCGCATGACGCAGCGCATAATCGAGGATCGCGTCGATCGACGCCTGCGGCAGCGGCGTATGCGCCTCCCCCCCCAGGATCACCGCATCGACGGCATGGCCCAGCGCGATATTGGCCTGCTCGAGCGCGATGACGCTTTCGCGGTCGCATCCCTGCGCCGCTGTCAAAGCATCCTCCAGCCTGCGGCCGAGCGCCGCCGGCGCAGCAGGGATCAAGTCGCGGGCAAGCCCGGCCAGGGCATCCAGAGATATCCGCTCGTAGCGCAATGCCGCCTTCCACTGGTCGCCCAGCATGCGCAGATGGCCGGCAACCAGCATGGCCTGGTCGCGCGCCAGACGCTGGTCGCGCGGCAACGCGGGCAGGATGACCTGCTCAAGCGCCTTCACCATGTTCGCGATGCGCAGATCGATATTGGGCAGCATGATTCAGGCCTCCCGGATCAGCGTGACGAGTTGTTCGAGGAACACGGCCCCCGCCGAACCAAGCCATGTCAGGATGACGTCCTGATGATTGTTGCTCTCGGTCGCAGCGCGCATCGCCTGGCCCAGGTCGATCACCGCGCATTTATAAGCGTTGAGAACTTCATAATAGCGCAGCTTGGCCGGATCGATCCGGTTACCGGACGCGGCCTCATAGCCACTGAGGAATGCGTCGCGCGGGATCAGGCCGCAGACCAGGAAGATGCCGTCATCGGTCCATGTCCCGAACAGGCGTTGGGTCGCCCAGGCGATATCCTCGTGAAAGTCCCCAATATGCGCCAGTTCCCAGTCGAGCACGGCGGTAAATTTGCCGCTCGGTTCCTCGAACATGAAATTGCCCAGCCGCAAATCGCTGTGGCACATGACGGGCGCGTCGCAGACCGGCGCATTTTCACGTAGCCAGCGTTCGGCATAGGTCACCATAGCGACCGGCTGGACGACGCCATCCCACCAGACTTGCGACCACCAGTTGACCTGCCAGATCGCAGCCTGTCGCGTTCCCGGTTTGGGCGCCGCATAATAGGACAGGTCAGCGGAGCGCCAGTCGAACCGATGCACCTGCGCCAGCGCGTCGATAAATTGCGGTGCCAGCTTGGCCGCCCAATCGTCATAGCGCGTACCGATGCCCGATACGCCATGCCCCGTGCCGTCGCTCGGTTCGGTCACGCCGTTGACGAAGCCCAGGATGATCGCCGGCTGGCCCAATATGTCGCCATCGGCATCGATGCTGCGGACCGACGCGACCGGCAATATGCCGGCAAACGCCACATGCACCTGCGCCTCACGCCCGCGGCAGGTTTGGGAAATGGCTTCCAGCGGGTCCATGCGCAGCACCAGCCGCTCACCCACCGCGTCACCCTTATGCTGCAAGGTGAAGGCGAACTGTTCCTTCGACGCGCCGCCGGCCATGCGCGCAACGTCGGATATGGCTACATCCGCCAGTCCTTCGGCGGCAAAATAGCGGGTCAGCATGGCGATGACCTGTTCGTCGGTCTTCGCTGCATAGGGGCCTTTCACCCGGTCCCGCACGGTCCGGTCCAATATCTCCCGAATGCGCGGCTCCATGTCGTCGCGATTCCAGATGTCGATCTTGTCAATCGGCGGCGCGTCGATGATATCGCTCATGTCAATTGCCATTGCCTTCCCAGGGGAAGCGGAAACCGCCTTCACCCATGCCATAGCCAATCGTCCCGTCGCTCAGACGATATTCCATCATCTGTTCGACCATCACGAAACTGTCGAAGGGGAATTGCCAGCGGAACAATGGCTTGGCGGTAAATTCCCACAAGCGATCTTCCTCGTCCCACACCTTCCAGTGGACATGGCGAAAACCCATTTCGTCGGCTTCATAGTCGATGACTTCTTCGACCCGACCGATATGATGCCAACGCTTCCCGTCGTGCAGGATCTTCTGATAGCCCTCACCCTGTTCGGTGATGGCATGGACCGCGACGCAGGACATGCCATTGTCGAAGATCGGCCATGCCAGCCGATAATGCTGAACCCCCGCCCAGTTGCGCGGGCCGCAACTGACGTCGCGAAAACCCGCGTCCTTGATCGCGATGGTCTGTCCGGTGCGCAGGCGCACCGTGCCGGTGACGTCGCAGGCACCCTCCAGATGGATATAGGCCAGTTCCCGCGCAATCGCGTCGTCCTGATTGCCCGGAACGATGCTGTCGCCCATCGCAAAGCGCTGATCCCAGCTGAGGTCGACGCCAAAATCCTCGGTATCGATGGTAATTCGGCACGTCTGTAACGGCCGCACCGCCTCCAGGCGCACACCCGCCACGGTAACACCGCCTTCGGGGCGATCCTGGGTGTAGGGAAGGTTCATGTTGACGCGGGTGAACAGCGGCTTTCCGTCCATGAAAAAGATCGCGAAGCCATTGGTTTCGCCGACATTCTCCATGAAACCGAAGCGGATGAAGCCGCCCAGTTTCGCCTGCCGGTCATAGAAGTTGAAATAGTAGCTCTGGTTCCATTTGGGGATGGCCGGATTGGGAATATGGCGCTCGCAATTTTCGGTCATGTAAGCCGTGGTGAGTGCCGTCATGCTCATCCTTTCCATTGCCATCCTCCCTCCTTGATTCTTGTTTTGATTGGCCTCAATCGTCCAACAGCGCGGTAACCGTCTTGGTTTCGGTATAGTGCAGCACGCCCTCTTCACCGACTTCGCGCCCCCAGCCGGATTCCTTCACGCCGCCAAAGGGCGCGGACGGATCGTTCATGCCGTGGGTATTGATCCACACCGTCCCGGCTTGCAGCTTGCGCGCGGTCAGGTGAGCGCGCGACAGGTCGCGGGTCCAGATATTGGCGGCCAGGCCATAACGGGTATCGTTGGCTTGCCGGATTACATCGTCCACATCGTCGAACGGGGTCGCCACCAGCACCGGGCCGAAAATCTCCTCCCGCACGATGCTGGCGTCGGCATCGGGATTGGCGAAGATGGTCGGTTCGACGAAATAGCCGTCCCGGTCCCCCGTCCCGCCGCCGGTGACAAGGTCCGCGCCGCTCGCCTTGCCCTGTGCGATGAAGTCCAGCACGCGGCCCTGCTGCACCTTCGACACCAACGGCCCCAGCATCGTGTCGGGATCGCGGCCATGGCCGAGCTTGAAGCTCTTGGCCACCTGCGCGACGCCGTCCACCACCTTGTCGAATACCGAGCGTTCGACATAGAGGCGTGAGGCGGCAAGGCATACCTGCCCGCTGTTGAAGAAGATGGCGAGCGCCGCACCGATCGCCGCCTTGTCGAGATCGGCGTCGGCGAAGATCAGCGAGGGCGACTTGCCACCCAGTTCCAGCGTCACGCGCTTCAGATCCTTCGCCGCTGTCTGGACGATCTGCTTGCCCACGCGGGTCGATCCGGTGAAGGCGATCTTGTCGATACCCGGATGTTCGACCAGCGCCTGCCCCGCTTCATGGCCATAGCCGGTGACGATGTTCAGCACGCCTTCGGGCAACCCCGCCTCCAGCGCCAGTTCGGCGAGGCGCAGCGCAGTCAACGGCGTGACTTCGGAGGGTTTGAGGACGATGGTGCAGCCCGCCGCCAGCGCCGACGCGATCTTCCACGCCGCCATGGCCAGCGGATAATTCCACGGCACGATCTGGCCGACGACGCCGATCGGTTCGCGCACCGAATAGCTGTGATATTGGCGGCCATCCCCCGAAATCGGGTTCACCTGACCATAGATTTTCGACGCCCAGCCGGCCATGTAGCGGAAAATATCGACGGCAGCAGGTACATCCACCGCCAGCGCATGATGCACTGCCTTGCCATTGTCATAGCTTTCCAGCAGCGCGAGTTCCTGGGCATTATCCTCAATCTTGCGCGCGATCGCCTCAATGATCTTGCCGCGGTCGAGCGGCCGCATCCGCGCCCATGCGGCGGACTCGAACGCGGCGCGCGCCTTGGTCACGGCGCGGTCCACATCCGCCGCGCTCCCCGCAGGAACGCTGGCGAACACCTGTCCCGTCGCCGGGTCTTCCACATCGATGGTGCGACCGTCCCCGGCCGCGTCCCACGACCCGCCGATCAGCATCTTTTGCGGCGGCAGACGGACTTCGTGGCCAGCCTCGCCATGGAGAGCGGCGGCGATGGTAGCAGGAGCGTTCATACAGTATCTCCGAAAGGGGAAAGGCAGAGCCACACCCGACTTTGCAGACGCGGCTCCCAAGAGGGGCTCGATATTGGGCTCATGGACTGGGTCCGGTTGGATGGGGAAGAGGTGCGCGGCATCCGCGTCAACACCGCGTGAAACTGATCGGCAGCGTCTTGTAGCCGCCGACGAAATTGGTTTCGACCATGCGCGGTGTCCCGGCCAGTTCGACTGACTTCAGATGTGGCAGCAACTCCTCGAACAGCACGCGCATCTCCAGCTTGGCGAGATGCTGACCCAGGCACATATGCGGCCCGAAGCCGAAGGCGATGTGCGGGTTGGGCGAACGGCTGATGTCGAAGCGGTCGGGATCGGCAAACACTTCCTCGTCCCGGCAACCGGACGGATAGCACATCATCAGCCGGTCCATTGCCTGGATGGTCTGGCCGCGCAGTACCGTATCGGCGGTCGCGTTGCGCATGAAATGCTTGACCGGACTGGTCCAGCGGATCGCTTCGTCCACCAAGCCGGGGATCAGCCCCGGATCGGCCTTAACCTTCGCCCAGTTTTCCGGGTACAGCATCATGCCGTGCAGGCCGCCCGCCGTGGACGAGGATGTCGTGTCGTGCCCGGCGGTCGCGATCGCGACGTAATAGCCATTGGCTTCGTCGCGCGGGATGGGCAAGCCGTTGACCCGCGAATTGGCGATCAGTGACAGCAGATCGTCTGTCGGCACGTCCTTACGCCTCGCGCTCAGATCGTCGAAATAGCGATAGAAATCCTCCAGCGCGGCCGCCCACATCTTGGCACCCGCCACTGGGTCGGCGACCATTTCGGGCCGCTGTTCCTCTGGATCGTGGACCCCGAAAAATTCCTGCGTCAGCTTCAACATGCGCGGTTCATCCTCAGCCGGCACGCCGAACAGCGTCATGATGACGCGAAGAGGGTAATGTAGCGCGAAGTCGCGCACGAAATCGCATTCACCGTCGAAACTGAGCAGATGCTCGACCGACTTCTTCGCCAGCGCTCGAATCTGTTCCTCCAGCTTGCCGATCTTGCCCGGAAGGAACCAGTTGGACGTCACCGATCGATAGGCCGCATGTTCAGGCGGGTCCATGAAGGTAAGCGAGGAGATGATACGCAGCGACCCGTCATTGATGTCCCGCGTGAAAGCGTCGGACGCCTGGTCGTTCAGGATCGGGTTATGGTCGGCATTATGGTATAGCTTGCCGTTGCGCTCGACTTCCTTGATGTCGGCATGTTTGGTGACGATCCAGATCGGATCGAAACCGGCAACTCGTGCGACGCCCAGCGGCATATTCTCGCGCAGCCACTTGAACGCGCCATAAATGACGGCATCGTCGGCATAGGACTTGGGCGAGAGCACGATCTTCGCGATATCATCAGGGATGAGCGGACGCATGTCCGACAGCGATGCGATCATTCCTGGTCCTCTCCGTTAGCCGCATCATTATCTTCGTATATTTATGCGTATTATGGATACGTAACTGTATATATGTGGCCGCGTCAATCCGTAAATAGGTCAGACCTTTATCGCCAAAATTTACGACGAACTATCGTATTTATGGCGATTTTAGCCATATTTCTATGGATAACTATCCCGAAAACTGAATGAATGACCAAAACTTTAATGAGCTGTGGGCGTCATCAGGATATGGCTCTATGCATGGCCTCGGCACGCAGCTTGAGCGCTTTTGGGGCATCGTCGAGGTCATGCACCATCCGGTTCATGGCGCGAAAAGCGACAATGATAGCCGCCAAGATCGCCATCGATCGGGCGGGCGACGGGCGAGCCGATAGTTGCTGATTATCCATATATCGACTATAGTAGATATATGGATAATGATTCGGCGATCTCCGCGCTGGCTGCTCTCGCGCAGGGTACGCGCCTCGACGCCTTCCGGCTTCTTGTCCGGCATGAGCCCGACGGGCTTGCCGCTGGCGAGGTCGCAAGGGCGCTCGATGTGCCGCAGAACACCATGTCGGTGCATCTGGCGACGCTGGCGCGTGCGGGCCTCATTCGATCGGAGCGCCGCAGCCGGGTCATCAACTATCGCGCCAATCTGGAGCAACTGAAGCTGCTGACCCTGTTCCTCGTGAAGGATTGTTGCGGAGGGAAAGCGGCGCTTTGCGATCCGCTGATCGCCGAACTCAACCCATGCTGCTGAAGGCTGATATGCCCGTCGATATCATCATATACCACAACCCCGCGTGCGGAACGTCGCGCAACACGCTGGCGATGATCCAGAATGCCGGCATCGAGCCGCACGTCATCGAGTATCTCAAGACGCCGCCGAACCGCCCGCGCCTGGTATCGCTGATCGCGCGGATGGGGATTCCGCCGCGCGAATTGCTGCGTGAAAAGGATACGCCTTATGCCCAGCTAGGCTTGGCCGATCCAACGCTCAGTGACGATCAACTGGTCGATGCCATGATCGAGCATCCGATCTTGATCAACAGGCCGATCGTCGTCTCGCCGCTTGGCGTCCGGTTGTGCCGGCCGTCCGAACGGGTGCTCGACCTGCTGCCCATGGGACAGCGCGGTGCCTTTACCAAAGAAGATGGTGAAAAGGTCGCCGATGCCGCAGGCAACAGGATCGGCGCATGACCCTGGCAGCGCCGGCGATCAGTAGGTTCGAGCGCTATCTCAGCGTCTGGGTCGCCGCCTGCATCCTGGTCGGTATCGGGCTTGGCTACCTGATGCCGCCGCTGTTCGCGGCGATCGCGGCGACGGAGGTCGCTCGGGTCAACCTCGTCGTCGCCGCGCTCATCTGGCTGATGATCATCCCTATGCTGCTCAAGATCGATCTTGGCGCGCTGGGTTCGGTACGACAACATTGGAAAGGCGTCGGAATCACGCTGTTCATCAACTGGGCGGTAAAACCGTTCTCGATGGCCTTGCTCGGCACGGTTTTCTTGGGCTGGCTGTTTCGACCGCTGCTGCCGCCTGCCGATGTCAGCGCCTATATTGCTGGTTTGATCCTGCTGGCCGCCGCTCCCTGCACGGCTATGGTGTTCGTCTGGTCCAACCTTTGCGAAGGCGATCCGACCTATACGTTGAGCCAGGTCGCGCTGAATGACGTAATCATGGTGTTTGCGTTCGCACCATTGGTTGCCCTGCTGCTCGGCGTCGCCTCGATCACCGTGCCGTGGGACACCCTGCTGATCTCGGTTGCGCTCTATATCGTCATGCCAGTGATTCTCGCACAACTTATCCGGCGTGCGATGACCCGGTCGGGCGGACAGCCAGCCGTCGATCGGCTGCTGAGCCGGCTCGGACCGATCTCGCTGATGGCGCTGCTGACGACATTGGTCCTGCTGTTCGGTTTTCAGGGTGAAGCGATCATTGCGCACCCGGTCGTTATCGCCTTGATCGCTGTCCCGATCCTCATCCAGGTCTATTTCAATGCTGGACTGGCCTATTGGCTAAGCCGTCATTTCGGGGTCGCATGGTGTGTCGCGGCGCCCGCCGCGCTGATCGGGGCATCCAACTTCTTCGAACTGGCCGTCGCTGCCGCTATCAGCCTGTTCGGGCTCAATTCGGGCGCGGCACTCGCCACGGTCGTGGGCGTGCTCGTCGAAGTCCCGGTCATGCTGTCAATCGTCGCGATCGTGAAGCGCACACGGCATTGGTATGAGGCCGGTGGGCGGGCATGACGCAGGTCGATTTTTCCGAAGTGGCGCATGGAAGCGATCGCCTGCGGCTGGCGCTCGATGCGGCTCAACTGATCACCGATGACCTGGGTGCCCCCGACCAGACGTTCTTCAAACTGTCCGACGATCAAGGGCTGATTGGCTTTGTCGGGTTGCAGGGCGCAGGCCCTGATCGATTGCTGCGGTCGCTGGTCGTTCTACCTGGCCGCCGCGGACACGGGTATGGCCGCATTCTCGTCAAGCGATTGGAGGCGGTCGCCGCGGGATCGGCCCAACGGCTTCACCTGCTTACGACCGGCCCGGCGTCGCTCTTCCGCGCACTCGCTTATGTCGAGGGCGATCGGAGCAAGGCGCCCGCCGACATTGCCGCCACGGCGCAATTTTCATCGCTATGCGGCCCGAAAGCCACCTATCTCGTCAAGGATATTGGATGAGCCGCCTTCGCATATTGAAAGACGTCGATCTGCTGCCAGCGCTTGATCGCTCCGCCGCGATTCCACGGCCGGCCATCGGTCTGGGCGAGAACGAACCCGCACCGCGCATCCTGCTGCTCTATGGCTCGCTTCGCGCGCGTTCATTCAGCCGGCTTGCGGTCGAGGAGGCGGCGCGCTTGTTGATATGGTTCGGCGCGGAGGTGCGGATATTCGACCCCAGCGACCTGCCGTTACCGGATCAGGTGAAAGGCGATGATCACCCCGCCGTCCACGAATTGCGTGCGCATGCGCTCTGGTCCGAAGGCATGGTCTGGTGCAGCCCGGAGCGTCACGGGCAGATCACCGGCATCATGAAGGCGCAGATTGACCATCTGCCGCTGGATTTTGGTGGCATGCGTCCAACCCAGGGCCGGACACTGGCGGTCATGCAGGTATCGGGTGGATCGCAGTCCTTCAATGCGGTCAACGGCCTGCGGCTGCTTGGCCGCTGGATGCGGATGATCACGATCCCGAACCAGTCGAGCATCGCAATGGCATTCAAGGAGTTCGATGATGCAGACCGATTGCGGGCTTCGAGCTATTATGATCGCATCGTCGACGTGATGGAGGAACTGGTCCGCTTTACGGTCCTGACCCGCGGTCATGCCGACCAACTCGTCGATCGCTATTCCGAACGAAAAGCCGCGCAACAAAAGCTGGATTCCGCTCAGGACCTGACGTCGCAAGCGACTGCCTGAACGCCCGAACGATGCCGGTCGGGTCAACGGATTGTACCGGACGTCCCGCGGCTTCCGCGTCAGCCCGCAAAGGCGAGTTGGATTAGAAATCCACGCCCCCGTGGATCCCTAGAACGTCGCCAAAATTAGCGGGTTCCGCCCTGCCGTTCCGCCGATGCCAGCCGCTTGGCCGTCGTCAGCGTCTGGCCAATGAACAGCAGCACCAGGATGGCGCCAATCACGCCCACGAACAGGTCGAACCCCGACACCGCGCCGAACCAGCCGGGGGTATAGCCCAACAACATCATCGCGATCGTCAGCCCGATCAGCAGCAACCGTAATTCGGTCGGACCGGCGGCAAGATAGGATAGTTTGAACTCCCCCAATACCCGCGCAGACAGATAGGCGTGGATCGACAGAAGCAGATAACCCGCCAGCGCCACCAGCGCGACGTCCATGCGAATATAGGGGCTGGCCCCCATGCCGGCGAGGATCAACAGGGTCGCCAGACCATCGCAGCTATGGTCGATGAAATAGCCATAGGATGGCCGCTCGATATGGCGGAACCGGGCCAGGCTGCCGTCCAGGGAATCGCCGAACCATTGCAGCGCATAGCCCGCGATCGCCAGCCACAGCCAGTCGACGCCCCAATTGCTGGCGGCATAGCCCGCGAAAATGGCAAAGGCGCCGACCATGCCCAGCGCCGTAAGCATGTCTGGCGTGACCCAGCGCGGCATATGCGCGCACAGCCAGTTGAGCAGGCGCCTTTCTGCTACGGCGAGAATATTCTGCTGGATACGGGCGATGGGTGGGGCCGATTGGCCGGAAGGCAATGACATGGCGCTTTATGACGGAAGGATGACAAATAGACAATATTCGTTGCACCGCACTTCACAAGGTCATTGCCTGTCCACCGCCTTCCGGGCCAAAGGCAGCGACCGGGCGGGATGCCCCGTGGAGGACATATGAGCAAGGACCGGCCCCAGGATGTGCGCGATATCGTGGTGCGGATGGAGCAGCGACCCTCCAACCCAGTGCGCCGTGCGCGGCTGATGGTGGAGCAGGAAGTGCCCCCCGCCCGCCGCGGGCCGGGATGGGACCGGCATTGGCGCGAGCTGGAAGCCTATCTGGACGAGGGCATCGCCTGGACGATGCCGCAGGGTCTGGACGATACGCAATCCGAAGACGACAAAAAAAGGGCCGATCCGAAGACCAGCCCGTAAAGTTTTAGGAGAGGATGCCTGAAAGGCACGATCTTTGTGTACCAGATGGTGAGTTGCCGCAAGTGCGAACGGCTGCTTTGCGATTGCAAAAATTGCATCCGTAGCGATACGCAACGCTTTCCGTAGGGGAAGACCTTATTATGGTCGGACCAAATTAGGGTGGTTGCCGCCGCCACAGACCGCCCGAATCGCTGCGTCGGCTCACGCCCTGATTCGCAGCGTCGCCAGCGCTGCCAGCAATAGCGTGGCTGCCGCGAAGGCCATGGTCCAGATTGGGTCACCGGGAAAGAAAGCCTTCATGATCGATCCCATCGCTGTCGCCACCAGCAATTGCGGCAGCACGACGAAGATGTTGAACACCCCCATATAGACGCCCAGCTTGGCCTGCGGCAGGCTGGAGGCGAGCATGGCATAGGGCATGGCGAGGATCGAGGCCCAGGCGATGCCGATCCCGACTTCACTCAGCAGCAGCAGGTGGGGATCGCGCACGACCAGGAAGCTGGCGAAGCCCGCCGCGCCCGCGACCAGGCACAAAGCATGGGTTCGCGCCTTGCCGATCCGCGCCGCCACCCAGGGCAGAAGCGTCAGGGCAGCGACTGCGGCGACGCCGTTATAGACCGAGAAGAGCACCCCGACCCAGTTGCCACCAGCCTGATAGGCGGCGCTGGCGGGATCGGCCGACCCGAACATATATTGGGCGACGACCGGCGTGGTGTGGATCCACATGATGAAGAGCGCCGACCAGCTGAAGAACTGGATCCATGCCAGCTGTCGCATGATCGGCGGCATGCCGCCGATATCGGCGACGATATGCGCCAGCATATGCGCGCTTCGTCCCGCACGGGCCAGCAGGATCGCGATCAGGCGGGCCAGGCCATAGCCCGCTAGCAGCACGGCAAGCAAATAGACTTCCTTTTCCATCGCCCAAAGCGTGACGAACAGAGCGATAACCGCGCCGACACCAATCCAGGCAAAGCAGGGGCCGATGGCGCGGCTTGCCAGATCGGGTGCCGTGGTGGCTGCATCGTCAGCATCGGCAAAGGCGCACATCTGGTCGGGCGTATATTCGCGCGTCGTCAACACCGTCCAGAGCACCGCGGCCAGCAACGCTGCGCCTCCCGCCCAGAAGCTGTAGCGGACGGTATCGGGTACCTGCCCCGCCGCCGCGACGTTGGCGACGCCCAGATGGTCGAGCATATAGGGAAAGAGCGATCCCACCACGGCGCCCGCGCCGATGAAGGCGGTTTGCACGGCATAGCCGATGATATGTTGGTCCTTGCGCAGCATATCGCCGACAAAGGCGCGGAACGGCTCCATCGAGATATTGAGGCTGGCGTCGAGCATCCATAGCAGCAATGCGGCCATCAGCAGCCCGTCACTCTGCGGCATCCCCAGCAACGCCAGTGCGGAGAGGATCGCCCCCGCCAGAAAATAAGGGCGGCGGCGGCCGAGACGGCCGAGCCAGGTTCGATCAGACAGATGCCCGACGATCGGCTGGACCAGCAATCCGGTCAGCGGGGCGGCGACCCACAGGGCGGACAGATCGTCGATGCTGGAACCAAGCGACTGGAAGACCCGGCTCATATTGGCATTTTGCAGCGCAAAGCCGATCTGGATGCCGAAAAAGCCGAAACTGATATTCCACAATCCGGCAAAGCCCTGTCTCGGCTTGTCCATGCCTACCCCTTCCCGTCGCGACGCGGCCGGCCTGTCGCCGACCTGCATCAAGCCATCACCGCTCGCATGGCGCGGTGGGCAGGGCAAGCTACGCATACGAATTCATACAGAATCGGCATGACACATTGGGGATAAGCTACGGAATTGCTGGCCAGATTCTCAAATAGGGCGTGACTGCAGTGGGTTAGATGGGATTGTGAAGACTGGATGCCTAGACCGAGCTAGTCTCGGCTAGGCGAGTTTGGACACCCCTTTTATCGCGGTTTTTATCGCGATTATCCTCTGTGGCCACGCCGTGAAGGTGCCAACAGATGAAAGCTAAGACTGGTTTCTCTCCCTCGCTCATCGATTCTCTGAGAAACGGGAGTCTGAATGATCCCCTTTCTCTAGGTCTATCGGTAAAGGTGCTATCGAGCGGAAAATTGGCTTGGAAGTATATGCGATGGCTGCCGTTCAAGCGTCTGTTTTTGAGGCGCACATTAGGACTGTACCCGCATGTCTCAATTGCTCAGGCTCGCGAGGCCGCGGCTATGCTCAACCAACAAATCGATGCCGGAGTCGATCCCCGAGAGATTGAGAAGGAGAAAAACCTTAGGGAAAGCATGACGGTAAATCGGGCCCATGTTCTGTACATGACTGCGGTCAGAGAGGGTCGGCACCTGAAAAGGGCTCGGCTGTGCAAACCAGTCACTATAGACGACAAGATTTGGCGCTACGAAAAATATATCAAACCGAAGATCGGATCTCAAATAATATATAATATAACAGAGGATCAACTGATAAGAATTATTAAAGATGTTCAATTAACAGCAAAAATTCAATCTAATAGAGTTATATCAGAAGTTAGGGTATTTTTTAGATGGGCTTCCTCGCTCAGGGGGCTTGAGATTGGACTTGAGAAAGATCCCGCTTGTCGACTTGGCGATCTGCAGGTTCCTGAGTATCCTAAAAGCAGAATATTGAATCTAGACGAAATAGAATGGCTTCTCCATTCGATTTCGGATGAAGCAGAATACTTGCGACGCGCAATATTGCTGTATCTGCTCACAGCAGTTCGTCGATCCGAACTTGAGTATGCGCGATTTGACGAACTTCAGGACGATGTGTGGATCATTCCTGGAGGGCGAACGAAGAATGCAAAAGAACACAAGATTCCGCTCGGGCCATGGGGTCTGAAGCTGTTTCTAGCAGAAGTCGATATGGACGCAGAGTGGGTTTTCCCTTCAGAAAAAATCGCTGGGCCTAGAAAAAATGATTGGAGCGCCACACTCCGACGCATAATAGGGAAAATGTCCACTGTTGGATGTCAGAATGTACCAATGTTCACTCTGCATGATTTGAGAAGAACATTTAGGTCAAATACTAAAAGAGTTGGAATTGATTATGAAACAGCAGAAGCTATGCTGAACCATTCAAAAACTGGACTCGATAAAGTTTACGACCTTTACGATCATGATAATGAAAAGCGTAGCGCATTCTTAGCGTGGGAGAATGAGATATTAAGGATTGCAAAAAAGGCAGGTATTGAGCAGCTACTCGACGCCCCTCGGGAGCGAATCCCTTCACCACCAGAGGGCTCGAGTGTCAAACCATCGTTGGACATTTGACAGGCGAAATCGGGGGCAGCGGCGAAATTTACTGCTGCCTTCACTTGGCTTACACTCTCGAGGAAAGTTGGGCGGCCGCCGACCTCGCAGCCTGTCAATCTAAATAGCCTTTACATATCTGGACGTCTTGTGACCCTGGCAACCTTTGCCGCCGAACTGCAAAGGCTATGGCCTGCTCCGCCGCGCGTCATCGAATCATCCGTCCAAACCCGCAACAAAACCGCTCAGCTTTAATTCCGATGGGAGGAATTTTGTTGGTCAGTCATCAGCCCTACCCGGCCGCATGTGAACCGCCCCGGGTTTGCCGGAGGCTCCAACTCCTGAGAAGGTGGGGCCTGTATGAGCAAGACAACGAACAAGTTTGCGCCGGAAGTCCGCGAGCGGGCGGTGCGTATGGTGGCCGATCACGAGCGCGATTTCCCGTCGCGCTAGGCGGCGGTGGTTTCGATCGCGGAGAAGATCGGCTGCGTTCCGCAGACACTGCATGAGTGGGTGAAGAAGGCGGAGGTCAACAGCGGCAAGCGCGCCGGTGTTCCGACCGAGGTTGCCGACAAGATGAAGGCGCTGGAGCGCGAGGTCCGTGAGTTGCGGCAGGCCAACGAGATCCTGCGCAAGGCGTCTGCATATTTTGCTCAGGCGGAGCGCAACCGCCCGTTCCGGCGATGATCGCGTTCATTGACGATCACCGCAATGCCTATGGGGTCGAGCCAATCTGCCGCGTCCTGCCGATCGCCCCATCCACCTATCACGAGCGCGTCGCGCAGCGGCAGGATCCGACACGCCTGTCGACGCGAGCACGGCAGGATGCGGTCCTCAAGCCAGAGATCGCGCGCGTGTTCGCCGAGAACTTCGCGGTCTACGGTGTGCGCAAGGTCTGGCGGCAGATGATGCGGGAAGGCTTTCCGATCGCGCGCTGTACTGTCGCTCGGCTGATGCGTGAGATGGGCTTGGCAGGGGTGATCCGGGGCAAGCCGGTGCGCACGACCATCAGCGACAGGGCGGCACCGTGCCCGCTCGATCACGTCAACCGCAAGTTCTACGCGCCAGCGCCGAACATCCTGTGGGTGTCGGACTTCACCTACGTCGCGACCTGGGCGGGGTTCGTCTACGTCGCCTTCGTCATCGATCCTATGCTCGGCGGATCGTTGGCTGGCGGGCCAGCAAGACGGCGCATGCCAGCTTCGCCCTCGATGCACTAGAACAGGCGCTTCACGATCGTCGGCCGAACCACCGGGGCGGCCTCATCCATCATAGGGACCGCGGGTCGCAATACGTATCCATCAAATACACCGAACGCCTCGCCGAAGCCGGGATCGAGCCCTCGGTCGGCAGCGTTGGCGACAGTTATGACAATGCTTTGGCCGAAACGATCAACGGCCTTTACAAAGCCGAGGTGATCCACCGGCGTGGACCGTGGCGCAGCTTCGAAGCAGTCGAGTACGCCACGCTCGAGTGGGTCGACTGGTTCAACAATCGCCGGCTGCTGGAGCCCATCGGCAACATCCCGCCTGCCGAAGTCGAAGATCAATATTATGCTGCCGCAGACAACATCGATATGGCAGCGTGGCTCACAACCCAGCGCCTCCGGCAGACCCAGGGAGGTTCAGAAGGAGGCGTTGCTGTTACCGATCCGACTTCTAGCTTTTAAAGGGCAAGGTACGCAAATCTAAATAACTTTTTATTGGCTGCCTCGATAATAGAATAGCACGGGGTAGGCTGGGCTCGGTTTAATAAATTTAACATATCTATAATTATCAGCGCCAACGTATGTAAGCGCCACTTAGAAATGTCACAGTCGCGCAACGTAGAGATGTCTCACTTGGGCTACCGTGCCCTCCGGCTGTTCGGAGATATTGAGCATGGCGGTGTTGCATATGAGTACCGAGGAGCTTTCGAGGGTCGAGACGTTGCTGCGAGTGTAGCATCGGGGCAGCGCAACCTAAATTAAGATCAAAAGCGGTAAGCCATTTTTAAAACCGAAGTTTGAGTTCAATAGCGAATTGCAGACCCAGGACATACGCTGAGAGTGTTCGCAGCGAAGACCCGTTCCATTCCGAACATCCTGTGTGCAATTCAGAGGAACAGGCAGCATGAAGAAGGTCGAGGGTGGCAACCTCGTCGCACGACAACTGGTCAGAGTGCCTTATCCTCGACCCGTGAGGGCAAATGCACCACGCTGCGACCTGCTTGAAAAAGTCGTCCAGCGGCACGGCCAGCATATCACCTCCCACGGGAGCGAGCCGCCCGTGAAGTCCGGGCAGCGTCGCCGCGTTTTCAACACGAAGCAGCTTCCAGAGGCGTAAGGCGCCAATGATAAGTTTATCTGCCGCGTTAAGTTCGTCCAAACCTCTTCGGCCGCATAGGACACTTTGATTCATTTATACCTTTCGCATGCCTCCCAGATGGCCGAAACGCGGAAGCTTGAAAGCCAGACCAGCTATGCGACCCACGTTCGAGGGCTCGCCGATCAATTGCATCGAAAACCCCGCAATTATATTCTCTTTTCGAATATGGCCCGCTGGTATGAAGTCAGCGTGAACCGTAGATGGCGTCGTCTTAATCATTGAGGACTCAATCGAAAGCCGTCGTCCATTCACTGCGAAGCGATCAAACTGATCGAAGCGTGACGCATCCATCAAAGTTAGGCTGACCAGTTATCAGTGAGCAGGCGGTCATCCGAGGAGGCCAGAAAAATACCAGCGGCGCATCGCCGCGGTCCGCATCAACGTGCAGCCACAGACCCGACAATGCGAGCGCTGAATGCCTGTGACCTCACGTTGGATGTTTCCATCCTGTCGGTGAGAGCCGGCAGCACAATTTGTTACCCGTGCCCCTTGAGCCATGCTGAGTACTCGCTGATGATTGTGCCGAACACGCCCTTGTCGAACGTTTGCAAAGCGTCCCTCCATGAAAAATCAATCCCGCCGACACTTTCGGGTTGGTCCCTTATATCGCTGCAGGACAATCGTTTTGTCGTTGACCGTCGCCGTCGTCTCATCGCCAATAAACGGCTGTCCCGGCGCCGGTGCAGTCATCCGGGCGGGCGCCGCCGCCTTGGATCCGCGAAGGTCGAGCGTCGTGCCGTCACTCATGAAATCGATGAAAACCAGGCTGTTGTCATTGCACCGGTAGGTATGACTTGCTGAGATCGATGGCGGGAGCGATGGCGTGCTGCCAGCGCCCGACGCCTTGTCAGTCGGAATCTCATTGCCCTTGTTTGAACAGGCGGGCAATGCAAGCAACGCAAGGCACAAGACGAGCAAGTTTGCGCGGCGTGTACTCCGCGCGCTGTAATCCATATTCCCTAAATCGGACGACATAGTCTGACTCCTGATGATAGCTTGCGAGCATGACCAGATCGTCATGAACATCGCTGCCCGATGAGAGATACCGCAGCGAGAAGTGCGGAAAAAAAACCTGCCGCGCCGAGCAAGCCAAGTCTCGGCCCGAGATCGGCTTCGAATGGCCCAAGTTTTTTGATGGTAATTATGGATACCACGATGCCAGCTATAAAATAGCCAGCAATGAGCTCCGAAATGCCCGCAGCAATAGTCGTCACCCACCATGACAAGCAAGGCGATCCGACCCGACCTTGGCCGAAAAGCGTAAAAATTAGGATCGCGAAGAGAATGGCGAACAATAGCCTGCGAAAGAGCATAATACGGCGCAGTAGCACCGCTTGCCAATAGGAATGCCTGCGCGCTCCGTGACCGTTTGCCATAATCTCTCGGATACGGCCGGGCTCCTCCAAGTGATGATGAGATCGTCTCATCGACGCAACAACTGTGCAACCCGACATCCACAACGATCCTCTGGTCGCTGTCGCGGGAGACCCACCAAACTGGATATAAAAAGCGCGGCCGCGAACAATTCAGGCTTATTAGGCGGGGTCCACTGAGCAGCCGCCAAAAGCCTAAGGCGCCAATTTCGCCGTGGGTACGGCCAGGGAAACCAATACCTGCGGCGTGGCCCGAGCGGCACAGCGGAGTAGCCTTTCCTGTGACCTCTTTCTCGCTGTGCCGACAGGAGCCAAGCGGAGTCGCATCTCAAATCGAGGCCTAACGAATGGGCTGTGCGTCCCGATAGCCTGGCCTCGTCCTTAAAAAACTCCCGAGGCCGCGCGCGCAGTGCAAGGCGCGATGGAGATCGCCCACGGCGTGTACTGAACCGTTTCCATGCGCGCACGTGGGAGGGTATCATTGACCTGGCTCGCTTTCCGTTTGCGTTTTGGCCGCCTTCTTTAGCGGGCGCGAGCTGCGGAGTGTGAGGAAGGTCATCAGACTGAGAAATGCCGCGATATCGTACAGCCCATATCCCACCGCAGCGCCCAAGGCGCCGGTCGCCCAAAGGCTTGCGGCAGTCGCCGTCCCAGAGGCTTGCCTCCCATGTTTGAGGATCGCGCCTCCCCCGATAAACCCGACGCCCGTGATCAAGCCTTCCAGAATTCGGGCCTGGCCGGTCGATTCCCTGCCTAGAACGGCGATCGCAATCAACACGAACCCGCAGCTCGCCACTGCCACCAGCGGAAAGGTACGAATACCGGCGCTGCGCTCCTCTCTTTCCCGGTCCCACCCTATCGGAAGAGCAAGGCCATAAGCGGCGCCGAGATTGATGAGATGGGAGCCAATCTCGTAAAGAGAGCTAGGCGCGATACGCATAGGACCCGTCCGCTCCATCTTCAGTTGCAAGGCGGACGACCGATCGCCGGGCGATTGAAAGGTTGGCCCGGTGTCGAGCTCCGCTTGGCTTCAGCAATTCATTACTCGCCATCAAGGGTTTTCTGCACCATATGGAACTCCCGCTCCCGGCGTCTCTGGCGTGGGCAAGAGCGTTGAAGGCTCCTCCCCCAATTCTGGGGACGACTTGTCGTCAAGAACAGGCCCGATCTGCAATCTGGACAAGCTCCTACTACCGATGGAACTGACAGGAGCGCTCTCGCGATCCTCAAGCACGGGCGCAAAAAGTGCACCGCCGAATAGGCCGAGTTCTCTGGCTTCAGCTCGCCCCATCGCCGCCAGAAGCGCAAATGCGGCGACATACGCATCGCGTTGCGCGGTCACGAGCTGGACTTGGCTGTTGAGCAGTTCCTGCTCGGCGTTGAGGACATCGAGCACATTCCTGTTGCCGACACTGTTCTCCGCGCGCACGCCCTCCAGCGCTAGTTCATTTGCAGAGACTGCCGTGCGTGACGACACGATCACCGCCTGTGTCGCGCGATGTCGGGAAAATGCCGCGCGGGCATCCGCAACGACGCGGCGCTCTACCAGGACAATCTGCTCGAGCGTCTGACTGGACAATGCCTGCGCGCGCCTCACCTGTGCGGCGGGCAATCCACCCTGAAATAACGGAATTGTCGCTGAAAGACCGACTGTCGCGGTCCGCTGCGATTGTTGGAAAACCCTTCCTGGCACTGAGCTATCGAGAGACCCAAGATAATTGTTGTAGTTACCGCTGCCGATCGCAGAGAGACGCGGTAACCGCGCTGCTGCCGCCACCCGAATATCAAAACGCGCGGCATCGGCATCGGCTTTTGCCGCAACGAGTTGGGGATTATTTGCCAATGCAATATCGACTGCAGCGGCCGAGGTAGATGGCAGACCGGGCAATTCGGGGGGATGTTCCAGAGACCGCGCGGGCAAGCCGACAAATCGAAGGTAATTTTCAAGGCTTGCATCGAGTTGCGAGCTTACCAATTCGAGCTGGCCCCGCGCGAGCGCGAGCCGCGCCTGGGATTGGGCAACGTCCGTCCGTGTCAGGTCGCCGATTTCAAACCGGTCGCGAGATGCTTGGAGGTTCGTTTCGAGCACCCTGACATTGCGCGCATTGAGATTGACGATCGCGGTATCCCGAATGACGTCCATATAGACTGACACGATGGCGGTGAAAACGTCCGCTTCGCTGCTTCGAAGATTGGCTCGCCCGGCCTCAACCCGGGCATCGGCAGCTCTTATGGCGTTGCGAACGCGTCCGCCCTGATACAGTGGGAATGAGAGGTTGGCACTGCTGCTGACGGCTCGCAGCGGTGCAGAAAAGCTGTTTGCTGATCTGACCAGGAATTCTTGGTAGTCGGCCGTAGCACTAAGCGTGGGACGCGCTGCTGCCTTCGCGATCGGAACCCCCTCGTCAGTTGCACGCAGGCCGGCCCGAGCGCCGGTCAGAGACGGATTGGTGCGATAGGCAGCTACCAGCGCCTCTCTCAGGGTCTCGGCATTGCTCGGTGCGGTGCCCAGTAGCGATAATGGAAGGAGAAGCTGAATTTTTGTGCGCTTTCTCATCGTACTCCCCTCGCAGACTGCGGGTTGGCAGCGCGGTCGTGGCGACGATAGAAACCGGTCCGGGTGCCACGGGCATCATCATCAGACTTGTGCGGTTCCGGCCGATAGCTGCTCTCACACACGCGCACCCCGATGTGCGGCAGAGACCGACAGAGGACTCTTCTCATGATGGGGCGTTTTTGATCACGTGTGGCCTGAACCCCAGCTCCCCCGCCGGTTTGGTAACGAGAACGACATGTGAGCGCTATTCTGGCAATGGCCGGCGCGTCGTAGGATTTCAATGTAACCCGACCCCCAGTCATTGCTTTGCGCCATCAAGCAACCGACGCTCTGCGCGCCATTGGTCCCGGCTACGTCGATAGCAGCCAGTTTGCCCCGCAGACCCGACCGGCGAGCAGCTATCAGGCCTTCCGTTGCGGCCCGTCGCGTCTAGCTCCCGGACCCGGCTGCCCCACGCTTCTTCAAGCCGCACGATCTGACTTTCGCGAAGTTGCGATGGAATACGATAGCGTTCAGATTCAGGCTTTCGCGCGCAAACAACGATCACGCTGTCGCTAGTTTCAGGCGAGCGTGGGCAGGGATCCTCGCCATAGACTTCCAGCGACACAATCCGATCAAGTGGTGACGCTTGCCCCCCGACGCTCAGCGCGAAGGCCACAAACCCTGCAAGGCACCCTGCGCAAGCACGGGCACGGCGATCCATTGAACCGGCATCCTTCCTCCCGACGCAAAGGTCGATGAGGAGCTATTGCGTGGCAGCTTATCGCTATCGTGACGCGAAGATTACATGAATTTTAGAATGCAAAACTGTTGCGTTTAGCGATGGTGCCAGCCGAATCTCCATCTACAACATATTGAAGGTTTCAGAGGCTGGATCGCTGTTATTGAACCGAACTCCGAGCAACCGCTGCTGGTGTTCGAAATGCGGTTTGCGTCAGGGCTTCAAACGTTCATTACGGGAGAGAACGATGCCCTTGCGGCGGACGTCGATATTGGTTTCGAGCGCTATTTTGAGCGTGTCGCTTGGTGGCTGCGTCAGCACAGCGCAGCGGCCGACTTTCACCTATTATCAGGTATCATGCAAAACTCCCGGAGCGGTAGCAGCCAAACTGTTACCGCCTGTCGTTCGACCAGAGGCCGGAATCGGCCCGAACCCATCGCCCGAGTCTCCGGCGCAAACCACCGGGCCGGAGGGTGCAGAGACCTGTGTAATACCCGTCGCTAGGTCCAGTTTCGGCTACTCTCGCGGCTACTATCCCGGAAGTCTTTACGGCCGGACCCTTTATGGGGCTGGAGGGTTCGGGCTATTTGGTTTTGGAGGCCACGGAGTGCGGCATGGCACACCGAGCCACGCTATCTCGGGTCATGGCCCAGCCGGACATGGCGGGGGACATCCTTCCGGAGGCGCGCATCATGGAGGCCGCCACTAGCCCGACACCTTGTATCGCTCCTCGTTGAGAGCTCAAGCGTCGACGCGCTTACCGCTTCGCCGCCACAAGTGTGGATCGGCGTGCAAAAAGGACCCCGTTAGCGGGGTGATCGGCGTCTAAAAGGGACCCCTCATTTCGATGGTTTAAGCAGCCGGCTGGATTTTCAGGCGGCGAGATCGGGATGTT
>JAVBXL010000171.1 GCA_030824575.1 bacterium | reverse complement strand
GGCAGGCGGCGCATCAGGAAGAAGAGAAAGGGGTTGGAGAGCATCGTCCAAGCGTCATACAGCAGCAGATGCAGCGGTAAAGGGGCACAGGCGACAGTGATGTTTTGGGTTTGGATCGGCCTTCAGGCGCTGACCGTGCTGGGCGTCGTCAATTATTGGCGCAACCTGCCGACCGACCGCAGGCAGGAGGCCCCCGCCGGCGCGGTCGTAATCCTGAGCGTCCGCGACGATTGGGATGGCGGGCCGGACCTGATCGCCCGATTGAAGGCGCAGGAGGCCCCGTTTCGCCTGCTGATCGCGACATCGGGACAATGTCCGGCGGCGGATGCTCTGGCGGCGCGGGAAGGCGATTGGGTGCAGGTCGTTGCGGCGGGCACAGCCAGCGATGAGGGGCAAAAGATCCACAAGCTGCGTGCGGCTTTGCGGGCGTTGCGGCCGGGCGACACATGGCTGGTTTTCATCGACGCCGACATAGTGCCGCCGAAGCGGCTGGTCGGTCGGCTGCTCTTTCCGCTGGTGCGGGGCAAGGCGGATATCGCCACGGGTTATCGCATGCTGCTGCCGGCGGGGGGCGGCATTACGGGGTTGGTCGGCGCGGTGGAGATGCAACTGGCGACCCTGCCGCGATCGGCCAATGCGACCATGCCCTGGGGCGGCGCTATGGCGTTGTCGCGGGCAGTGGCCGAGCGGTTGGACCTGGACGGGGCGTTGGCGGGGCGGTTGTCCGACGACATGGCGATCGGCCTGGCCGGATGGCGGGCCAAGCTGCGGTTGCGGCCGGTGCGCGACCTACTCGTGGCCAGTCCGCTGGATGGGGATATGGCGTCGCTCTGGACCTTTGGCGTGCGGCAATATCGGCATATCGTCACCAACAGTCGGGGCATGTGGATGGTCGCGATGCTGGGCGTGGCGCTCCAGTCGAGCGGCTGGCTCTGGGCGATCGGCTGGGGCGGGTGGAGCGCCGTCGCGATCGGTTATGGCGCGGCCTGGAGCCGGGCGCTGGTGCGGCATCGGATCGCGCGATCGGTGCTGGAACCGGCGCAGGTGCGATGCGTCATGCGGTCGCTGCGTTGGGATATGGTCGCGCCGTTCGTGGTGAGTTGGGCGCATTTGGCGGGGCAGGTGCAGGCCGCTACGTCCAACCGCATCCGCTGGGGCGGCTGGGATTATCGGGTCAAGCGGGGCAAAGTGGTGGATATGGTGCGCAGCGCTTAACTTCGCACATTTCCCGCTCATGTTGAAATTTCGGTGCGGGGATAGGCGACTTTATGTCGCCGGCGCCTGCTTTTGTGTGCGTCCTTATCGGTAAGGTACGGCGCGTTCCCCGGCGAAGGCCGGGGTCCAGTTGCACGCTCTGAACTGGACCCCGGCCTTCGCCGGGGAACGTGGATAATCCGGGGAACGTGGATAATATATCATCAGCTGGCTCGGTAGGACAGCAGAGCCGAGAGGGCAGGTTTTAGAACCCGGCCGGGAATAGATGTGCGCCATCATCGCCGATGCGCAGCACGACCTTGCCGGCGACTGCGCTGATCGGCAGGTCGCCATAGAGGTGGGGGAAGAGCGCGCCGCCGCGCGACACTTCCCATTTTATCGCCTCGCCGAAGGGGGCGAGGTCGATCATCAGCATGACCAGCCGATCCTGACCCGCGAAATGCTTGGCGACCGTTTCGGCCGCCTGAGCGCGGGTAGACATATGGATATAACCGTCGGCGAGGTCGATCGGTGCGCCCTTGAACACACCATCGGCCTTGAACTGGTTATATTGATCGGCCGTCAGCACCTTGTAGGCGAAGAGGTCGCTCACGCTTCCCCCATGCCCGAACCTGCTTCCGAACCTGCTTCAGGGGCTTCGACTTCTTCTGCTTCCTCGATCTTCGCGGCGCTGACGACATGCTCATTGTCGGCGACGTTGAACAGGCGGACGCCGGCCGAATTGCGGCTGATGACGCGCAGGCTGTCGAGGCCCATGCGGATCAGTTTCGCCTGATCGGTGACGAGCATCAGCTGGTTCGCCTGCGTGGCGGAGAAGCTGGCGACGACACGGCCGTTGCGGGCGATATTGTCGATATTGGTGATGCCCTGACCACCACGGCCGGTGCGGCGATAGTCATAGGCCGACGACAATTTGCCATAGCCATTGGTGCAGACGGTCAGGATGAACTGTTCCGCCGCCGCAAATTGTGCGGCGCGCTCGGCTGGCAGGGTCGATTCGGCGTCATTATCCTTCCACGGCGCGGCGCGCAGATAGGCGTCGCGTTCGTCCGGTGTCGCGTCGAAGCCCTTGAGGATCGACAGCGAGATCACCTCGTCATCGGCCTTGAGCGTCATGCCGCGCACGCCGGTCGAGGTGCGGCTCTGGAATTCACGCACGTCGGTGGCGGCAAAGCGGATTGCCTTGCCCTGACGGGTGGCGAGCAGGACGTCGTCCTCTTCGGTCAGCAGGGCGACGCCGATCAGGCGATCGTCGCTACCTTCGTCGAAGCGCATCGCCAGTTTCCCGTTGCTGGGAATATTGGCGAAGGCGTCCATGCTGTTGCGGCGCACGGTGCCGTTCGCGGTCGCGAACATGACGTGCAATTCCTTCCAGCTGTCCTCATCTTCGGGCAGCGGCAGGACGGTGCGGATGGTTTCGCCCGGACCTAGTGGCAGCAGGTTGACCATGGGACGGCCACGGGTGGCCGGGCCACCTTCGGGCAGGCGCCACACCTTCATGCGGTAGACCTTGCCGGCGGTCGAGAAGAACAGCACCGGTGTATGGGTCGACGTCACGAACATTTCGGTGACGGCGTCTTCATCCTTGGTCGCCATGCCCGAACGACCCTTGCCGCCGCGCGCCTGGGCGCGAAAGCTTTCGAGCGGGGTGCGCTTGATATAGCCCTGCACGGTGACGGTGACGACCATCTCCTCGCGCTCGATCAGGTCTTCGTCCTCGATGCCGTCGGCGGCAGCGGTGATTTCCGACAGGCGCGGGGTCGCAAATTCGCGTTCGACCGCTTCCAGTTCCTCGCGCATCACCGCGTAGAGCTTCACCCGGTCGCCCAGGATAGCGAGATATTCGGCGATGGCTTCGGCCAGTTCGGCCAGTTCCTTGCCGATTTCATCGCGGCCCAGCGCCGTCAGGCGATGCAGGCGCAGGTCGAGGATGGCGCGGACCTGAATGTCCGACAGCTTGTAGACGTCGCCATGGACGTCCGTCTCGATCGCTTCGACCAGGCGCAGATAGGGCGCGATCTCACCGATCGGCCATTCGCGCGCCAGCAGCTTTTCGCGGGCTTCGGCCGGGCTGGTCGAGCCACGGATGATCTTGACCATTTCGTCGAGGTTGCTGACCGCGACGACAAGGCCGAGCAAGATATGCGCCCGGTCGCGCGCCTTGTTCAGTTCGAACTTGGTGCGGCGGGTGATGACCTCTTCGCGGAACTTGACGAAGGCCTCGATAATCTCGCGCAGGCCCAGCAATTCCGGGCGGCCGCCGCGGATCGCGAGCATGTTGGCCGGGAAGCTCGACTGCGCCGGGGTGTTGCGCCACAGCTGGTTCAGCACGACGTCCGGCGTGGCGTCGCGCTTCAGGTCCATGACGATGCGCACGCCTTCGCGGCTCGATTCGTCGCGAATGTCGCTGATGCCCTCGATCCGCTTGTCCTTGGCGGCTTCGGCGATCTTTTCGACGAGGCCGTTCTTGCCGACCTGATAGGGGATCGCGGTCAGGACGATCGACTGGCGATCGCCGCGTCCTTCCTCCACCACATGGCGTGAGCGCATCATGATGGAACCGCGGCCGGTGTGATAGGCGCTGCGCGCGCCCGACTGGCCCAGGATCAGCGGGGCAGTCGGGAAATCGGGGCCGGGGACGATCTGGATCAGTTCGTCGGTCGTGATGTCGGGATTGTCGATATAGGCCAGGCAGGCGCGCAGCACTTCGCCGAGGTTATGCGGCGGGATATTGGTCGCCATGCCGACCGCGATGCCGCCCGCGCCATTGACCAGCAGGTTGGGGAAGCGCGCGGGCAAAACCTGCGGCTCGCTTTCGGAGGCATCATAGTTGGGCGTGAAATCGACGGTGTCCTTGTCGAGATCGTCCAGCAGTGCGGTCGCGACCTTCGCCAGGCGCGCTTCGGTATAGCGCATGGCGGCTGGCGGATCGGGGTCCATCGATCCGAAATTGCCCTGACCGTCGATCAGCGGCACGCGCATCGACCAATCCTGGGTCATGCGGGCCAACGCATCGTAGATCGAGCTGTCGCCATGGGGGTGATATTTACCCATGACTTCACCGACCAGACGGGCGGACTTGCGATAGGGGCGGTTGTAGACGAAGCCCGATTCCTGGGCGGAGAAGAGAATGCGGCGATGGACCGGCTTCAACCCGTCGCGCACGTCCGGCAGGGCGCGGGCGACGATGACGGACATGGCGTAATCGAGATAGCTGGCCTTCATCTCGTCGACGATGGAGATGGGGCTGATGTCCGAAGGGTCGGCGAGGACAGTCTCGTCGGTCAATGCGATTCTCTTTTTCAGGAAGGATTCTGTTGCCCGATCCCTAGCCGAGCGAAACAAATCTGTCACCCCTCGCGCAGGATCGCGCGCCCGCATGTGCATGCAGGGCGCCATGATGTGCCGATATGATCGCAAGTGGAACGAAAAGGGCGCATAACTGTTGCAAAACTGGACGATATAGGCTTGTTCAATGCCCATTCACGCGCCGCCCCCTAATCGGCGCTTAACCCGCGAAAAGTCGCCTGTTGTCCCCCATCAGGCGCGCAGAGGAGATGAGGATCATGCGTTTTGTTACCCCGGTGGCGCTCGCGCTGGCTTTGGCGCTGACGAGCGGTGCCGTTTCGGCGCCTGCCTTTGCCGCGAAGAAGGAAGAGAAGAAGGCCGGGCCGAAGCTCAACGTTTCGCCCGACGTCATCAAGGCGCTGCAGACCGCGCAGAAGGCTGCCGAAGCGCAGGATTTCGCCGGCGCCAAGGCGGCGCTGGCCGAAGCGGACAGCAAGGCAACGTCGAATGACGACAAATATCAGATCGGCGCGATCAAGCTGAATACGTCGATCACGTCAAAGGATTCGGCGCTGCAAGGCGAAGCGCTGACCCAGATGCTGGACAGCGGCCTGACCCCGCCCGAACAGGCCGGTCAGTTCAACGCGATCGCGGCCGACCAGGCGATGGCCGCGAAAAATTACGACCTGGCCATTCAGCGCGGCGAAGCGGCGCTGGCCGCCGGTTACAAGGCCGAAGCGGTGCAGCCGACGCTGGCCCAGGCCTATTTCGGCAAGGCCGGCACCGGTAACGGTTCGGTCGAGCCGGCGCGTGGCTTCAACCAGAAGGGCCTTGCCGCGCTGAAGGCTGCTGCCGTGGCGTCCAAGGCTGCTGGTCAGCCGGTGCCGGCACAATGGTATCAGATCGGCGTCAGCCGTGCCGAAGCGGCCAAGCTGCCGGACGTCACCGAATGGGCGACCCTGGCCTATCAGGCGGAACCCAGCGGCCAGAATCTGCGCACGCTCGTGCGCCTGTTCCAGCGCACCAACCCCAATATCTCCAACCGCGAAAATCTGGACGTGCTGCGCGTGCTTGGC
>JAVBXL010000134.1 GCA_030824575.1 bacterium | reverse complement strand
TGTTGTGGAAGGTCGACAAATGGTCCTTCAACCTGCGCGAGACGCTTTATGGCAAGTCGTCCGTCCTCATCGATGGCGGATCGACCGGCGATTATCGTCGTAACAGCATAGGAACCAAAGGCATCACCGATCTGGAGATAGGCTATAATGTCACGCCGACTTTCACCATTGCGGTCGGCGCGAACAATCTGTTCGACGTCTATCCGGACAAGATCGATCCGGTGACCTACGCGGCGCAGATCGCCAGTGGCAGTCCGGCGGTGCCCGAAACCCTGTCGCATGGCGCATTTGGTATCAACGGCGGCTATTATTATGCGCGGGCCCGCCTGAACTTCTGACGATGCAACGGGGGGAACGCAGCCGATGATGAATGAAAGCAGTCGCCGGACCCTCCTGGCCAGCCTTGCGGCGCTGGGCGGCGCGGGTCTGGTCGCGGGCTGCGCTTCCCCCGGCAAAAGCCTTGTCGGCGGCACGCTGGCCGGCCGCCGACGCTATGATCCGCTCGATCCCTTTCCGGTCATCCGGGCACAGGCTGATCGTATCTTTCGCGTCACCACCTGTCTGCGCCCGTTCCGTGCCGCCGGGCCGCGCCTCGACACGGAACGGGTGGGCGACCATCTGGTCGTCCACAATTATGGCCATGGCGGCAGCGGCTGGTCCCTTTCCTGGGGATCGAGCAGCATCGCGGTCCAAAAGGCGCTGTCGGGTGGCGATCGCGACATCGGCGTGATCGGTGCCGGTGCGCTGGGCATGACCTCTGCGCTGTTGGCGCAGCGCGCGGGCGCCCGCGTCACCATCTACGCGCGCGATCGGCCACCCCATGTCCGCTCGTCGCGCGCGACCGGCACCTGGTCGCCGGCATCGCGCGTCGCGTTGGAACAGGGGTTGCCTGTCGATTTTGCCGGCCGGTGGGAGGATATGTGCCGCACATCCTTCAGCCATTTCCAATCCTATCTCGGCCTGGCCGGGACACCGGTGGAATGGACCGACCGCTATGCCCTGTCCGATATTCCTTTCCACGAAGCGCATGCGTTGCGGGACCGGGCCGGCAGTCCGGGCTTCGTCGACTATCATGACCGGGTGCGCGATCTTACACCCGCTCCGGTCGATCTGCCGGCCGGCACGCACCCCTTTCCCACGCCCTTCGTCCGCCGATCCGAATCTTTGCAATTCAACATTGCCAGCCTATCGGATCGTCTGACGAACGAGTTTCTGGCCGCTGGCGGCCGCTTCGAGCAGGCGGAATTCCACGCGCCTTACGATCTTGCCCGCCTCCCGCAAAAGACGCTGATCAATGCGACCGGCTATGGCGCCCGCGCTCTATGGCGGGATGAGAGCATCGTCCCGGTCCGGGGCCAGCTGGCCTGGCTTATCCCGCAACCCGAACTGCAATTCGGCATCAGCTATCGCGACGTCGGCCTTCTGTCGCGGCGCGATGGCATCATCGTCCAGTCGAGCGGGGTCAACGACTTTGCCGGCTATAACGACCCCAATGAACAGCCCGATCGCGCGGAGGCCGAGGCCGCCGTGCGGGTCATTGCGGCGTTGATGGACCGTATCGTCGCGCCGGGGCGGACGGCCGCCTGACAGGTCTGTCTGCCGGGGCTTCGCGGCCATAGGGAGATATGATAGCGCGGCGTGGATGACAAAGCGCAGCCCAGCACATGGATTACCCGACGAAGGGTCGGGCCGTCGCCGCCAGATATTGGAGATTGCCGCCCAGCTCTTTGCCAGAAAGGGGTACCGCGGAACCTCCATGCGCGACATTGGCGAACAGGCCGGTGTGCTGGGTGGCTCGCTCTATCATCATATCAAGTCGAAAGAGGCGCTGTTCGTCGAGCTGCATGACAGCGCGCTTGATGCCGCGGAGGAGCGGGTAGCGGTCGCAGTGGCCACACAGCAAGATCCCTGGGCGCGATTGCAGGCCGCTTGCACGACCTTGCTCGACATTCAACTCGCGCCGGACTCGCTGACCATGCCGATGATGAATGACTTCCGGGAGGTGCCCGGTCCGGTGCGTGAACAGCTTGTCGCGCGCCGCGACCGGTTCGAAAATCTGTTCCGGGGTCTGGTAGATGCGCTTGCCCTGCCGCCAAATCTGGATCGGTCGATCTATCGGAACCTGCTATTGTCGCAACTGAACACCGTGGCCGACTGGTATGGTCCGGGGCGCCTTTCGCCGGCCGATATCGCGGCCCAAATCGTCGCGATCTTCCGGCACGATAATGATTGAACCTGGATAGGCGGACGACCGCGTTCCACGCCGGTCGGCATGGGCTATGGTACATGGCGCCGATCTCTGCTTCATTGGCGCGTCTGACCCAATGGAGGCAATCCGTTGAACGCGCCCAGAATACTCTCGACCACCGGTTCGGAAGCCTATGGCTATCCGTTGCTGATTCGCCATTTGCTCGTCAATGTCGCCGACCAAAGCGACGCGGAGATTGTCAGCGGCGACCTGCGGTTCAGCTACCGCGACTTTGTCGATCGGGTGACGCGGCTGGCTGGCCTGCTGGCGGCGCGCGGGGTGCGTGCGGGCGATACCGTCGCGGTGATGGACTGGGACAGCCACCGCTATCTGGAATGTTATTTCGCCATCCCGATGATGGGTGCCATTCTTCAGACGGTCAACGTCCGCTTGTCCCCCGCGCAAATCGACTTCACCTTGCGTCAATCGGGTGCAGCCTTCCTTCTGCATCATGCCGACTTCACGCATTTGTGCGACCAATTATTGCCGGGGCTGCCGCAGATCGGCGGCGTGATCGTCATGGAAGGGGCGGCGGACGAGGACGGATATGAGGCCCTGATCGCCGCAACTTCGCCCGATTTTGCCTTCGCCGATTTTGACGAAAATGCTATCGCTACCACCTTCCACACCACCGGCACCACCGGCGATCCTAAGCAGGTCTTCTTCAGCCATCGTCAGCTCGTTCTTCACGCCATCACGCTGGCGGCGACGCTGGCCAACCAGCCGGACGGGCAGGGGTTGCGCCGCACCAACGTTTATATGCCGATGACGCCCATGTTCCATGTCCACGCATGGGGCATGCCCTATGCAGCGACGATGCTGGGCGTGAAGCAGGTCTATCCCGGCCGTTATGACCCTGCGACTCTGCTCGCGCTCAAGCAGCGCGAAGATGTCGACTTTTCCCATTGCGTACCGACCATCCTGCGCATGCTGCTGGATGCAGCGCGCGGGGAAAGGCTGGCGCCCTGGACCTTTGTAATCGGCGGCGCTCCCCTGCCTCTCGCGCTGGCGCAGGAAGCGGCTGCCGCGGGCATCACCACGCTGGTCGGTTATGGCATGTCGGAAACCGGACCGATCATCACATTGGCGCGCAGCGCGCCGGAAGATATTGCCGGCCGCTGCCGTGCCGGCTTCCCCGCTCTGCTGGTACAGGCGCGGATCGACACGGCCCATGGCGGCGAACTGTTGTTGCGCGCGCCTTGGCTGACGCAGGGCTATGCGACGCAGGCGGACAGCGATGCGTTATGGGCTGGTGGGTGGATGCATACCGGAGATGTGGGTGCGGTCGATCCGGACGGCGCGCTGCGCATCGTGGACAGGCTGAAGGATATCATCAAAACCGGGGGAGAATGGGTTTCTTCGGTCGATCTTGAAGATTTGCTCGTCGCCCAGCCCGGCATCGCCGAAGCGGCCGTTATCGGCATCCCGGACACCAAATGGGGTGAACGGCCGGCGGCCTTTCTGGTCGCCAGTCAGGGAGCCCAGCCGCCCGATCCGGATCAGCTATGCGCCGCTCTGGAACACCATGTCACATCGGGGCGGATCAGCCGCTATGCCATCCCCGAACGGCTGCTCATGGTCGACGCATTGCCGCGTACGAGTGTCGGCAAGATCGACAAGAAGGCGCTGCGCCTGCTTCTGGCCGAATGAGGTGATGGCAGGCTGAATCGACGGCGCACGTCCGGTCGATGGGCCGATACCCGTTCCTTTGGCGCTCGCAAAGTCTTTGGCTCTGCGGCGACAGCCAGAAACGATGAAAATCGACCGTCACCGATTTTCAGTATTTGATCTTTTTCTGCAAATAAGACAAAAAATATCCATGCAGAAAAATGGCTCCGGCGAAAATCCGACTTACCTGTCCAACTCGCTGTCGCGCTGGATCCTGGTGCTGATCTTCATCGGGGCAGGCATCGCTTTGGGATTATTGGCCAATCGCCTGCCGGACCGGGTCCCGGACGATGCGCCCGCAACCGCTTTTTCCGCACAACGGGCGATGCGCGATGTCCATGCCATCGCCGCCCGGCCGCACCCGACCGGATCACCGGAGATTGAGGAAACGCGCCGCTATCTGATGGCGCGGATGACCGCTCTGGGGCTCGATCCGCAGATGCGAACCCAGGATGCCGTTTCCGCCCGTCGCTACACGAAGGAAATCGCCCCCGCCGGTCGTATGCGCAATATCGTGGGCGTCTATCGTGGAACTGCCCCTGCATTACCGGCCATATTGGTCATGGCTCATTATGACACGGCGCCCCTCTCGCCCGGTGCGGGAGATGATACGTCCGGCGTCGCCGCCGCGCTGGAGATCGCCCGCGCGCTCAGGGCGGCCGGGCCGCTGCGCCGCTCGGTCGTCTTTCTCTTTACCGATGGAGAGGAAGCCGGCCTGATCGGCGCTTCCGCCTTCTTCGCCGCCGATCCCTTGCGCCACGGGATCGGACTGGTCCTCAACCTGGAGGCGCGGGGCGACAGTGGCAAGGCGCTGATGTTCCAAACCAGCACCGGAAATGCTCGGCTGATCGACACCTATAGCCGCACCATAAAGTCACCTGCCGCAGACTCGCTCATGGCGACCATTTACAAACGCATGCCCAACGACACCGACCTGACGGTGGCGCTGGACAAGGGGCTGGCCGGCATGAACTTCGCCTTTGTCGGGCATCAGGTCGCCTATCACACGGCGCTCTCGACCCCGGACCGGCTGAATGTCGCCAGTCTTCAGCATATGGGCGACCAGCTGTTGCCCCTGGTGCGCAGCTTCGGTGAAGCCGACAGCCTCGATCAACAGAATGACGATTCTATCTTTACCGACCTCTTCGGCCTCTTCCTGATCGTCTATCCGCCTTGGGTGGGCTGGCTGCTGGCCTTCATCGCGGCCGGTGCGACCTTCAGCATGACCGGCATCGCCCTTGTCCGTCGCCGTATCGGCTGGCGCAACATGTTGGCTGGGGCAGGCGGATTGCTTGCGATATTGCTCGGCATCGCGACTCTGTTGATGCTGGCGATCCGCCTGGCCGCCCTGATCGTGCGCGATGTCTCGTCCCCCTATGCGCTGATCGGCCAGTTCGACTGGCTGCTGCCGGCTACGCTGCTGCTCGGCCTTGGCACGGGGGCGCTGCTGCTGGGAACCGCGGTCAGAGGGCAGCCAAAACCTGTGGCGCTGTTTCTGCTGGTCGCCGGTCTGGCCGCCGCGCTGCTGGGCACTTTCAGCGCGATCCCGCTGGCCCTCGCCATCGTGGCGGCCTTGCTGCTCTGGGCCGCCATGGGGCGCCCTCAGCCACTGGCAGGGTGGTTCGCTGGCGCGATGACCCTTATCGCCCTGCTGGCGTTGGTCATGCAGATATT
>JAVBXL010000066.1 GCA_030824575.1 bacterium | reverse complement strand
TCGGCGGCCTTGCGGCCGGCGTCTTCGGCGCACACCTGAGCGGCGTACGGGGTCGACTTGCGGCTGCCCTTGAAGCCCATCATGCCGGCCGAGGACCACGAAATCGCGTTGCCCTGGGCATCGGTGATGGTCACCATGGTATTGTTGAAGCTGGCGTTGACGTGGGCCACGCCGGCCGAGATGTTCTTGCGTTCGCGGCGCTTAATGCGCTGGGGTTCGCGTGCCATGTTGCTCTAATCCTACTGAAATCGTTCAAAAGCAGAAGTCGCCGGAGGGTCATGCCGAAGCATTGACCCTCAACGATTACTTCTTCTTGCCAGCGATCGCCTTGGCCTTGCCCTTGCGGGTGCGCGCATTGGTGTGCGTGCGCTGGCCGCGGACCGGCAGGCCCTTGCGATGACGCAGGCCGCGATAGCAGGCCAGATCCATCAGGCGCTTGATGTTCATCGCGGTTTCGCGACGCAGGTCGCCCTCGACGGACAGGCCGGCGTCGATGGTTTCACGGATCTGCAGCACTTCGGCGTCGGACAGGTCCTGCACGCGGCGGCTGTGATCGATGCCCAGCTTGTCGGCAATATCGACGGCAGTCTTGCGACCGATGCCGTGGATGTAGGTCAGCGCGATGATCACGCGCTTGTTGGTCGGGATGTTAACACCCGCAATACGTGCCATGGTAATAGTGTCTCCTGCTCCACAGGGCCGACCGGAGTCGTCCCTATCTCAAAGCGTCCGAGCCGATTTTCCCTGGCCAGGAAAAACGGCCAATTACATAACCCCAGGACGCAAAAAAGACGGCCAGTGCCAAAAGCACCGCCGCTCACCACGTTCAGGGGAAGGGGGCCATTAGCGATTCGACGGAAAAGTGTCAATTGCCATGCGACCGGACGCAGCGGGTTGGCGGCTCGACCCTTTTCGGGTTGAGCGGGGGCGAAGCGTCCGGCATGGGAGGCTATGCGTCTTATCCCATCCTTCACCGCGCTTGCGCCGTTTCTGATCCTGCTCGGTTCCTGCGTCGGCCCCGGCGCACAGCAGCCGGTGGCGAGGCCGGTACCCGCGCCTGCACGGCCGTCCCCGGCTGCACCAGCGCCGGTGCCGCAGGCGCGGCCCGCGCCGGTCGCGGCGGAATGGCAGTATCGGCCGGTCGCGCCGGGCGGCTGGACCTATCGCGCCGAGGCGGCGGGATCGTCGGCGGCGTTCGGACCCGGCGTTGCCGATGCGCAGCTGACGCTGCGCTGCGATCGCGCCAGCCGCCGGGTCAGCCTGGCGCGCGCCGGGGCGGGGGGTGTGCAGGGCGCGCTGATCGTGCGGACCAGCTATGGCGCGGCGAGTTGGCCAGCGACAGTGTCTGCCGGGGCGGCGGGGCAACTGGTCGCCTTCCGCGCGGCATCCGACACAGGGCTCGATCAACTGGCCTATAGCCGCGGCAAGATCGCGGTCGAGGCGGCGGGTGCGCCGATGCTGATCGTTCCGGCCTGGGCCGAAATATCGCGGGTGATCGAGGATTGCCGGGGCTGAACCGTTCGATGCGATTCCGGTCGAGCTGCGGACGCGGAAGTATGATTCGAAAAAAGAAAATTACAAGGCTTGATCATGCCATGCGTCTGATTCAAAGTCTGTCTCGTGGCCGGTCAGAGGTTACATCGAAGTCGGTCACGCGGGCTTCAACTAGCGAAAGGAGGTGATCCGATGTCTCATGGTTCAGCATTGGGGTCGGTTCAGTCCATTCGGGAAACGCGCCGCTGAGCGACGCCTTAGCGTCGATCCCTCATCAGAGACTGTGAGCGCCAATAGACAGGCCATGTCTCTGTGCGGGCGATAGCGCGATACTTCGTTTCCTTGGGCGGTGCTTCCGGCCGCTGACCATGCACATGATGGGCCGTCGGGTTTTATCCCGACGGCCCCTCTCATGCTTCGCGTGGTCGAAGGTATATTGCAGGTCTGCGCATAGGCCGGGCTGATGCTTGGCCGGTCAGCGTTCGAGCCCCTTCGCCTTGCCCCAGGCGCGCGCGGCGGTGTAGCCCAGATAGCCGGTGCCGAAGAGCGCGTAGAGCGGTTCGGGCAGGGCATTGAGATAAGCGCGCATCCCCGTGGTGATCGCCGCCGCCGTGGCCGGATGGATGCCCGCGATCAGGCCCATCGGCACCGACCAGAGCAGCAGCGCGTACATGACATAGAGGAAGGCAGGCCGCGCGCGCCGTGCCCACGGGTCGGTCGAATCAGGTTCTGATTCCTGCTGCATTATCGCCTCCTTTAACCGATCCGGTTGGCAAGCCAGCCGTAGAGAAAGGCTTCGTTGGCGGGGCGCTGCTCCGCCAGGGCGACATAGCGTTCGCCCTGGAGTGCCTCCATCGCCTTGAGCAGAACCTTGTCGCCGGCCGCGCCGCGTAGCGTGCGGAAGGCGCGCAAGGCGGCGAGCGTCCGCGCGCCGATCGCCCGGTCCACCTTGATGTCGGGATAATCCTGCTGGTTGCGGTTGAGCGCATTGAGCGCCCGCTGGAGGAAGCCGGTCGCGGTGGCGACGCCCATATTGACGCCGGTGTCGAACAGTTCGGCGGCGATCGGTCCGCTCATCTCAGCGACGAAGGCATAGCCGGGCCGGTCCCAATAGAGGCGGCGGTAGATACCCTCGGCCACGCTGCGCGGCATCGCCTTCATGTCGCCGGCATAGCCATTGGCGCGGGCGACGTCCAAGGTGATGCCCATGTTGGTCTGGCCGCCGCGATCGGCGGGGTGGTGGCTGTAACCGCCTTCGCGGGCGATGACCTCGTCGATCAGGTCGTGAATGTCCATATGCGCCTCCTGTTTGGATGAGGCGAATCATTTATCCCATATGGTTCGTTGTAGGACAGGGGGAATTTCTACTTCCGTGTCTTTTCACGGGCACGGCTTTTCTTGGATGCGAACAGTTGTCGCTTCACTAGTGGTAAGGTATCGTCGCGCGATGTGGACTACGCTCATATCGGCTTTTGCTGCCATTATCGCGTCAGCAGGAGCCATATACCTCACTAAATATAAGGAACGCGAGGCAATTTGGCGGTCTAAAAAGCTGTCCTATTACGAAGAGTTTTTTGCTGCCGGCAGTGGAATTGTGGGTGACGCCTCGTCGCCTGAAGCAAAAATCAGATTTGCCACTGCTGTTAACAATCTGCATCTAATTGGCTCAGCATCCGTTATCAACGCGCTTCATCAATACACCGGCGAAATTGCCGTATCAAATTCGGCTGAAACCACACGAGAGCGCCACGATCAGCTCTGGTCGCGGCTTGTGTGGGAAATTTGAAATGATTTGAACGACGCACCAAACAAGAACCCTGCTGAGTTCTCAGCGCGCCTTTGGGCTTCGGGCGTCGGACGCAACTCGTAAACTCCCCAGCGCCAAGGGTGTTTTTCGGAAGGATCGCCGACATTGACGCTCGCCTCCCGCGCTTGCGCTTGGGAGATTTTCGGGCGCCCGTCCCCCGGACGGCCGCTTTTCCGAAAATCTTGGTCGGGACGAGAGGATTCGAACCTCCGACCCCCACACCCCCAGTGTGATGCGCTACCAGGCTGCGCTACGTCCCGACCGGAGGGCGCCCAATATAAGCACAATTGGGAAGTTGCAAGCGCTCAATCGCATCTTGATCCACCGACCGTCGTAATCCCTAATCATATTGCCTCTGCGCCCCCATCTGTGTTAGCCGCCCGCCCTTGATCCGCATATGCCGACTGGGCGTGTGCGACCGACAGATACAAGGCAGTCCCACCCATGTTCATTACCCCAGCCTTTGCCCAGACCGCGGGCGGGCAAGCCTCCGGTGCCGGAATCCTGGTGCAGATGGCGCCGCTGGTCCTGATCTTCGTCGTCTTCTATTTCCTGCTGATCCGTCCGCAGCAAAAGAAGCTGAAGGAACATAAGGCCAAGATCGACGCCGTGAAGAAGGGTGACCAGGTCATCACCGGCGGTGGCCTGGTCGGCAAGGTGGCGCGCGTGGACGAGATTTACGCCGATATCGAACTGGCGCCGGGCCTGAAGGTCAAGGCGGTCAAGTCGACCCTGACCGAGGTGATCGATCCGACCGCCGCCAAGCCCGCGAACGACTGAGCGCCTCCATGCTGAACTTTTCGCGCTGGGCGGTCTTTGCGATCATCCTGCCTCTGGCGATCGGCGTGCTGTGCGCCGTGCCCAGCTTTCTGCCCGACAGCGTCGTGACGAAGCTGCCCGGCTTCATGCAGACGCGCGTCAACCTGGGCCTCGACCTGTCGGGCGGCAGCCATCTGCTGCTGGAAGCGTCGACCCAGGATGTGGCCAAGCAGCGCCTGACCAATATGGAAGAGCAGGTCCGCACCGAATTGCGCCGGGGCGATCCCAAGATCGCGATCGGTGATATTTCGAGCCGCGACGGGAAGCTGAGCTTCATGGTCCGCGAGCCCGCGCAGGTCGATGCCGCCGTGGAGCGCATCCGTCCGCTGACGCAGGGCGCGGGCCTGACCGGCCAGCGCGATTTCAATGTCGAGGTGGTCAACAGCTCCACCATCGTGATCACGCCCACAGAGGCGGGCGTCAAGAATGCGGTCAAGAGCGCGATGGAGGTTTCGACCGAAGTCATCCGCCGCCGCATCGACGAAATGGGCACGCGCGAGCCGACGATCCAGCAGCAGGGCGACAATCGTATCGTCGTGCAGGTGCCGGGGCTGCAAGACCCCAAGGCGCTGAAGGCTTTGCTGGGCCAGACCGCCAAGCTGGAATTCAAGCTGGTCGACACGACCGCCAACCCGTCCGAAGTGGCGCAGGGCCGTGCGCCGGTGGGCAGCGAAGTGCTGCCCTACGCCAACAACCCGTCGGGCGTGCCGTTCATTGCGGTCAAGCGGCAGGTGATGGTGTCGGGCGAAGATCTGACCGACGCGACGCAGGGTTACGACCAGAGCAACCAGGCGATCGTCAATATCCGTTTCAACAGTTCAGGTGGCCGCAAATTCGGGCAGGTGACGTCGCAGAACGTCAACCGCCCCTTCGCGATCATATTGGACGGCAAAGTGCTGTCCGCGCCGAACATCAATGAGCCGATCCTGGGCGGCAGCGCGCAGGTCAGCGGCAGCTTCACCGTGGAAAGCGCCAACCAGCTCGCCATCGCGCTGCGGTCGGGCAAGCTGCCGGTGAACTTCGTGGTGGTGGAAGAGCGCACCGTGGGGCCGGGGCTGGGCGCGGATTCGATCCGGGCGGGCCTGATCGCGTCAGTCGTCGCGGTGGTCGCGGTCGCGGTGTTCATGTTCGTGAGCTATGGCCGGTTCGGCATGTATGCGAACCTGGCCGTCGCGATCAACGTGGCGGTGATCCTGGGCGTGATGGGCATATTGGGCGCGACGTTGACGCTGCCGGGCATCGCCGGTTTCGTGCTGACCATCGGCACCGCGGTCGACGCCAACGTGCTGATCTACGAGCGTATTCGCGAGGAACGGCGACGCGGGCGCAATGTCGTGGCGTCGATCGAGCATGGCTATAAGGAAGCGAGCCGCACGATTTTCGAGGCGAACGTGACCCATGCCATCGCCGGCGGGATCATGCTGGCGCTGGGGTCGGGGCCGGTCAAGGGCTTCGCCATCGTGCTGCTGATCGGCATCGCGACCAGCGTGTTCACCGCCGTCACCTTCACCCGCATGGTCGTCGCGAACTGGGTGCGTCGCACCCGTCCGACCGA
>JAVBXL010000077.1 GCA_030824575.1 bacterium | reverse complement strand
AGGCGCCGTTCCGCGGCCGCCAGCAACATCTTTCGATCCTGATGTCGCGTAGCGGGATCGACCGAGAATCGGAAGCCGTCAAGTTTTCCGATCGTCTCGCCATCGACACAGACGCTCCCGTCCGCCTCCACGACGACCGGCAGGTTGCTGGCATTCTGCCCGATATCGCGCAGCAGGACGGAGGTGCGCCGGTCCACGAAACGCTGCGTCAGCGCGGCGTGCAGCGCATCGGACAGCTTTTCCTCCAGCGCGCGGGTCCGTTCCGCCATCTCGGCGGGATATTCCAGCCAGTCGGGGCGGTGGGCGATATAGGACCATGTGCGCGCCGCCGCGATCCGGCCCGACAGCGTGTCGATATCGCCCTGCACCGAATCGAGTCGCGCCAGATTCTGCGCGAACCAGTCGCGCGGGATGTAGCCATTCGCCTCCGACAGGAAGCGCCAGATGCGGTTGACGGCGCGAGCGTGATGGTCCGCGCCCAGCTTCTGGAAGTCGGGCAGGCTGCTGGCCGCCCAGAGCCGCTCGACCTGACGCTTCGTCCGCACCCGCTCGATCACCAGCGGGTCTTCGGCCAGCCGTTTGAGGACCGCGAGGTCGACCGCCTGCGGCGCGGCGCGCAATTCGGGACGGTCGGGGCGCTCCTCCAGATCGGCGATCAACTGGTCCAGCCGCTCGGTGCGGGGCGTGCCATCGCGCCAGAACAGTTGCTCGGTCGGTGGGAAACGATGCGCCTCGATCGCTTCTATTTCTTCGGGGGTGAAGGCGGCGTCGCCATCTTCGCCGCCCAAGCTGCCGAACGTGCCGTCCTTGTGGTGGCGGCCTGCGCGCCCGGCGATCTGCGCCATTTCGCTGACGGTCAGGCGGCGGGTGCGGCGGCCATCGAACTTGCGCAAGGACGCGAAGGCGACATGGGCGACGTCGAGATTGAGGCCCATGCCGATCGCGTCGGTGGCGACCAGATAGTCGACGTCGCCGTTGAGGAACATCTGCACCTGCGCGTTGCGGGTGCGGGGGGACAGCGCGCCCATTACGACCGCCGCCCCGCCGCGAAAGCGCCGCAGCATTTCGGCGACGGCATAGACTTCCTCGGCGGAGAAGGCGACGATGGCGGAGCGTTTGGGCAGGCGCGACAGTTTCTTCGCACCGGCATAGGAGAGGGTCGAAAAACGCGGGCGGCCGATGATGTCGATATCAGGGACCAGCGATTTGACGACGCGCGCGATGCTGGCGGACCCTAGGATCATGGTTTCTTCACGGCCGCGGGCGCGCAGCAGCCGGTCGGTGAAGATATGGCCGCGTTCCGGGTCGGCGCCCAGTTGCGCCTCGTCCAGCGCGACGAATGCGAAGTCCTTCAGGCCGTTTGTTGTTACGTCCGTGTTCTGCTGGCCTTGGCTGATCGGCATCGATTCGGCGGTGCATAGGAAGTAGCGTGCGCCCGGCGGCACGATCTTTTCCTCGCCGGTGATGAGCGCAACCTGCGCCCGTCCCTTGATCGCGACGACGCGGTCAAAAACTTCGCGTGCCAGCAGCCGCAGCGGAAAGCCCATCATGCCGCTCGAATGCCCGCACATGCGTTCGACCGCGAGATGAGTCTTGCCGGTATTGGTTGGACCCAGAACGGCGGTGATGGGGGAACGGGCGAACTGGACCATGGTCATCCCTATGTCGGGGAGGACAGAGCGGGGAGCAAGGGGATTATAGGGTTCCCCGGCGTTACGCGCGCCCGTCCGGCGATCGACACGGTTCGTCGCGCCGCGCAATGTCATGGCAACGTCTTTATTTGACTTTAACCCTGTGCGTTCACAACAGTCCCGCCCACGCATGGCGCGGGGGACGTTGCCAATGCAGCAATGCCGACGCAGCAACGAAAAAATGCCTTTGAGGTCGCGGTTTGTTTCAGGAAAGCCAGTTCGGGTCGCAGCAGGGCGGCGCATCCATGTCGCTGTGGATGGCCGATGCGCTGGGCCATGCGCCCGTGGCGGCGCCCAAGCACTGGCGCGCCCGCCTGCGCGACTGGGCTGACGAGGTCGATCTGGTCCCGGACCTCGCCGAACGGGTTGGCAGCCGCACCTGGTTCCGCGGTCTTTTCACCTGTTTCGGCCTGTGCGCCACCGCCCTCTATCTCTCCCCGGGTTTCCAGCCGATTCCCGGCCTGCCCGGCGCGCGGCTGAGCGACGGGCATTATGACGAAGTGCGCAGCCAGATGATCACGCCGCTCGCGCTCGGCGCGGACAGCGGCCGCCATATGGGCGCAACCGACGCGGTGCAGCCGCTGCGCGAGACGCCCGAACGGCCACAGATCGAACTGAGCGCCCAGATCGGCAGCAGCGACACGCTACCCCGCGCCCTGTCGCGCGCCGGCGTCAGCAGCGGCGACGTCGCGACCATTACGTCCATGGTGGGCGGCGACATCAGCGGCGGCGTGAAGCCAGGCACCCGGCTCGACATCATCCTGGGCCGCCGCGTCAGCCGCGACCGGCCGCGTCCGCTGGACAAGCTTGCCTTCCGCGCGCGGCTCGACCTGGCGCTGGAACTGACGCGCGCGGGCGGCGTGCTGTCGGTCAAGCGCATCCCCATCCGCGTCGACAACACCCCGCTGCGCATCCAGGGCGTGGTCGGGGACAGCATCTACCGCTCCGCCCGCGCGTCCGGCGCGCCGCCCAAGGCGGTGCAGGCCTTCCTGCGGGTGATCGCGGGGCAGGTCGATCTGGGTGGCATCGGCGCTGGCGACCGCTACGACATCGTCACCGAATATCGCCGCGCGGAGACGGGCGACGTGGAGGTGGGCGACCTGCTCTATGCCGGGTTGAAGCGTGCGCGCGGCAAGTCGGTCGACATGCTCAAATGGACCAGGGACGGCCGCACCGAATGGTTCGAGGCGTCGGGCGTGGGCGAACGGCGCGGCGTGCTGTCCGCCCCGGTCGCCGGGCGCATGTCGTCGGGCTATGGCGCGCGGCGTCACCCGATATTGGGCTATACGCGGATGCACGCGGGCATCGATTTCGCGGCACGCTATGGATCACCGATCTATGCCGTCACCGATGGCGTGGTCGCCTTTGCCGGGCGGCATGGCGGCCATGGCAATTATGTCCGCATCCAGCATGGCGGCGGCCTCGCCACCGGTTACGCCCATATGAGCCGCATCGCCGCAGCGCCGGGCCAGCGGGTGCGGCGCGGCCAAGTAATCGGCTATGTCGGGTCAACCGGCCTGTCGACCGGGCCGCATCTCCATTACGAGTTGTATCGCAATGGCGCGACGGTCAATCCGCTGTCGGTGAAGTTCACCACGACGGCGCAACTGGCAGGGGCCGAACTGGCGGCGTTCCGGGCGCGACTGGCGCAATATCAGGGGCTGCGCGTGGGAAGCCACGAAGCGTTTGCGCAGAAGAGCGTGGCGGCTCCGGTGGCGTCGGGCAAGTGATAACTCCCGTTCGCCCTGAGCGAAGTCGAAGGGCATGGCTGAGCCTGCCGAAGCCACTTCGCCTCCGCTTAATATAGGGCTTCGACTTTGCTCAGCCTGAACGGTTGGGCTGTTGCGCATAAACGCCCCTTCCCGTGCATCGTCGGCTCCGTTTTTCTTGTTTTTCCGCATTCTGCGAGTCGTCGGCTGTTCCAGCCGCCTTCAGAATGCTCTAGGGCGCGGCGATGACTGGTTCCATCACCGCTATCCTGCTCGCGGGCGCCCGCCCCATCGCCGATCCGCTGGCCATAGCCGCCGGCGTGCCGGTCAAGCCACTCGTCCCAGTCAGGGGCGAACCGATGATCAACCGCCCGGCGCGCTCGCTGCTCGACCATCCTGCGATCGGGCAGGTGATCGTGCTGACGCAGCGGCCCGACGTCTTCGCCGCCGATCCCGCCACCGCCTGGCTGGCCGATCATCCGCGCATCCGCTTCGAGACGGGCGGGCAGGGGATCGCCTCGTCGCTGCTGGCGCTGCTGGAGACGGGCGATGTGCCGTTCCCGATCCTGCTGACCACCGCGGACCATGTGCTGCTCGACCGGGCGATGCTCGACCAGTTCGTTGGGGAAGCCAGTGGCGCGGACATCGCCGTCGCCATGGTGGAGCGCGCGACATTGCTGGCCCGCTATCCCGATTCGCGCCGCACCTGGCTCAAATTCCGCGACGGATGGTGGTCGGGCGCGAACATCTTCTGGTTCGGCAGCGACAAGGCGCGGTCCATCATCGCGCTGTGGCAGGAAGTCGAGCAGGACCGCAAGAAGGGCTGGAAGATATTGGCCGCCTTCGGGCCGTTCGCGCTGATGGGCGCATTGCTGCGCATCCTCACCTTACGCGGCGGTATCGCGCGGATCGGGCTCAAGTTCGGCCTGACCGCGCGGCTGGTGGCGATGGACAGCCCGGAGGCGTGCATCGACGCGGACAAGCCAGCGGACGTGACGCTGATCGAGACGATTTTGAAGCGACGATAAGCAAAGAGCGCCACAGTTGGCGCTTCTTATTTCACGACTGCGCTCGAAACGAACGGATGCGGGAGGATTACCGCCGGAAACTCTCCGCCGCCGCGCAGGCCAATGCGTCGGCGCGTTCATTTTCCGGGTGGCCGGCATGGCCCTTTACCCATTGCCAGTTCACCTGATGGGGCGCGATCGCCTTGACCAGCAGTTGCCAGATCTCGACATTCTTCACCGGCTTGTTATCGGCGGTGCGCCAGCCGCGCTTCTGCCAACCGAAAATCCATTTGGTGATGCCGTCCAGCACATATTTGCTGTCGGTGTAGATGGTCACGCGACACGGCTTCTTCAGCATGTTCAGCGCCTCCACCGCGGCCATCATCTCCATGCGGTTGTTGGTCGTCTGCGCCTCGCCGCCGGAAATTTCCTTCTCTTTGTCGCCAAAGCGCAGCACCGCGCCCCAGCCGCCCGGACCCGGATTGCCCTTGCAGGCGCCGTCGGTGAAGATGTCTACGGTGGGGAGGTCGGTCATTTAATCGGAAAACCTATAATCCCGTTCGCCCTGAGCCTGTCGAAGGGCTTTCCTTTCTTCAAGGGAAGAAAAGGGCTTCGACAGGCTCAGCCCGAACGGCTTGTAGTTATTGGCCCAGAAGCTCCGCCGGATCAGCCTTGGCGTAGAAGTCCAGCCGGCGCAGATAGGCGAGCGGGTCTTTGCGCGTCACCAGTGCGTCGGCCGGCGTGTTGATCCAGTCATAGGCGCGGGTCAGCAGGAAGCGCAGCGCCGCGCCGCGGCACAGGATCGGGAAGGCGGCCCGCTCCGCGTCGCTCAGGCCATGGGCCTCACCGTAGCCTGCGCCGATCGCCGCGCCGCGCGCACCATGCCAGGTCGCGCCGTCATTGCTGAAGCACCAGGCGCTGTGGGTGACGGCCAGGTCATAGGCGCGAATGTCGGTGCAGCTGAAATAGAAATCGATCAGGCCCGTCACCTCTTCGCCCAGCATCAGCACATTGTCGGGGAAGAGATCGGCATGGATCACCGATCGCGGCAGGTCGGCAGGCCAATGCGCGTCCAGAAACGCCAGTTCCTGCGCGACGCGAGCGGCAAGGCCAGGCTGGATCTGGTCGAAATCCGCGCCGCATTTGGCGGCCAGCGCGTGCCAGCCATGCTTGTCCAGCGCGTTGTGCCGTTGACCTGCGAAACCCTGCGCCGCCTTGTGCAGTTCGCCCAGCGCCACGCCGGCGGCGCGCGCTTGTCCAGGGGTGGGTTCGGTCACACTGATGCCGGTCAGAAATTCGATCAGGCAGGCAGGGCGGCCCGACAATTGCTGGAGCCGCTTGCCATCCAGATCGGCGATGAAGCGCGGCACCAGGCAGCCGCGTGCGCCCAGATGATCGAGCAGGTCCATGAAGAAGGGCAGGTCCGCCTCATCCACCCGCTTTTCGTAGAGGGTCAGGATATAGCGATGGCCCGTTCCATCCGCGCCAGTAGTTTCCAGTAGATAATTGCTGTTCTCCACCCCCTCGGCGATCCCCTTGGCCGACACCAGGCGTCCGGCGTCGTAGCGTGTCAGGAAGGCGTCGATCTCTTCGGCGGGAACATGGGTATAGACGGCCATGGTTCAGGCGGCTTCCAACCCGCGGGGCAGCTTGAAGGCGATCGTCTCGCGCGTGGTTTCCACCTGTTCCTCTTCGACCGTGAAGCGTTCCGCCAGGCGATCGACCACTTCGCGCACCAATATCTCCGGCGCGGAGGCGCCCGCGGTCAGGCCCAGCGTCATCACGCCGTCCAGCCAGGCGAAGTCGATCTCGCTGGCGCGCTGGATCAGACGGGCGGGGGTGCCTTCGCGCTCTGCCACTTCCACCAGCCGCAGCGAATTGGAGCTGTTGGGGGCACCAATGACATAGAGCGCCTGGCAGCGGGCGGCGATCGCCTTCACCGCGGTCTGGCGGTTCGACGTCGCGTAGCAAATATCCTCGCCCTTGGGCGCGGCGATGGTGGGGAAGCGGCGCTCCAGCGTCGAGACGATCGCGGCGGTATCGTCCACCGACAGTGTCGTCTGGGTCAGGAAGGCGAGATTGTCGGCGTCGGTGGGCGCAAACGCCTCCGCATCCTCGACCGTCTCGATCAGGGTCATCGCGCCGTCGGGCACCTGGCCGAAGGTGCCGATCACTTCGGGATGCCCCTTATGCCCAATAAACAATATGTGGCGGCCGGCCTCGACTTGCCGCTCCGCCTGACGATGGACCTTGCTGACCAGCGGGCAGGTAGCGTCGAGATAGTCCAGGCCGCGCTGCTCCGCCTTGGCAGGCACCGCCTTGGGCACGCCATGGGCGGAAAAGACGACCGGCACGCCATCGGGCACCTGATCCAGGCTTTCCACGAAAATCGCGCCCTTGGCCTTCAGCCCGTCCACGACATATTTATTGTGGACGATTTCATGGCGGACATAGACCGGCGCGCCATATTTCTCGATCGCCTTTTCCACGATGATGATCGCGCGGTCGACCCCTGCGCAAAAGCCGCGCGGCGCGGCGATCAGGAGCTTCATCGGCGGGCGGGCAGAGGGCGCGTGCGTCATGCCTTGCCGCTTAGGCGAATGTGCGGCCGGAAGAAAGAGCCAACCGGCCAAAGGAAAGAGCGAACCGGAAGAAGGCGCGAACCCGAAAGCCGCGTCCTTATGTGGGGAAGGGATGGGCGGTTGCGTGGCGGGCGGCGGATGGATAAGGAAAGCGCAAAGCTTCTGGCCTGTTGGCCCGCGCGAAGGAATATCTGCCTGTGAAAGTGTCTCATATCGCCGTGACTGCCATGCTGGCCCTCGCTCTGGCCGGTTGTTCGCGCCGGGGCGAGATCGACGCGACCGGCGGCATCGTCGCGGTGCGTTCGGCCTGCCCGACAGCGGCGATCCCGGCGCAGACCGGCGACATCACCCTGTTCACCGCCCCCGGCCGCACCGACGCCGCGGCGATCGACGTGGTGGCGGAAATCACCAACCTGCGCTCGACCTGCGCGGAGGCGGAGCAATTCTATACCGAGGCGACCTTCACCGTTAACGCCCGCCGCAGCGATGCCAGCGCGGCACGACAGGTGACCTTGCCCTATTTCTCCGCCGTGGTGCAGGCCGGCACCAATGTCGTCGCCAAGCGCGTCGGCCAGGTGACGCTGAATTTCGCGGCGGGCGATTATCGCGCCAGCGCGCAGGGCAAGGCCGGCTCCTATGTGAACAAGTCGGCCGCCACGCTGCCCGCCGACATCCAGACCAAGATCACGCAGAAGCGTAAGGCCGGCGACGCCGACGCCGCGATCGATCCCTTCGCCCAGCCCGACGTCAAGGCGGCGTTGCAGCGAACCAGCTTCGAGTTGCTCGTGGGTTTCAACCTGACCCAGGATCAGCTCCGCTATAACGCGACTCGTTAGTTTCTCGTCGACATTCCGCACAGGCGGGCCTGCGAATGGCGATTTCCTGCGCTCCGGTGCTCGAAAATCACTATTCTCGCCTCCACCTGAACGAAATGTCGACGAGAAACTAAGCTTTGCTTATTCCCCGTTCGGGCTGAGCGAAGTCGAAGCCCGGCACTGAGCGGAGCGAAGTGGCTTCGCCGTCGGCTCTGCCAGGCCCTTCGACTTCGCTCAGGGCGAACGGACGTTGAAGGAAATGTCTGTGTCCCTTTACACCCGTTTCACCGCCCATCTCGACGCCGTGCTGGACGCGCTGGAGGCTGAGGGCACATTGCCCGCCGGTCTTAACCGCAAGCCGGTGACCGTGGAGCCGCCGCGCGACCCCAGCCATGGCGACCTGGCCACCAATGCCGCAATGGTCCTGGCCAAGCCCGCGGGCACCAATCCGCGCGCGCTGGCTGACGCGATCGTGACCAAGCTACAGGCGCTCGATGAGGTCGAAAGCGCCGCCATCGCCGGTCCCGGTTTCATCAACCTGACCTTGACCGATCCGACCTGGCGCGCGGAACTGGCCGCAATTCATGCGGATGCCGATGATTATGGCCAGTCCGGTATCGGCCAGGGCGTGACTGTCAATGTCGAATATGTCTCCGCCAACCCGACCGGTCCCATGCATATGGGCCATTGCCGGGGCGCGGTGGTGGGTGACGCGCTCGCCACGCTGCTGGAATATGCCGGGCATAAGGTGACCCGCGAATATTATATCAATGACGCGGGCGGTCAGGTGGATGTCCTCGCCCGCTCCGCCCATATCCGCTATCGCGAGGCGCTGGGCGAGGATGTGACCATCCCCGAAGGCCTGTATCCGGGCGACTATCTGGTGCCGGTGGGTCAGGCGCTGGCCGCCGAATATGGCGACAAGTTCGTCGGCGCGCCGGAGAGCGACTGGCTCGTTACCTTCCGGAGCTTCGCCGTGGCGCAGATGATGGACCTGATCCGCGCCGACCTGGCCCTGCTGGGCATCCATCACGACATTTTCTCGTCAGAGGCGGAATTGCAGGCGGCGGGCAAGCCGGAGCAGGCCGAAGCCTGGCTGCGCGCGCATGACCTGGTCTATGACGGCGTGCTGGAAGCGCCCAAGGGCGAATTGCCCGACGATTGGGAGCCGGTCGAACTGCCGCTGTTCCGCTCCACGAAGTTCGGCGACGATCAGGATCGGCCGATCAAGAAGTCGAACGGCAGTTGGACCTATTTCGGCGCCGACATGGCCTATCATTACCAGAAAGCGCAGTCCGCCGACCAGCTGATCGACATATGGGGCGCGGACCATGCCGGGACCGTGAAGCGCATCCAGGCCGCCGTCGCCGCGCTGACGGAGGGTAAGGCGCGGTTCGACGTCAAGCTGATCCAGATGGTTCGCCTGCTGCGCGATGGCGAGCCGGTGAAGATGTCCAAGCGCGCGGGCAATTTCGTGACGCTGGCCGATGTGGTGCAGGAAGTGGGCAAGGATGTCGTCCGTTTCACCATGCTGACGCGCAAGGCCGACGCCCAGATGGATTTCGATTTCGCCAAGGTGGTGGAAGCATCGAAGGACAATCCGGTCTTCTACGTCCAGTACGCCCATGCGCGGATTGCCTCGCTCGGACGACGGGCGGAGGAGGCGGGGATCGTGCTGCCCGCGCCCGACCTGTCCCTTCTTGGGACGGCGGAGTTGGCCATCGTCAAGCTCGCCGCCCAGTTCCCGCGGGTGGTGGAAGGGTCTGCTTTGGCCCGCGAGCCGCACAGGGTTGCCTTCTATCTCAATGACTTGGCTTCCGCCTTCCACGGCTGGTGGAATATGGGCAATGACGATCCGCGCGCCCGCGTCATCCTGGCCGACGATCCGGCGCTGACCGCCACGCGCCTTTTCCTGGCGCAGGGAATAGGGCAGATTATCCGCAACGGCCTCGCCCTGATGGGCGTTGCGGCCCTGACGGAAATGCAGTGAGGCGCTGGAAATGAGCGATTATGCGCGTGGGCGACTGGATCTGGACGATGAAGATCGTCTGCCGTGGCTGGAGCCGGCGATCGACGATGACGGTGACGAGCCGATCTCGCCGCTGCGGCTTCTCGGCCTGATCCTGCTCGGCCTCGCGCTGATCGGCGCAGTGGTTGCTGGCGTGTGGTGGGTACAGAACCGTAACGGCGGGGGTGGCGCTGGCGAGGGGCAGTTGATCGCCGCGCCGACGCAGGATTACAAGATCGCCGCCAACGAAGCCGACGCCAAGAAGTTCGACGGCGAAGGCGACGCCAGCTTCGCCGCCAGCGAGGGCGTGCTGCGCGATGGCCGGATCGATCCCAGCCGCGTGCCCGAAGCGCCGATCGCCAAGACCGCGCCCGCACCGTCCGCGCCCGCACCCGCTGCGCCGAACAAGCCCGCCGCCAGCGTCACGGCGCGCGTTACCGATGAAACCGGAGTGCGCCAGGCTGAAACGCCAAAGGCCGCCGCCGGTAGTGCGATGATCCAGCTTGGTGCCTATGGCAGCGCGTCGGGGGCCAAGGACGCCTGGACCAAGCTGTCCAAGCGTTTCGCCTATCTCGCCCCGCTCGCCATGACGGTCGAACCGGCGCAGGTCGGAGGCGGCACCGTCTATCGTCTGCGCGCCAGCGCGGGCGGCCAGGCAAGCATGATCTGCGGCAAGCTGAAGGTCGCGGGCGAAAGCTGCCTGGTGGTCAATTAAAGGGGGAAGGGCGCGCTGCTCTTCTCCTTCGACAATGTCGTTCCGCCCCGCTAGTCTCATGGTCATGAAACCCGTCATCTTCGGTCTGTCCGGCGAAACCCTGACCGGCGACGAGCGCGCCTTCTTTGCAGAGGCGCAGCCCGCCGGTTACATCCTGTTCAAACGCAATATCGCCGATCGGGCGCAGTTGCGCGCGCTGACCGACGATCTGCGTGATCTGCATGGCCGCGACGACCTTCTCATCATGATCGACCAGGAAGGCGGCCGGGTGGCGCGGATGCAGGCGCCGGTGTGGCCCAGCTTCCCGGCAGGCGCGCAGTTCGACCGGCTCTATGATCTCGCCCCGTCCAGCGCGATCGCGGCAGCGCGCGCCAATGCCCGCGCCATTGCCCTGACCCTGGCGGAAGTCGGCATCACCGTCGATGCGCTGCCGCTGCTCGACGTGCGGCAGGACGGCGCGAGCGACATCATGGGCGACCGCACGCTGGGTGCCGACCCGATGCGCGTCGCCGCGCTGGGCCGCGCCACGCTGGAGGGACTGGCCGAAGGCGGCGTGGTCGGTATCGTCAAACATATGCCGGGCCATGGCCGGGCGATGGTCGACAGCCATCTCGCCTTGCCGGTGGTGACCGCCAATCTCAATGCGCTGGAAACCGACCTGGCGCCGTTCCGCACGCTCAACCAGGCGCCGATCGGGATGACTGCCCATGTCGTCTACACCGAATGGGATGCGCAGCACCCCGCCAGCCTGTCGCCCACCATCATCGGGGAGATCATCCGGCAGCGGATCGGCTTCAACGGGCTGCTGATGTCGGACGACTTGGACATGAAGGCGCTCAAGGGCAGCATCCCCGAACTCGCGGCCGGGGTGGTGGCGGCGGGATGCGACCTTGCGCTCAACTGCTGGGGCAAGATGGACGATATGGTCGGGATCGCAGACCTGTTGCCGGAGATGACGGATAAAGCGCGCGCGCGGCTCGACCGGGCGATGGCGTCGGTGACGCGGGGGACGGACCAGCCACCGATCGGGGAATTGCTGGCCACGCGGGATATGCTGCTGGGGCTGGTGGCGGCCTGAGCGTGGACGATCTCTTCATCGCGCCTGCCATTCCCAACCCCGAAACGCTGACCGTCAGTTTCGAGGCGTGGGAAGGGCCGCTCGACCTGCTGCTCAGCCTGGCGCGGACGCAGAAGGTGGATCTGCGCGAAATTTCCATTCTGGCGCTGACCGAACAATATCTGGACTTCATCGACGGCGCGCGGGAATTGCGGTTGGAACTGGCGGCGGACTATCTGGTGATGGCCGCCTGGCTCGCCTATCTGAAATCCTCGCTGCTGCTGCCGCGGCAGGAACAGGCCGATCCCAGCCCCGAAGATTTGGCGCTGCGACTGCAATTACGGCTCCAGCGGCTGCACGCCATGCGCGACGCCGCCGCCCGGCTGATGGCGCGCGACCGGGTCGGCCGCGATGTCTTCGCCCGGCGCAAGCCGGAAGGGCTGCGGCTGGTCAAGAAGGCGCTATGGCGCGCCAGCCTCTATGACCTGATCCAGTCCTATGGCCAGATTCGCGCCCGCACCCAGCCGGCTGTCCACATCATCGCGGTGCGCCGGGTGATGACGCTGGACGAGGCGATCCAGCGGGTCGGTTCGCTGGTCGGCGCGGCGCTCGACTGGACCCGGCTCGAATCCTTCCTGCCGCCCGATCTCGACGCGCCCAAGGCGAAGTCCGCGCTCGCCAGCAGCTTCGTCGCGGCGCTGGAACTGGCGCGGCAGGGGCGGCTGGAGATGCAGCAGGACGGCATTTTCGCGCCGCTGTACCTGCGGGCGGTCACGCCGAATCAGGACGTTGCGGCATGACCCCGGAACCCGACGATTTCCTGCGCGCGGTGGAGGCCGCGCTGTTCGTGGCGGAAACGCCGCTGACGCCGGCCGACATCAAATTGCATGTCGGGGAGGGTGGTGACCTTCCCGCAGCGCTTGGCGCGCTGGCCGATCATTATGCCGGGCGCGGGGTCAATCTGGTCGAACGGGGCGGGCGCTGGCATTTCCAGACCGCACCCGACCTGGCCCATATCCTGCGCCGCGAAAAGGACGAGCCGCGCAAATTGTCGCGCGCGGCGATGGAAACGCTGGCGATCATTGCCTATCATGAGCCGGTGAGCCGCGCGGAAATCGAGGCGATCCGCGGGGTTCAGGTGGCGAAGGGCACGCTCGACGTGCTGATGGAAGCGGGCTGGGTCCGCCCTGCCGGACGACGCGAAGTGCCCGGTCGCCCCCTTATCTATGCGACGACCGTAGATTTTCTGTCACATTTCGGGCTTAGCAGCCGGCGCGACCTTCCGGGCGTGGACGATCTGCGCGCCGCGGGCCTGCTCGACCCGGTCGATTTGGTGCTGGAGGGTCTGGGCGGTCAATCCGTTGTGGAAAATGACGATGAAGACGCCTAGATAGGCCTTCTACTAGGAGTATTGAAAAATGGGTTCCTTTTCGCTGATGCACTGGGTCATCGTGCTCCTGGTCGTCATGCTGCTGTTCGGCGGCGGCCGTATTTCTGGCCTGATGGGTGACGTGGCCAAGGGCATCAAGAGCTTCAAGAAGGGCATGGCCGACGATAGCGACGACGACGCGACCCCGGCCAAGCCCGCGACGCGCCTGGAAGGGCATCGCGTGCCGGAGCAGGACGCGCCGACCCCCAGCGCGACCGAAGAAAAGACCAAGGCCTGATCCTCTAGCGCAGGCCGGTAGTCCCGCATGTTTGGTATCGATTCGTCCGAATTTCTGGTGATCGTGATCATAGCCGTGATCGTGATCGGGCCTAAGGATCTGCCGCGCGCCTTGTACAAGGTGGGGCAGATCGTCGGCAAGGCGCAGGGCATGGCCCGGCATTTCCGCACCGGCATCGACGCGATGGTGCGCGAAGTGGAGCTGGAAGAGCTGGAAAAGAAATGGGCGGCGCAGAACAAGCGGATCATGGACGAGCATCCGCCCGAAGTCGCCGCGACAGACGCACTGCTGGCGCCGGGCGACTCCGCGGGGTCCGAAGGCAACCCGCCCTATGTGGCCGAAGCGCCGACGGAAAAGCCGGCTTTCGTCGCGCAATCGGCCCCGGTCGCGCCCCCGGCGGCGGACGGCCCGCCCTATGTCGCGGAGGCATCGGCGGAGCCTGTCGCCCAGCCGCATAAGGGCGACGCAGCGGCATGATCGGCGACATCGACGACAGCAAGGCACCCTTGCTCGACCATCTGATCGAACTGCGCGGCCGTTTGCTCAAATGCGTCTATGCGCTGGTAGCGACCGGGGCGATCTGCTTCTATTTTTCCGAACAGCTGTTCACGATCCTGGTCCACCCGCTCAAGGAAGCGTTTGGTGACGGCGGGGGCAAGCTGGTCTACACCAAGCTGTACGAAGCCTTCTTCGTGCAGGTGAAGATCGCCTTTTTCGGGGCTTTCTGCCTGTCTTTCCCGATCATCGCCAACCAGCTCTGGGCCTTTGTGGCACCAGGCCTCTATGCCAAGGAAAAGAAGGCGCTGCTGCCCTTCATCCTGGCCACGCCCTTCCTGTTCGCGCTGGGCGCTAGCCTCGCCTATTTCGTGGTCATGCCGATGGCTTTCCACTTCTTTTTGGAATTTCAGGGGAATAGCAGCGGTCTGCAAGTGGAGGCGCTGCCCAGTGCGGACGCCTATCTTGGCCTCGTCATGCAATTCATCCTGGCCTTCGGCATCAGTTTCCTGATGCCGGTGCTGCTGATGCTGCTCAACCGCGCCGGCTTCGTCACGCGGGCGCAGTTGATCGGGATGCGGCGTTATATGATCGTCGCGGCCTTCATCCTGGCGGCCGTGCTGACCCCGCCCGATGTGGTATCGCAGCTGATGCTCGCGATTCCGCTGTTGCTGCTGTACGAAATCACCATCGTCGCGATCTGGTTCACCGATCGCCGGGCCGCCAAGCAAGAGGCGGCGGAAGAGGCTTCGGCGTAAACGGGCGATGGGTTTGCGGGTTGGCAATGCGGGCTGGTTTTCTGGCATTCCGCTTTGCACCTGACGTCACTTTAGCGACGACGAAAAAATCCTGTCACCCCAGCGACCCGAAGGGCGGCCGTAGGCCAACGCGGGGGTCTCGCGCGGGAGCACGCAGCGGTCGAAATGAGCGCTTACCCACACGTAGCGCGCCGTCGCCTGAGACCCCCCTCGCTGGGGTGACGGCTATTGGGCAAGCCGGAATGGCCGCCGCACGCCCGCTTCTGGTCGAAGCCTACAGATTCCTTCTTCGCGGCGCAAAAAAAGGCCCGCCGTTTGACGGGCGGGCCATGCTAGGGAGCGGGGTAGTAACCTATAGAGTCTGTCCGACCCTTAGTTCGCAGTCTTTTCCACGGCCTTGCCGGCGCTCTGCACGTCGCGGCCTGCGCCTTCGACCGTGTTGCACGCGGCAACCATGAGCGATCCGGTGAGCAGCACGGCGGCTAGAATTTTCTTGGTCATCGGAAATCTCCTCGTCAAAATCTGTGACCGGATGGCGACGCCATCACAGTGACACAGGAAGAACCCGCGCTGCCGCGATACGTTCCGCAGCCGAAAAGAATAAAGATTTCAAAAGGAAAGGCCCCGGAAAAGTCTGAGCCCGGAACGTGTCGGGGGGGAGACGTTCCGGGCTCATATTTTGCGGATAGCAAGAGCGGGGGGCAAAAGATTTGCTATCCGAAATATAGAACCCACAATGGGGCAAATCGGTTCCCGCCAGGTGCCCAAAAAGCCATTTTTTAATCTGCTTTTTTTCCAACCACTTCGATGCTCACCCCAGCATTAACCGCAAAAAACCGCCGGTTCGGGCAAAAAAAGCGTGTCAGATAAGCGGGCGGCCGCTGTTGCGATATTCCGGCCGGATGGTGGATTCCGGCAGACCGTCGTCGGCAGGCTGCGGCAGCGGCGCGGGCGTCCATCCGGTACGCGGCGCAACCTGGGGCAAGGCTTGGGCGGGCGGCATATAGGGTGCCGCGAGCATCTCGACCGGCTGCACCGGGCGCGCAGGCCAGCTGGTGCGCGCCGGCCCCGAAATCGTCTCGCGCCCCAGATAGGGGGCGGCGAAGGCCGCGGGCGTGCCGTTGAAGCCGGGATTGCGGTAAAAGATATGCGCGCCGATCACCGCCACCGCCTGCAGGCTGGACGACCAGTCGGGCCGTACCGCCAACGTGTGATAATGGGTGGCGAGGCCGACCGGGGCATAGACTTTCCCCGCCAGCGCGTCCTCGGCCACGCGCCGCGCCCGTACCCAGGCGGCGGCGGCGGGAACCCGCGCCATCGCCCCGTCGCAGCTGAAGGTGAACTGGCATTTATAGTCGGTGCGTTCCGACCCCTGATAGACGACGCCGCACACCGTATTGGGCCATAGCTGGCTGCGCACACGGTTTAGAACCACCTGCGCCACCGCGCGCTGGCCATCGTCCGGTTCGTTGGCGGCTTCATAATAGACGGCCGAGGTCAGGCAATTGAGCGCGCGATAGCTGTCGAGGCCGGTTAGGCCGCGAAAGATCATGGCGGGCGCGGCCTTCACTTCGTCCAGGCCCAGCACATGCTCGCTCTGCACCGTGGCGACGCCGGGCACGGGGTCGAACGCCCCTTGCGCATAGAAAAAGGCGGAGCCGGGGAAATTCGCGCCCGAATCTTCGGCCGGATCGGCCAGCGATCGACTCTGTTCGCCGTCCAGCATGTCGAGCGGCGCAGCAGTGATCAGGCGCGGGGCGACCAGGACCAGCAACGCGATCGCAAGGATCGCCCCATGGCCCTTCCATCCCCGCATCTGCGCAAAAAACCGCATGCCAAACCCTGTTGCCGCGCGACACCATGTCGCCCAGCCGCCCTTAACCCAATTCCCTTGCGCTTTCCTCTATGGATTTGGGCCTGTGCCGCGATGGGACGCCGGAGGGTGAAAAGATTAACCGGGCAAAGATTAACAGGGCGGTGAAATGGCCGCTTTCTTCGCGTCATCATTCCCTTGCTTGGCAAAGTCGCGCCCGCTCCGCTATGCGGGTGCCATGCTGCTTCAACCCAATAGTCTCGCGCTCATCGGCAACACGCCTATGGTGCGCCTCGCTGGTCCTTCGCAGGAAACCGGCTGCGACATTTTCGCCAAGTGCGAATTCGCCAATCCCGGTGCCTCGGTCAAGGACCGGGCGGCGCTGTTCATCGTCAACGATGCCGAGGAAAAGGGGCTGCTTCAGCCCGGCGGCACAATTGTCGAGGGGACGGCGGGCAATACCGGCATCGGCCTGGCGCTGGTCGCTAATGCCAAGGGCTATAAGACGATCATCGTCATGCCCGAAACGCAAAGCCGGGAGAAAATGGATACGCTGCGCGCGCTGGGCGCGGAGCTGGTGACGGTGCCGGCCGCGCCTTATTCGAATCCGGGCCATTTCGTCCACACCTCGCGCCGGCTGGCGGAAGAAACGGAGGGCGCGATCTGGGCCAACCAGTTCGACAATATCGCCAACCGCAAGGCGCATATTGTCGGCACGGCGGAGGAAATCTGGACACAGATGGACGGTCGGATCGACGGCTTCACCTGTGCGGCCGGCACCGGCGGCACGATCGCGGGCGTGGGCCTGGGCCTGAAAGCCAAGGATGAGGCGATTACGATCGCGCTTAGCGATCCGCATGGCGCGGCGCTCTACAGCTATTATGCGACCGGCGAATTGAAGGCCGACGGGTCTTCGGTGGCCGAGGGCATCGGCCAGGGGCGCATCACCGCCAATCTGGAAGGCGCGCCGATCGACACCCAGTTCCGCATTTCCGACGCGGACGGCATGGAGTGGGTCCGACGCTTGCTGGCGGAGGAGGGGCTGTGCCTGGGCCTGTCGTCGGGCATCAATGTCGCGGGCGCAGTCGCGCTGGCGCGGCAACTGGGGCCGGGCAAGCGAATCGCCACGATCCTGTGCGATACCGGCTTTCGCTACCTCTCGACCCTCTACAACCGTCAGTGGCTGGAATCTAAGGGCTTGACGGTCTTCCCCTGGCTCGCGCAGACTGCATGATCGCCGACACGGGTCGCGGCGAAGAGGTCCAGAGCGTCACCATGGCTGAAACACCCCGCCGACAGGAAGGGTTACAGCGCGTCCAGATTGGCTTGACCGGTCTGGCGGGTGTGGTGTTGCTGGTGGGCCTGGCCAATATCGTCATCGAAAAGGCGCGGATGGACGATGCCGCGCTGCCGCCGCCGGTGGTGCCGACGCTCAGCGCCAGCGGCAATGCCGTCTCGCCGCGCGATCCGCTGGCGGAACTGGGCGTGCAGCCCGCGCCGGAACAAGCGCCGATCGTGCCCGACCTGCAACCCGACCCCAATATCCGCAAGCCCATGGACCGCGATCCCACGCAGCAGCAGCGCTGAGTGATGCCGCCGGGCCGGGATCGCCGCCGATGAAGGCGGGGCTGAACCGATTCATGTGGCTCTGGCTGACGCCGCTGGCGATTGTCCTGGCCGGTCTGTGGCGCGCCTGGCTGACGGGGCAGGCCGATCCCTGGGACTGGGCTTTGCCAACGGCGCTGGCGCTGACCGGGGCGGGCCTGCTGCTGGGGCGGCGCGGATGGGCGATACTGACGTGGGCGGCGATGGGTGGCGTCGGGATGGCGCTGATCTTCTGTGCTTTCGCGGCGGGACGCGCGCCGGATGGGATGGCGGTGCTGGGGCTGCTTGCGGTCGCGCTGCTGGCTGTTTTTGGTGGGTCGATACTGCGCCATTCTTTGTTCGCTTCGAAGCGAATGGGTGTGGGTATGATTGTCCTCGCCTTGGCGGCGCTACTCCTCTGGCGCGGCCCCGCCCAGCCGTTGCAACCTGCCCCGGATCGCCCCAGGCTCGCCGTCATCACTGCCTTGCCGCTCTTCTGGAGCGAATCGGGGCAGGCCGCGCCACGGGACGCGCCCATCGTCGCGGTCCTGCGCACCCGCTTCACCGTGATGCCTATGGACGATCCGGTTCAGCTCAAGGCATCGGGCGCGCGACGCCTGTTGCTGGCGCAGCCACGCGCGCTGACGCCCGCGCAACTTGTCGCGATCGATCGATGGGTGCGGGATGGCGGCACGGCGCTGGTGCTGGCCGATCCGCTGCTGCGCTGGCCGTCGGACCTGCCGCTGGGCGATCGCCGCCGCGCGCCGCCTACCGGCCTGCTGGGGCCGCTGCTCGAACATTGGGGCTTCGCGCCGTCGGGCGTCATGGAAGAATCGGAAATCCGGCATTTTCTACCCGATGGCCAGTTGATCACCCTGTCCGGCGGGCAGCGATCGGGGGAGGCCCTGCTGCATCGCCAGCATATCGGCCAGGGCGCGGTGCTGGTGCTGGGGGACGCCGATCCGATCGATGATCGTCTGTGGCTCGCCGATCCTGCCCGTCCGCTCGACCCCCGACATTGGGTGGCCGATACGCCTGCACTTATCGTCCATTGGCTGAACGGCGGCTCTATCCCCGCCGATCGCCGCTGGATGCGGGATGGGCAGGACGTCACCCGCGCGCTCCGCTGGGCGCTTCTGGCCGGGACGATATGGGCGACACTGGGTGCGATCCTGTGGCGCCGGGAAAGGCGCGGGGCTGTGCCCGGAACAAAAGGAGAAGATGATAACCCAAAAGATAACAATTCCGGTTAGTCCCGAATTTCACCGTCTTTTCCCATCACCACCCATGCTTTCCCATTGCAGTGACCCCCCATGCTTGGTACGTAAACCAGCATTGGGGTTCGTCAGGCTTTTGTGCAGTCCTGTACGCTGGATGGTCTTCTCGTGATCCCGGCGACAGGCGGCCTGTGCCCTGCATAAAAGGGGTCGGTTGCCAGCGTGTCGGACGTCATTCTCTATTCGGGCAACGCATTCAGCGTCGCGGACGGCAAGGGCCGTTTCGTGCTGCCCCTGGAGATGCGCAAGCTGGTCACCCAGGCCAGCGGCGGCCAGAATCGGCTGTGCCTGTCGATCCATATGGACAATGGCTGCGCCACGGGCTTCGGCTTGTCGCACAAGCAGTTCCTGTTCGAAGAGGTCGATAAGCTGGAGCGTCAGGCCTATGAGGCGGGGCGCGATTTCAACGCCGATCTGGAACGCGAAAATCGCCTCGGTACGATCGAGGACGTCAATTTCGACGATGCCGGCCGCTTCTTCCTGCACCCCGATATCAAGGACGAAGCCGGCATCACCGACGCAATCTTCTTCTATGGCGTGGGCCGCTATTTCCAGGTCTGGAAGCCCGAAGCCCTGGTCGAAAGCCCCGATCGCCCGGCGCTGATCCGCAACAAGGTCCGGCGCTGGATCGACGCGCGAGCCGAAGGGGCGGCCAAGTGAGCGACGCCGTTTCCGCAACCACCCCCCACATTCCCGTCCTCCTTGCCGAAGTGCTTGACGCCCTCGCCATCACCCCTGGCGAGATCCATGTCGATGGCACCTTTGGCGCGGGCGGCTACAGCAGCGCCATGGCGATGGCCCAGGCGCAGGTCTTCGCCTTCGATCGTGACCCCGATGCGATCCGCGAAGGGCAGGGCGTGGCCGATGCACATGGCATCACGCTGATCGCGGGCGAATTTTCGCGCATGGTCGAATTGCTGGCGGAACGCGGCATCAGCCAGGTGTCGGGCATCACGCTCGACATCGGCGTCTCCTCGATGCAACTCGACCGGGCCGATCGTGGATTTTCTTTCCAGGCCGACGGCCCGCTCGACATGACGATGAGCCAGGACGGCATGAACGCCGCCGATTTCCTCAACACCGCGTCGGAAGAGGATATCGCCAACGTCATCTACCGCTATGGCGACGAGCCGCGGTCGCGCCGGGTCGCCCACGCGATCGTGAATGCCCGCCCGCTGGAGCGCACCGGCCAACTCGCCGCCGTGGTCCGCCGCGCGCTGGGCCACAAGCCGCATGACAAGAAAGACCCGGCGACCCGCACCTTTCAGGCGATCCGCATCCATGTGAATCAGGAGCTGGAAGAGTTGGAGCGGGCGCTCGACGCGGCCGAGGCGCTGCTGGAGGAGGGCGGTCGCCTTGCGATCGTCACTTTCCACAGTCTGGAGGACCGTATCGTCAAGCAGTTCCTGCGCAATCGCAGCGGTGGCGAGGGGTCTGGGTCCAGGCATCTGCCCGAACGCGCCGCCGGACCGCAGCCGACCTTCGCCAAGCCCGCCAAGCCGGTGCGTGCAGGGGAAGCAGAACTGGCGCGCAACCCCCGCGCGCGGTCCGCCACGCTGCGCTCCGCCATCCGCACCTCTGCCCCCGTCTCCTCGCCTCCCCGGAGTTCCAGCATATGATCGCCGTGAAGAGGTTGCAGAGCCTGATCTGGGTGATCCTGGTCGCACTGGGCGCGCTGGGGGCCTATATGGTGTCGCTCAAGGTCGCGACCGAGCGTAACGAGCTGATGAAGGTGCGCGCGCAGATCGCGGGGGCGAAGGGCGACATTCGCTATCTGGAAACGGAATTCAGCGCGCGCGCCTCGATGCGCCAGCTGGAAAGCTGGAACCAGCATGACTTCATGTACGCCACGCCCAGCGCCCAGCAATATCTGGGCGGCGAACGGGCGCTGGCGCATCTGGACGGCATCCAGCCCAACGGCCCCGACTATGTCGCGCCGCCGGTGATGGTGGCGATGGTCGAAACCCCCGCCGACCTACCCTCCGCGCCGCAAAAAGGCCCAGAAAGCCCGGCCGCGACCCAGATCCGCAGCGAGATCGCGGTGATTCGAGAGGCCCATGCCGCCGATATCGTCGACAAGCTGCCCAAGCCCGCGCCCCGCAGCCCGGCGCAGCAGGCCAAGGTTGATGCCGATGTGAGCAAGCCCAATCCGATCGCGCGCAAGGCGGAACGGATGGCGATGCTCGACGCCAAGCTGCTGGATGACAGCACGCTGGGCGACCTGTCCGCCAAGGCGGCGCGCGAGAAACGCAGGGAGCAGCGCTGATGGCGACGATCATTGTCCAGCCAGGTGGCGAACGGGCGGGGCGAGCGCGGCTCAACCTGACCGCCATCGCCCATAACCGGCTGATGCTGCTGCTGATCCTGTTCCTGGCTATCACGTCCATCCTGATCGGCCGACTCGCCTGGGTCGGCATTTTTGCGCAGGGGACGACGGGCGACGGCAGCCTGTCCGCCTTCCTGCCCGCCCGCGCCGACATCGTGGATCGCAACGGCGTGCCGCTGGCCCGCACGATGGACGCCTATTCGGTCGCCGTCCGCCCATCCAAGCTGATCGGCGATCCGGCCGAACTGGCGCGCAAGCTGCACGACATTTTTCCCGACGAACCCGAAGCGACCTTCTACAAGAAGCTGCGTGGGCGGGGCTGGGCCTATCTGCGCCGTCGCGCGCTGCCCGAACAGGTGGCGGCCGTGAATGCGCTGGGCGAAATCGGCATCGAATTTCCGCGTGAGAAGGAGCGGCTCTATCCGCAGCGCACCCTCGCCGCGCATGTGCTGGGCTTCGCGCCCGATTCCGCTGGCGTGGGCGGCATGGGCGTGGAGGCTGCCTTCAACGACCGGCTGACCGATGTGGCGCAGCGCGGCAAGCCCTTCGCCGTGTCGATCGACAGCCGGGTGCAGGGGGCGTTGGAGAGCGAACTCTATGCCCAGCTCTTACAGACGCGGGCGAAGGGCGCGGGCGGCGTCATCATGGATGCCAATACCGGCGAGATCATCGCCATGGCCTCTATTCCCGTCTTTGACCCCAACAAGCTGCAAAATTATGCCGGCAAGACCTGCAGCCAGTCGCCGCTCTGCAATCATATGGTGCAGGCCCGCTACGAAATGGGTTCCTCGTTCAAGCCGCTCGCCATCGCGGCGGCCATGGACGCCGGCGTCGTGACGTCGATGAGCAAGCGCTATGATGCGACCGCCCCACTTGCCGTCGCCGGCTTCCGCATCAAGGACGACCATGCGATGGGCCGCTGGATCAACGTGCCGGAAATACTGGTCCACAGCTCCAATATCGGCACCGCGCGGATCGCTGACGAAATGGGCGCGGCCCCGCTGCAAAAGATGTTCCGCAGCCTGGATTTCGACCAGCGCGCGCCGATCGAGTTCAACGAGCGCGCCAAGGGCATCTGGCCGTCCAGCTGGGGCCGCATCACCAGCATGACCACATCCTACGGCCATGGCATCGCGGTCACGCCGCTGCATCTGGCGGCTGCCTATGCCGCTTTGGTCAATGGTGGCATCTGGCGTCCCGCGACCGTGCGCAAGCTGAGCGCCGATGAAGTACCCGACGGGCGGCGCGTGTTTTCCGCCGCCACCAGCGCGCGGATGCGGCAACTGTTGCGGATGATCGTGTCGGCGGGTACAGGACGTAGCGCCGACGCCAAGGGATTCCGGGTGGGCGGCAAGACGGGTTCCGCCGAAAAGCCTCAAGAGGGGCGCTATAACAAGACTTCGCTGGTGACGACTTTCGCTTCTGCCTTCCCGATGGACAATCCCCGCTACGTCGTCGTCGCGATCATGGACGAGGCGACGGGCCAATATGGCCTGCGCACGGCGGCCTGGACCGCCGCGCCCGTGGTCAAGCGGGTGGTGGAGCGGACCGGGCCGATGCTGGGGGTGATGCCGGACGAGAGCCGTGACGTCGATATTTCCGACCTGATGCCGCTGCTGCACGGCGACAAGGAGAAAGAATGATGCGCCTTGGCTCGCTGGTCGAAGGTCTGGACGCTGCGATATCGGGAGAGGCTGGCACGGATGCCGGCCTTGATTCGTCCGTGACGGGCTTCGCCATCGACAATCGCAAGGTCGCGCCCGGCACTGTCTTCGGTGCCTTCCAGGGCCTGCGCGTCAATGGTGAGGATTATATCGCTGACGCCGTGAAGGCGGGCTCGCTCGCGGTGGTCGCCCGGCCGGAGGCGAAGGTCGACGGCGCTATCCACATCGCCCACGCCAATCCCCGCCGCCTGCTGGCGTTGATGGCCGCACGCTATTTCGCGCCTTTCCCGGACGTGACCGTCGCGGTCACTGGCACCAATGGCAAGACCAGCACGGTCGAACTCGTCCGCCAGTTGTGGCGGATGATGGGGCATAAATCGGCGTCGATCGGCACGCTGGGCGTTACCACGGCGGTCGATCAGGTGTCGACCGGGCTGACCACGCCGGATATCGTCACCTTCCTCGCCAATATGTCGGGCCTGCGCCGCGAGGGCATCACCCATGCCGCGTTCGAGGCGTCGAGCCATGGCCTCGACCAATATCGCACCGAAGGACTGCCGGTGATCGCGGGCGCATTCACCAACCTGTCGCGCGACCATCTCGACTATCATGGCGACATGGACAGCTATTTCGACGCTAAGATGCGGCTGTTCGACGAAGTCGTGTCGGCCGACGGCGCGGCGGTCGTGTGGGCCGATGACGCCTGGTCCGCCAGGGTCATCGATCGGGTGCAGGCGCGCGGCCTGCGCCTTTTGACTGTCGGCACGCAGGGCGATGCGCTGCGCCTGGTCAACCGCACCCCGACCCATTTGGGACAAACGCTGGAGATCGAGGCGGAAGGAAAGCTCTACAAGGTCAACCTGCCGCTGATCGGTGCCTATCAGGCCGCCAACGCCCTGACCGCCGCCGGACTCGTCATCGCGACCGGCGGAGACACGGCCAAGGTGCTGGAACTGCTCGGCCGGGTCCAGCCGGTACGCGGGCGGCTGGAACGCGCCGTCATCAGCAAGGCGGGCGCTCCGGTCTATGTCGATTATGCCCATACCCCCGATGGCCTGAAGGCCGCGATCGAGGCGCTGCGCCCGCATACGCGCGGCAAGCTCATCACCCTGTTCGGCGCTGGCGGCGATCGCGACGCGGGCAAACGGCCGCTGATGGGCAAGGTCGCGGCGGAATTGTCCGACCATGTCATCGTCACCGACGATAATCCGCGTTCGGAGGAACCTTCCGCCATTCGCGCTGCCGTGTTGGCGGGCGCACCGGCGGCGCAGGAAATCGGCGGCCGCCGCGCCGCCATCGCCGCCGCGATCGCGCTGGCCGGGGCTGACGACATCGTGCTGCTCGCGGGCAAGGGCCATGAACAGGGCCAGATCATCGGCGACCGGGTGCTGCCCTTCGACGACGTCACCGTCGCGCGGGAGTGCGCGGGTTGACGCAAAACACAGGTTCAAATCCGTTCGCCCTGAGCCTGTCGAAGGGCCTTTCTTTTCGTGGAGGAAGGAGAAGGCTTCGACAGGCTCAGCCCGAACGGTATTTTGTTTGTGGAGCGTTGGGTTGATGTCGCTCTGGACCTCCACCGAAATCGCTGAGGCCACAGGCGGCGCCGCGTCGGCGCCGTTCGCCGTTTCGGGCGTTGCCTTCGACAGCCGCGAAGTGGGGCAAGGCGACCTGTTCGTCGCGATGAAGGGCGAAACCACCGACGGCCATAAATTCATCGACAAGGCATTCGCTCAAGGCGCGGCCGGGGCGATCGTCAGCGAACCCGTCGCCCATCCCCACATCCTGGTCCCCGATAGCGCCGCCGCGCTCGAAACGCTGGGCAAAGCGTCGCGCAAGCGCATGGACGGCAAGGTGATCGGCGTCACCGGATCAGTCGGCAAGACCGGCACGAAGGAAGCGCTGTTTCAGGCGCTCGACCGCGCTGCGCCGGATCAGGTGCATCGCTCGGTCAAAAGCTACAACAACCATGTCGGTGTGCCGCTCAGCCTGGCCCGGATGCCACGCGGCTGCGCCTATGGCGTGTTCGAGATGGGCATGAACCACGCGGGCGAACTGGCGGCGCTGACCCGGCAGGTCCGCCCGCATGTCGCCATCGTCACCGCGATCGCGCCTGCCCATATCGAATTTTTCGGCACGGAAGCGAAGATCGCCGAGGCGAAGGCGGAGATTTTCGAGGGGCTGCAACCCGGCGGCACCGCGATCATCCCCTATGACAGCCCGCATGTCACCTTGCTCTATAACAAGGCGGAACGCCACGCCGCTCGCATCCTGACCTTTGGCACCAGCCCGCAGGCGGATATCTGCGCCCGCGAAGCCGTGCCTGCGCCGGGCGGCGGGACGCTGGTCACCGCGACCCTGCCCGACGCGGAACTCTGCTTCACCGTGGCCGCGCCAGGCGACCATTGGGTGTCGAACGCGCTCGCGGTGCTGGCCGCAGTCGATGCGGTGGGTGGCGATCTGGCCGCAGCGGGCCTGGCGCTCGCCGAAATGCCGGGCCTGCCGGGCCGGGGTGAGCGGCGCATCCTGCCTGTGGCAGGCGGGCAAGCGCTGCTGATCGATGAAAGCTACAACGCCAATCCGCTGTCTATGACCGCGACGCTCACGCAACTGGGCCGTGAAAAGGCCGACCGCCGGATCGCCATATTGGGCGGGATGCGTGAACTGGGCGACCGCAGCATCGAACTCCATGCCGGCCTTGTCGAACCGCTGGGCGCGGGCCGGGTCGACTATGCCATATTGGTCGGCGCGGAAATGGTGCCGCTGGCCGACGCCTTGGGCGGCATCATCCCCTTTGTGCATGTCGCCGATACGGCGGCCGCCATCCCCCTCATCCAAACCGAAATGCGCGCGGGCGACGCGATATTGGTCAAGGGTTCGAACGGCGTGGGCCTCTCCCGCCTGGTCGCCGCCCTTGCCGATGCCGCTCGCGAAGGAAAGACGAACTGATGCTCTACTGGCTGGCCCAGACCATGGATTTCGCGGGGGTGTTCAACCTCATCCGCTATCTGTCCTTCCGCGCGGGCGCGGCGATCTTCACCTCGCTCATCATCGGGCTGGTCATCGGTCCCAAATTCATCGGCTGGCTGCGTGTTCGCCAAGGCAAGGGGCAGCCGATCCGCGACGACGGTCCGCAGACGCACCTCGCCAAGCGCGGCACGCCGACCATGGGCGGCCTGATGATCCTGACCTCCATGCTCATTTCGGTGCTGCTGTGGATGGACCTGTCGTCCACCTATGTTTGGGCCTGCCTGTTCGTGACGCTGGGTTTCGGCGCGATCGGTTTTCTGGATGATTATGACAAGGTGACGAAAGCCAGCCACAAGGGGCTGTCGGGCAAGATGCGCCTGTTGTTCGAATTTCTGATCGCCGGTTTCGCGGCCTGGATGATCGTCAACCAGCATGGCAATACCGCGCTCTACGTGCCTTTCTATAACGGCCCGGCGATCGAACTGGGACCGTTCTACTTCTGCTTTGCCGCCTTCGTCATCGTCGCGTTCGGCAATGCGGTGAACCTGACCGACGGCCTGGACGGCCTCGCCACCATGCCGGTCATCATCGCCAGCCTCGCCTTCATGCTGATCGTCTATCTGGTCGGCCGCGCGGACTTTGCCGAATATCTGGGCATTCCCCATGTGCCCGGCGCGGGCAATCTGACCATCCTGTGCGGCGCGATCATCGGCGCGGGCCTTGCCTTCCTCTGGTTCAACGCGCCGCCCGCCGCGGTCTTCATGGGCGATACCGGGTCGCTGGCTTTGGGCGGGACGATCGGCGTGATCGCGGTCACCGCGCACCATGAAATCGTGCTGGGCATCATCGGCGGCCTCTTCGTCGTGGAGGCGCTTAGCGTCATCATCCAGGTCTTCTTCTACAAACGAACCGGCAGGCGCGTGTTCAAGATGGCGCCGATCCACCATCATTTCGAGCAACTGGGCTGGGCCGAACCGACCGTGGTGATCCGCTTCTGGATCATCGCCTTCGTGCTGGCGCTCGCCGGCCTTGCCACGTTGAAGCTGCGATGATCGTGTCCAGCGCCTTCGCAGGCAAGACCTACGCCGTGCTGGGGCTGGCGCGGTCCGGCCTCGCCACGGTCGCAACGCTGGTCGCCAGCGGCGCGCGCGTCGTCGCCTGGGATAGCCGGGAGGAAGCCCGCGCGCTGGTCGAAGGGCAGGCGGAACTGGGCGATCCCATGGAGATCGACCTTAGCGGCTTCGACGGCATCGTCGTGTCACCCGGCGTGCCATTGAACCGCCACCCGATCGCCATGCGCGCCAAGATCGCGGGCGTCCCGATCATCGGCGACATCGAACTGTTCGCGCTCGCCCGGCCGACGCTGCCACCGCACAAGGTCGTCGGCATCACCGGCACCAACGGCAAGTCCACCACCACCGCGTTGATCCACCATATCATCGAACAGGCAGGCTATCCCACCGTCATGGGCGGCAATATCGGCCTGCCGATCCTCAGCCAGCCGCCGCTGGAACCGAACCTGCATGGCGTGGGCGTCTATGTGCTGGAACTCTCCAGCTACCAGATCGACCTGACCCACAGCCTGGATTGCGACGTCGCGGTGCTGCTCAACATCACGCCGGATCATCTGGATCGTTATGATGGGTTTGAGGGTTATGTTGCGAGCAAGGCGCGGCTATTCGGGATGCAGTCGGCCGAGCATGTCGCCGTTGTCGCCACCGAGGATGAACCGAGCCGGACTATCGCTCAAAACCTCCGTCATTCCCGCGAAGGCGGGAATCCATCTCCTGACATAGCGGTCCAAGGAGAGTGGGAAGAGATGGATCCCCGCCTTCGCGGGGATGACGTGAAAGAAGTTGGGGTAGCGGACATCGACCCTGCCGCCCAACTGACCTGGCCCGCCCTCCAAGGCCCGCACAACGCCCAGAATGCAGCTGTCGCCATCGCGGTATCAAAGGCGCTCAGCATCGACGAAACCACCATCGCCCATGCGCTGACCAGCTACGCCTCGCTCCCCCACCGGATGCAGGCCGTCGCCACACGCAACGGCGTCCTCTACGTCAACGACAGCAAGGCGACCAACGCCGCCTCCACCGCGCCCGCGCTCGCCGCTTGGCCGCCGGTCGACGGACGCCCGCGCATCCACTGGATATTGGGCGGCGTCGCCAAGTCCGACAATCTGGACGAGTGCGTCCCCCATTTCGCCAATGTCGCCCACGCCTATACGATCGGTGAAGCGGGGCATATGTTCGCCGATCTGCTGCGCCCCGCTATGGCGGTGGACGACAGTGAGATGCTAAGCGCCGCCGTCCGCCGCGCCGCGCGCATCGCGCAGCCCGGCGACGTGGTGCTGTTGTCGCCCGCCTGCGCCAGTTTCGACCAGTTTCGCGATTTCGAGGCGCGCGGCGATGCTTTCGTCGCCGCCGTCGCGGCGCTCGATTAAGGCTCCGGGGCGACGATGAGCAAAAGGGGAACAGGCATGTCCAGAGCAGGCGAATTGGTGAAGGGTTTCCGCACCCGCACCGTGCCGCGCGAACGCACCGCGCTCGCCATCTGGTTCTGGGAGATCGACCGCGTCCTGCTGTCGCTAATCGTCACGCTGATGGCGATCGGCCTGGTCGCCGTCGCGGCAGCGTCCCCCGTCGCCGCGATCGATCGATCGACTGCCTCGATCGCGGTCAACCCGCTGATCTATTTCTACCGCCAGCTGATGTGGGTATTCATCGGCCTGCCGATCATGCTCATCATATCCATGTTGCCCCGGCCGCAGGCGCGGCGGCTCGCCATTTTCGGCTGCGCCTTCTTCTTCGTCATGCTGCTGTGCGTGCCGATCCTGGGATCGACGGTGAACGGCGCGAAGCGCTGGATCGATTTGCCCGGCTTCCGTTTCCAGCCGTCCGAATTTTTGAAACCCGTCTTCGTCGTGGCTCTCGCCTGGCTGCTGTCGCTGCGCGCCAAGGATATGACCTTGCCGGTCGTGCCCTTGAGCTTCGCGGTCACCGGCCTCATCGCCATCATCCTGATGCGCCAGCCCGACTTCGGCCAGACCGTCATCTTCGCCGCTTGCCTTGGCGTGCTGCTGCTGCTGTCGGGCGTGTCGATGCGCTTCATCGGCGGCATGGCCGGCGTCGCGCTGGCCGGGCTGGTCGCGGTCTATATGTTCTACGAAAATGGCCGCCAGCGGGTGAACGACTTCCTTGGCATCGGCGTCCAGCTTGACGCCGGCCCGGACCAGACCGACCTCGCCTTCCGCACCATTTCCCATGGCGGCTTCACCGGCGTCGGGCCGGGCGGCGGCCAGAACAAGTTCCGCCTGCCCGAAGCGCATACCGACTATATCTTCTCGGTCATCGGGGAGGAGTTCGGCCTGCTCGCCTGCATCGCCATCGCCTGCGTCTATCTCGCCATCGTGGTGCGCGTGCTGCTGCGCCTGCTGGACGAGGAGGATGTGTTCACCATCCTCGCCGCTGCGGGCCTCACGACCCAGTTCGGGTTGCAGGCGATCATCAACATGGGCGTCAATGCGCAGATATTTCCGTCAAAGGGTATGACGCTGCCCTTTATCAGCTATGGCGGCTCCTCTATGCTGGCGCTTTGCATCGGGGTCGGCCTGTTGCTCGCCTTCACCCGGCGCAATCCCTTCATGGGCCGGCATACCGTGGTCAAATGGAGTGGTCGATGAGCATTTCCCGTCACTTCGTCCTCGCCGCCGGCGGGACGGGGGGTCATATGATTCCGGCCCACGCCGTCGCCGAAGAGCTAATGGCGCGCGGTCATCATGTCGCGCTCGTCACCGATGAGCGCGGGGCCAAGATCCCTGGCATCTTCGACAAGGCGCCGGATAATCGGGCGCAGGTCCATATCATGCCCGCCGGTCGCATGACCAAGAACCCGTCGAGCTGGCCCGGCGCCTTGAAGGCGATCTGGGCAGGACGCGCCATGTCCCGGCGGCTCAACGAAACCTTCCGCCCCACCGCCGTCGTCGGCTTTGGCGGCTATCCCGCCATGCCCGCGCTGCTGGGCGCATTGGCCGACGGCATCCCGACGGCCATCCATGAACAAAATGCCGTGCTGGGCCGGGTCAACCGCCTGCTGGCCGGCCGGGTCGACGCCATCGCCACCGCCTATCCCGATGTCGAACGCTTGAAGGACGCCTATGCGGCCAAGGTCCACCTGATCGGCAATCCGGTGCGGGAGGAAGTGAAGCAGTTGCGCGAGGAGGATTTTCCCGCGCTGACCGACGAAAGCGTGTTCCGCGTGCTGGTGATCGGCGGCAGCCAGGGCGCGTCGATCCTGTCCAGTGTCGTGCCCGAAGGCCTGTCGATGCTCCCGGTTGCGCTCCGCCGTCGCCTGCAGGTGACGCAGCAATGCCGCGCCGAAGATATCGACCGCGTGCGGAAGGTCTATGCGGAGATGGAAATCCCCGCCGATCTCGCCACCTATTTCAACGATGTGCCCGAAAAACTGGGCTGGTCGCATCTGGTGATCGCGCGGGCAGGGGCCTCGACTCTCGCCGAACTGACCTGCGCCGGCCGTCCCGCGATCCTCATCCCGCTGCCCAGCGCGATGGACGATCATCAGACCGCCAATGCGAAGGAAATGACGCAAGCGGGTGGCGCGCGGACGATTCCCCAGGCGCGCTTCACCGCGGTCGAACTGGCCAAGCAGATGCAGAAGATGGCGCTGGAACCCGGCGCGCTGCAAAATGCAGCGAAACGCGCGCGCGGTTGCGGCCGCCCCCACGCGGCGCGCGACATGGCCGACCTGCTCGAAAGCATCGGCCATGCCCCGATCATGAACGATCCGGTCCGCGTCGGCCCGACGCCCACCACGCTCAATTTGCAGGGCGTCCCTGCATGACCGTCACACATCTCTCCCCGTTCGGGCTGAGCCTGTCGAAGCCCTTTGCTTCCTTCAGCGCGAACGCCTTCATCCATAAGGAACGTCACGCATGAAGGGTGTCGGCACGGACATCGGCACGATCCATTTCATCGGAATCGGCGGCATCGGCATGTCCGGCATCGCCGAAGTGATGCATAATCTGGGCTATGACGTTCAGGGGTCGGACGTCGCCGAAGGCTATGTGGTCGAAGGACTGCGGGCCAAGGGCATTCGCGTGATGATCGGCCATAGGTCAGAAAATCTGGGCGATGCCGCCGTGGTGGTCACCTCCACCGCGATCAAGCGCGGCAACCCGGAGGTCGAACTGGCGCTGGAAAACCGCGTTCCCGTCATCCGCCGCGCCGAAATGCTGGCCGAACTGATGCGCCTCAAATCCACCGTCGCGGTGGCCGGCACGCATGGCAAGACCACCACTACGTCGATGGTCGCCGCGCTGCTCGACGCGGGCGGGGTCGATCCGACCGTCATCAACGGCGGCATCATCAACAGCTATGGCTCCAACGCGCGCCTAGGCAACTCCGACTGGATGGTGGTGGAGGCCGATGAGAGCGACGGCAGCTTCCTGCGGCTGGACGGCACGATTGCGGTCGTCACCAATATCGATCCCGAACATCTCGACCATTATGGCAGCTTCGACCGGGTGAAGGACGCCTTTGTCGAATTTGTGGGCAATGTCCCATTCTACGGCGCGGCGCTCTTGTGCCTCGACCATCCCGAAGTGCAGGCCATTCTGCCACGGGTGCAGGACCGTCGCATCGTCACCTATGGCTTCTCCGCCCAGGCCGATATTCGCGGCGACAATGTCGTCAGCTTCCCTGGCGGCAACCGCTTCGACATCCAGGTGCGCGAGCGCGACGGATCGACCCGCAAGATCGAAGGCATCGAAATGCCGATGCCCGGCCGCCATAATGTGCTGAACGCCATGGCGGCGATCGGCGTGGCGCTGCACATGGGCATTGACGACGCGACGATCCAGACCGGCTTTGCCAAGTTCGGCGGGGTGAAACGCCGCTTCACCAATGTCGGCGCAATCACGCTTGCGGGCGGCACCGCCACCGTGATCGACGATTATGGCCACCACCCGGTTGAGATCAAGGCGGTCCTCGCCGCCGCGCGCGAAGGGGCGAAAGGCCGTGTCATCGCCGTGGTCCAGCCGCACCGCTTCACCCGCCTGCGCGACCTGATGGACGAGTTCCAGCAGGCGTTCAACGACGCCGACATCGTCTATGCCGCCCCGGTCTATACCGCGGGCGAACAGCCGATCGAGGATGTGGACAGCGCCGCTTTGGTCGCCGGCCTCAAGCGCCGCGGCCATCGCCATGCCTCGACCGTCGCCGATGCGGATGAACTGGCGGCGCTGGTCGCCGCCGATATCCAGCCCGACGACATGGTCATCTGTCTGGGAGCGGGCGACATCACCAAATGGGCGGCGGGGCTGGCATCGGCCGTCTCCGCCAAGGTGAAGGAAGCCGTCTGATGTTCGAACTGTTCGCCGTCGGCCTGGAAATGCAAAAGCGCATGATCGACGCCCAGATGCAGGGCGTGGAGGCTGCGCGCGACATGGTCGAGGCCGCGCAACGCCAGGTCGAAACCGGCATGGCCGCGACCCAGGCGAATGAAGCGGGCCTCAAAGCCATGAAGAACTGGATGAACCTTTGGGGGATGCGCGGTTGAGCACGACGGTCGCCCTTCCGCCCGTTCGTGGCACGCTAAAGGCCGACGCCCCGCTGGCCCCACTCGTCTGGTTCAAGGCGGGCGGCCCGGCGCAATGGCTGTTCGAGCCGAAGGATGTGGACGACCTGTCCGATTTCCTCGCCATGCTCGATCCCGACGTGCCGGTGATGGCGCTTGGCCTCGGCTCCAACCTCATCGTGCGCGATGGCGGCGTGCCGGGCGTGGTCGTGCGGCTGGGCAAGCCCTTCGCCAAGGTCGCTGCGTTGGACGAAACGACGCTGACCTGCGGCGGCGGCGCTTCGGGCATCCTCGTCTCCTCGACCGCGCGCGACGCAGGAATTGCGGGCCTGGAGTTTCTCCGCTCCATCCCCGGCACGGTCGGCGGCTTCGTGCGCATGAACGGCGGCGCCTATGGCCGCGAAACGCGCGACATCTTGGTCTCGTGCGAAGTCGTGCTGCGCTCTGGCGAGCAGATCACGCTGCTGAACCGCGACCTCCATTACACCTATCGCCATTCCAACCTCACCGACGGCGCGATCGTGGTGTCGGCGACGTTCCGCGGCGAACCGGGCGAGCCCGCCGCGATTCAGGCGGAAATGGACCGCATAGCCGCCGCGCGCGAGGAAAGCCAGCCGCTGCGCAGCAAGACCGGCGGCTCGACCTTCAAGAACCCGGAAGGGCACAAGGCCTGGCAGCTTGTGGACGAAGCAGGCTGTCGCGGCCTCCAGATGGGCGGCGCGCAGGTTAGCGAAAAGCACACCAATTTCCTGCTCAACAGCGGCGACGCCACCAGCGCCGACATTGAAGCGCTGGGCGAGGAAGTCCGCCGCCGCGTGAAGGAAAAGAGCGGCGTCGAGCTGGAGTGGGAAATCCAGCGAGTGGGGTTGGCGAAGTGACAGGTCGGTCACTAACCGATTATGAAATGCGGATCATCGCGAATGTCAGCGATGACGGATGCCACATGGTGTCGGTTTTCGATCCAGAGGACGATGCGAAGTCCTTTGCTTATTCGGTAGGTTTTTGGGAAAGCGTGGATCAACCGGAGGTCATCATTCTTGGTCTTCCGTCACAAATGGGCGTGTTTGCTGTTAATGCAGTTTATCGGCAATGCGAAGCTGGCTTGATGCTGTCTGATGGGCAACCCATCGAAGGCTTGCTTGAAGATTATGACGTGACGTGCATGGCGCGTTTGGTCGACAAACAGCATCTGATCCCGGAATATCTCAATTCTGCGCTTTGGTATCACTACTTGCGCACCAGGAAGCCGCTCGACGCAGCCTATCAACTGGTTTGGACCTATGGAGGGGTATGGCCTTGGGACGCGGAAGCGTCTGCTGAACTCCTTGAAGATCAGCCTCAACTCTATTCGGGAATACTTCATTGACCCTCAGACCGCTTCACGTCGCCGTCCTCATGGGCGGCTGGTCGGCGGAACGCCCCGTCTCTTTGTCCTCTGGCGAGGGCGTCGCCAAGGCGCTGGAATCGCGCGGCCACACAGTCACCCGCATCGACATGGACCGCAATGTCGCCGCGCGCCTGGCCGAAACGAAGGCGGACGTGATTTTCAACGCGCTCCACGGCGTCCCCGGCGAAGACGGCACGGTGCAGGGCATGATGGACCTGATGGGCCTCACCTACACCCATAGCGGCCTCGCCACATCGGTCATCGCGATCGACAAGCAACTGACCAAGCAGGCGCTGGTCCCGCACGGCATCCCCATGCCCGGCGGTCATATCGTGTCCAGCGAAAGCCTGTTTGCCGCCGACCCGCTGCCGCGCCCCTATGTGCTCAAGCCCGTCAACGAAGGCAGTTCCGTCGGCGTCGCCATCGTCACGGCGGAGGGCAATTACGGCAGCCCGATCGGCCGCGACAGCGTCGGCCCGTGGCAGGATTTCCCCGAACTGCTGGCCGAACCCTATATTCGCGGCCGCGAGTTGACGACCGCCGTGCTGGGCGACGAAGCGTTGCTCGTCACCGAACTGCGCCCCAAGAGCGGCTTCTACGATTTCGACGCCAAATATACCGACGGTATGACCGAACATGTCTGCCCCGCCGACCTGCCGCTCGAAATCACCAAGGCCTGCAAGGCGATCGCTCTGCGCGCCCACCAGTTGCTGGGCTGCAAGGGCGCTTCGCGGGCCGATTTCCGCTGGGACGACACGCAGGGGATCGAGGGGCTGTTCCTGCTGGAGGTCAATACCCAGCCGGGCATGACCCCCTTGAGCCTTGTCCCCGAACAGGCGGCCAAGCTGGGCATTGACTATGCTACGCTGGTAGAGACTATTGTCGAGGAAGCGCTGATGCGCGCCGGGGGTGGAACAGATGGCTGAAGCACGGATCAGGCGCGGCGGCACCGCGCGATTGAGCAGCGCAAAGGGCAGGGCCAGCGCCGGCAAGTCCGGGGGTGGCCGCGGCCGCGCCCTGAAGCGCCAGAGCAGCCTCGACCGGCTGGTCGAAATGCTCCCCGTCAGCGAAGCCACGCTGCAACGCATGGCCAGCTGGGCCATCGTCGGCATCTTCGGCGCGATCGTCATCGCCATCGCCATCTTTATGGGCCTGCCCGGCATGGCGCGCCAGCAGGCGGCGGATCTGGCCGCCCGCGCCGGGTTCGAAGTCGACAAGGTCGAAGTGCGCGGCGTCGAACGGATGGACGAACTGCCGGTCTATAATATCGCGCTGGGTCAGGTGGATCGCTCCATGCTCTCGCTCGACCTGCCCAGGGTGCGCAGCGAGATGCTGAAACTCGGCTGGGTCAAAGACGCGCGCATTTCTCGCCGCCTGCCCGATACGTTGGTGGTCGATATCGTGGAGCGCGATCCCGTCGCCGTATGGCAGCATGGCGGCCAGCTACACCTGATCGACGTGTCGGGCGTGGTGTTGCAATCGGTGTCCGCCAGTGCGATGCCCGACCTGCCTCTCGTCGTCGGCCCTAACGCCAATCGCCAGACCGCCGGCCTCAACCGCCTCATGGAAAACGCCCCGGCTTTGAAGCCGATGCTGGCCGGTGCGACCTGGGTCGGGAACCGGCGCTGGGATCTGCGCTTTCAGTCGGGTGAGACACTCTCTCTGCCGGAGGGTGACAAGGATTCGGCCGGTGCTTTGGTGAATTTCGCACGGATGGATGGCGTCAACCGCCTGCTGGGCCGCGGCATCGTGAAGTTCGACATGCGCGATCCCGACCGCTTCGTTCTGCGCCTGCCGCAGGGCCAGGTGGAGGAAAAGCCGATGGACGATGCGGCGAAAGATAACGGCGCGAAGGATGTCGCCGCCGCGACGCCGGGCGAGGAAGGCTAAAGCCCCATGGCGCAGCCCAAGGTCGAAAAGCTCATCACCGCGATCGACATCGGATCGTGGAAAGTGTCCGCGTTGATCGCGGGGCGCACCGATACGGGCGAACTGGCGATCCTGGGCACCGGCCAGCGCGAAAGCCGGGGCGTGCGGCGCGGTTTCATCGCAGACATGGAGCGCACCGAACTCGCCGTGCGCGAAACGATCGAGCAGGCGGAGCGGGTCGCGGGCACCAATATCGAGGATGTCTGGGTCAGCTTTTCGGGCGGCAGCCTGGTCAGCGATGTCGTCACGGTCGAACGCGACATGGGCGGCTATCGCATCGAGCAGCCCGACATCGACGACCTGTTGACCACCGGCCAGCAGGGCATCGACCCTGACGGCCGCATCGTCCTCCATGCCCAGCCGACCTGCTTCACCATCAACGGCAAGGTGCCGGTCAAGAAGCCCCTGGGGATGCACGCCGACCTTTTGGGGGTCGACATCCATGTCGTGCTGGCCGACGGCGCGCCGCTCGCCAATCTCGAACTGTGCGTGCGCGGCGCTTACCTCAACGTCAATTCGATCGTTGCCGCGCCGATCGCGACGGGCCTTGCCTGCCTGTCGGAAGAAGAGCGCGACTTGGGCGTCGCGCTGGTCGAGATTGGGGCGGGGGTCACCAACGTCTCGCTCTATGCCGGCGGGATGCTGGTCGGCCTGCACTCCATTCCGCTGGGCGCATCGGACATTACCGACGATATCGCCTCCTCCTTCGGCATCCGCCGCAGCCAGGCGGAGCGGATCAAATGCTTCTATGGCTCCGCGATGCAAAATCCCCGCGATTTTCGCGAGATGATCGAGATCGCACCGCCCCATGGCGAAATGGCGGTGCCGGGGCAGGCGGCCGGGCCGAATGCGGAAGGGGGCAAGATCACCCGCGCCGCGCTGGTCGGCGTCATCTGCGAACGACTGAACCAGATCATGACCGAAGTGAATGCCGCGCTCGCGGGCATGGGCTTCAACTCGACCGGGCGGCAGGTGGTGTTGACTGGCGGCGGCGCGGAAATGAAGGGCATTGCCGATTATGCGCAAGGCGCTTTGGGCCGGGCCGTGCGGATCGGGCGACCCAGGGGCTTGTCCGCCATGCCCGAAGCGCATAGTGGCCCGGCCTTTGCGACATTGGCGGGACTCGCGCTTTACGGCGCTTCCAACCCGGTTGATCTCCGCACCATGGCGCCCGTGCCACAAACCGTGCATCGTCTGGGAGCGCCGCTCTGGTGGCAACGCATGATGCGCGCAATGAAGACCAACTATTGAACGAAATTGGACCAAGACGAAAATAGGTGGTGAAATCCCCAATTTTCTGGTGTTAACATTTAATGACGGCGTTGCTTCCTGACGAGGAAGCTGAGGGAGCACTATATTATGAGCATTGAAATCAGCCCACCGCATGTGGACGAACTGAAGCCGCGGATCGCGGTGATCGGCGTCGGCGGCGCGGGCGGCAATGCCATCGCGAACATGATCGCCGCCCATGTCGAGGGCGTGGACTTCATCGTGGCGAACACCGATGCGCAGGCTTTGAACGCCTCGCCAGCCGAACGCCGCATCCAGCTTGGTCCGCAAATCACCGAAGGCCTGGGCGCTGGTTCGCGCCCCGAAATCGGCAAGGCGGCCGCTGAAGAAACCATCGCCATGGTCGAAGCCGCGCTGGAAGGCGCGCATATGTGCTTCATCGCCGCCGGCATGGGCGGCGGCACCGGCACCGGCGCAGCGCCTGTCATCGCCAAGGCCGCGCGCGAACGCGGCATCCTGACCGTCGGCGTCGTGACCAAGCCTTTCACCTTCGAAGGCAATCGCCGCATGAAGTCGGCGGAAGCGGGCATCGACGAACTGCAAAAGCATGTCGACACGCTGATCGTCATCCCGAACCAGAATCTGTTCCTGATCGCCAACCCGAACACCACCTTCAAGGAAGCGTTCCAGATGGCGGACGAAGTGCTGCAGCAGGGCGTGCGCGGCATCACCGACCTGATGGTCATGCCGGGCCTCATCAACCTTGATTTCGCCGACGTCCGCTCCGTGATGGGTGAAATGGGCAAGGCGATGATGGGCACCGGCGAGGCCGAAGGCGACGGCCGGGCGCTTCAGGCTGCTGAGAAGGCAATCGCCAACCCTCTGCTCGACGGCGTGTCGATGCGCGGCGCGAAGGGCGTGATCGTGTCGATCGTCGGCGGCGAAGACATGCGCCTGATGGAAGTGGACGAAGCCGCCAATCATATCCGCGAACTGGTGGACCCGGATGCGAACATCATCTGGGGCAGCGCCTTCAACGACAATCTCAATGGCAAGATCCGCGTATCGGTGGTCGCTACCGGTATCGACAATGACATCGGCAACCATGCCGCGCCGCTGACCCAGCCGTTCAGCTTCGCCAACCGCCCCGCCGTGTCCGTACCCCAATCCGCGACGGCGACCGCTGCGCCCAAGCCCGCGCCGGTCGCGCAGCAGCCCGCGCCTGCGCCGACGCCCGCACCCGCGCCGCAGCCTGACACGTTGGAACTGGACGTACCTGCTGCGCCTGCCCCGGCGCAGCCGGTCGCTGCACCCGCGTCCTTCGCGCCTGCCAAGCCGGCCGCTGTCTTTTCCGATGAAGACCCTGCGGAAGACGAGCTGATCCTGGGCGCAGACAGCGCCGAGCCGGCCGCGCCCGTCGCGCCTGCACCGCGCGTCGCCACCGGCGGCACGCTGTTCGAGCGGATGGCGGGCCTGACTCGTGGCACGGACAAGGTGCCTGGCGCTGCGGATGAGGGCGCGCCGGGTGTCGACATTCCCCGCTTCCTCAATCGCCAGAACAACCAATAAGGCGCACGGGCGCGCGGCTCACGCGGCGCGTCATATAAAAAGCGCGCTGTCGGTCGTCTGGGGCGACCCGGCGCGCTTTTCCGTTGGGCTAATTTCCCATTCATATCGGGATCGGCTAAGGCGCGGATGTGACACGCACTTCTCCATGGGTTCTCGGTCTTTGGCTGCCGGGCGCGCTGCTGCTCGCGGCCCCTGCGCACGCCCAACTGGACCAATCGCAACTGGTCCGCCCGCTCGGTGCCGCCGACCTCAACAGCAATCTGGCGCGGCTTGCGTCCAATCCGCGCGATGTCGTCGCGCTGATCGGCGCGGGGGAGGCGGCGCTGGCGCTGGACGATCCGCGCGCAGCCACCGGCTTCTTCGCCCGCGCCGACGCGATCGAGAGCGGCAATGGCCGGATCAAGGCCGGGCTGGGGCGGGTGATGCTCAAGCTGCAAAACCCGGCCGAAGCGCTGCGCCTGTTCGACCAGGCGGGGCGGCTGGGTTATCCCGACGCCACGATCCTGTCCGACCGCGGTCTGGCGCGCGACATGACCGGCGATCAGGCCGGTGCCCAGCGCGACTATCAGGCCGCGCTTGCGCGTACCCCCCATGACGACGAAACGGTGCGCCGCTACGCCGCTTCGCTAGGCATAGCAGGGCAGGTCGCTGCCTCCGACAAGGTCATGGAGCCGCTTTTCTACAAGAGCGACCGCGCCGCCTGGCGCTATCGCGCCTTCATCCTGGCGATGAACAACAAGCAGGCCGATGCCAAGAAGGTGGCGGAGCAGACCATGCCCGCTCAACTGGCCGCCGCCATCACGCCCTATATGCAGAAAATGCCCTATCTGACCGCCGCGCAAAAGGCGGCGGCGGTGCATTTCGGTCATTTCCCGGCGCAGATCGGCACCAGTATCGCCGCGATCATACCAACCCTGCCAGCGCCCGGCATCGCCATCGCCGCAGCGCCGGTCGCCGTCGCCTCCGCCGCCCCGGCCAAGACCAAGCCGCTCAGCCGGTCCGAACAGCGCCGCCAGCAGCGCGAAGCCGCCCGCCTGGCCCGCGCCGAAGGGCTTGCGGCATCCCGTCGTCCCGCCCAGCCACGACTCGCCCAAGCCCAGACGACACCGCCCGCACCGGTCCAGTCTGCGACGACCCAGCCCCAGCCGATGCAGTCCACACCGGTCCAATCCACGCCGAGCCCGCCACCCGCGCAGCAGCCGAGCGCACCGCCGCCGCCCCCGGTGGTGCAGCCTCTGCCCTCGTCCACCGCAGCCGCGCCGCCCCAGCAGACGCCGCCCGAACCGGCGCCTCTGCGTCAAGCGAGTGCATCGCCCGCCGCGCCCAACGCCGCCGTGCAGGGACCGCCTGCACCGGGCTTCGATTCGATCGATCGCGCGCCGCCCGTCACCACGCCCCCGTCCAATGCCGGGTCGCAGCTCAACGCGATCGCGCTGGCGCAGGCATCGGCCCCGTCCGAACCTGCCCTATCAGGGCCGCCTGCCGCCGCGGCTGATGCCACGCCGCCCCCCGCGACGGTGGAAGCGCTCCCTGCCGTCCCGTCGCCCTCCACGCCTCAGCCCGACCCGGAGGCCACACGCACGCTGGCGGACATCATCCGCGCGATCGATGTGCCCGAAGCCGAGCGCCAGTCGAGCGTTGCCGCCGTCGACCTGAGCGAAATCGCTGCGATCCAGGCCACCCGCCGCACCGAGCGCCAGACCGCGGCCAAGGCCGCCGCCGACAAGGTGAAGAAGGATGCCCTCGCCAAGGCCAAGGTGGAAGCCGACGCCAAGGCGAAGAAGGAGGCCGAGGAAAAGAAACGCCTGGCCGACAATCCTTCGCGCAACTGGCTCCAGATCGGCGTGGGGCAGGGCAAATCTGCGCTGGGCTTCACCATGAAGGGCCTGCGCAAGAAATATACGATCCTGTCCCGGCAGGACGGATGGAGCGCGAGTTGGGGGCGGACCAACCGCCTGCTCGTAGGTCCCTTCGCCAGCTTCGCCCGCGCCAAGGAACTGGAGTCCAGCCTGAAAAAGGACGGCGCCGACGCCTTCGCCTGGAAAAGCGAAGCGGGGGAGACAGTGGAGAAGCTGGCGGCCGACTGACGTCAACCCGGTGGTCGTCGTCCGCGGTTTCAGCCGCCTTCCAAATGCTCTAAGAGGCGGCGCATGACGATCCTCGCCTCCTATGCCTGCCATCCTTCCGCCAGCCGTGGCCGCCTCCATCCCGAAGCGGGCGGCGAGATGCGCGGGCCGCGCGACGTCTTCCAGCGCGACCGGGATCGCATCATCCATTCGATCGCCTTCCGCCGGCTGCGCCACAAGACGCAGGTGTTCGTATCCCCCGATGGCGATCATTTCCGCGTCCGGCTGACCCATAGTCTGGAAGTCGCGCAGATCGGCCGCACCACCGCGCGCACGCTGGGCCTCAATGAAGATCTGACCGAAGCGCTCTGCCTCGCCCACGATATCGGCCATCCCCCTTTTGGCCATGCAGGCGAAGATGCGCTCGAACTCGCGCTCGAAGATCATGGCGGCTTCGATCACAACGCCCATACGCTGCGCACGCTGATGCTGCTGGAAAGCCCCTATCCGCGCTTTGCGGGCCTCAACCTCAGCTGGGAAATGCTGGAGGGACTGGCCAAGCATAATGGCCCGATCGGCAAGCCCGGCTGGGCGATGCGCGAACTCGACGCGCTTTTCCCGCTCGACCTCACCAGCCATGCCTCGCTGGAGGCGCAACTGGCCGCGATTGCCGACGACATCGCCTATGACAATCACGACATCGACGATGGCCTGCGCGCCGGGCTGCTGACCCTGGAACAGCTTATGGAGGTGCCCTTCGTCGCGACCTGCTGGAACCGGGTGCGCGCCCGCTATCCCGACGTGGCGGAGGAGCGCCTGCTGCGCGAACTGGTGCGCGAACAGATCGGCGTGATGGCCACCGACCTGATCGAATCGACCCGCGCCAATATCGCTGCATCGGGCGTCGAAACGGTCGATGACGTCCGCGCGCTGGGGCGCACATTGGTCGCCTTCTCGCCCGAACTCGCCGCACAGGAACGCGACCTTAAGCGCTTCATGTACGCCACCCTTTATCATCACCCCGAACAGCTCGCCGCCGCCGATCGGGCGCGGGTCATCGTCACCGACCTGTTCCGCGCCTATCAGGCCGATCCCGCGTTGATGCCGCCGGAATGGCGCGATGATTGCGTGCGCGAAGAACCCACCCGCAGCCGCCACATCGCTGACTTCATCGCCGGCATGACCGACCGCTATGCCGAAAAGCGCCATGCGGAAATCTATGGCGCGATGGCGCTGGCCGATTGACGCGCCGGTGCGTTTGCCGCAATGCAAGAGCGTCTCCGGCGGATTCGTCCGTCGGGCATGATGCGGGAGAGCATGGGAAGCCTTGAAGGCCACCCCATCACCGAAGGAGCAACCGCCCCGGAATCTCTCAGGTCAAAGGACCGCATCGCGCAAGGCACTCTGGAAAGCGGACAGGCAAGCCCTGTCCCACCGAAGGGGTAAGCCATGGGACCGCAAGGTCGCTGGTCAAAGCTCTCAGGTTCCGTGACAGAGGGGGTGGCAGATAGGACAGGTCCGACTCCGGGCCTTGTGCATCGGTCGCCATCAACCCCTCACGGAAAGGACGCTTCATGTCCGGCAATGACGATATCGCCACCCTCGCAGAGGAACTGCCGCTCGAAGCCCTGCCGCTCGACGCCTGGCACCGTGCCCGTGGCGCGCGCATGGTCGGCTTCGCCGGCTATCATATGCCGATCCAATATGAAGGCATCATGGCGGAGCACGCCTGGACCCGCGAACATGCCGGCCTGTTCGACGTCAGCCATATGGGCCAGCTCAGCTTTTCAGGCGACGGCGTTGATGACGCGCTGGAACATCTGCTTCCCAGCGATATCAAGGGGCTAAAGCCCTTCCGCCAGCGCTACTCGATGCTGCTCGATCAGGAAGGCGGCATCCTCGACGATCTGATGGTGTCGCGTCTAGGTGACGACGCCTTCGACGGCGCGGCCATTTACATGGTCGTCAACGGCGCGACCAAATATGACGATATCGGCTGGATGATCGAACATCTGCCTGATGCGGTCGTGATGAATCATATGGCCGACCAGGCGCTGCTGGCGCTCCAAGGCCCGGAAGCGGGTGAGGCTCTGGCCACGCTCATCCCCGAAACCGCCGACCTGTTGTTCATGCAGTCCGGCCCCTTCACTTGGCGCGGCGTTCCGCTGTGGATCAGCCGTTCGGGCTATACCGGCGAAGACGGTTTCGAAATCAGCATCCCCGCCGACGATGTCACCCTGCTGGCTGATGCGCTGTGCGCATTGCCGCACGTCAAGCCGATCGGCCTGGGCGCACGCGATTCGCTGCGGCTGGAGGCGGGGTTGCCGCTTTACGGCCATGACCTTTCGCCCGCCGTCAGCACGATCGGCGCGGACCTGGGCTTCGCCATTCAGAAGCGCCGCCGCGAGGAGGGGGGCTTCATCGGCCATGCCCGCGTGATGAAGGAACTGGCGGACGGCCCCGGCGCCAAGCGCGTCGGCCTCAAGATCGAAGGGCGGCTGCCCGCCCGCGAAGGCGCGACCATCCATGTCGGCGCCGCGCAAGTGGGCGAAGTGACGTCCGGCGGCTTCGCCCCCAGCGTCGGCGCACCGATCGCCATGGGCTGGGTCAGCCTGCCGTACAGCGCGGTCGGCACTGCGCTTGAAATCGAGGTGCGCGGCAAGCGCATCGCCGCTGAGGTTGCGCCGATGCCGTTCGTTCCGCATCGTTACCGCCGCAAGGCCTGATCCAATTTTACCGACGGGAGTATATCCATGAGCCGTTATTTCACCGAAGAACATGAGTGGATTGATGTCGAGGACGAGATCGCCACGGTAGGCATCACCGACTATGCACAGGAACAGTTGGGCGACATCGTGTTCGTCGAACTGCCTGTCGAAGGCGCGACCTTCGACAAGGGCGACGACGCCGCCGTCGTGGAATCGGTCAAGGCCGCGTCGGACGTCTATGCGCCGATCTCGGGCGAAGTGGTCGAATCCAACGCCGCGCTGGAAGACGAACCCGGTCTGGTGAACAGCGATGCCGAAGAGGATGGCTGGTTCTTCAAGCTGCGCATCACCGATGCCAGCGAGCTGGAAGGCCTGATGAACGAAGCCGCCTATAAGAAGTTCGTGGCGGCGCTCTGATCTAATAGTTCCCCTCCCGCGTGCGGGAGGGGTTAGGGGAGGGCGTGTGGCGCCATCTCCGTAACAGGCCCTCCCCCGGCCCCTCCCGCATGCGGGAGGGGAGATTAAGGGGCGAGGTGGGAGTTTTGGAACATGCGCTACCTACCCCTTACCGACACAGACCGCGCGGACATGCTCCGCGTCATCGGGGCGGCGTCCATCGACGATCTGTTCGTGGATGTGCCCGCACAAGCCCGCCTCACCGGCACCATCGCCGGCCTGCCCGACCATGCCAGCGAACTGGCGGTCGAACGCCATATGGCGGCGCTGGCGCGGCAGAATCTGTCGGCGGGGGAGGCGCCCTTCTTCCTGGGCGCGGGCGCGTACAAACATCATGTCCCCGCCAGCGTCGATCATCTGATCCAGCGCGGCGAGTTTCTGACCGCCTACACGCCCTACCAGCCCGAAATCGCGCAGGGCACGCTCCAGGTACTGTTCGAATTCCAGACCCAGGTTGCGCGCCTGCTGGGCTGCGACGTCGCCAACGCCTCCATGTATGACGGCTCCACCGCCTGCTGGGAAGCGATCGGCATGGCGCGGCGCATCACCAAGCGCGGCAAGGCACTGCTCTCGTCTGGCCTGCACCCCCATTATGTTTCGGTCGCCAGGACCATGGCGAAATTCACCGGCGACGCGCTGGTGCATGAAGCCCCGACGCTGGATGCCGCAACCGATATCGATGCGCTGATTGCGGGCATCGACAAGGACACAAGCTGCGTCGTCGTCCAATATCCCGACATTCTGGGCCGTATCGCCGACCTGACCCCGCTCGCCGATGCGGCCCATGCAGCCGGCGCGCTGCTGGTCGCGGTGGTGACCGAGCCGGTCGCACTGGGGGCGATCCAGTCGCCGGGCGCCATGGGGGCGGACATTGTCGTGGGCGAAGGGCAGTCGATCGGCGTCGGACTCCAGTTCGGCGGGCCGTATCTCGGCCTCTTCGCGTGCAAGCAGAAATATGTCCGCCAGATGCCGGGTCGCCTGTGCGGTGAGACGGTGGACGCGGCGGGCAAGCGCGGTTTCGTGCTGACCCTCTCGACCCGCGAACAGCATATCCGGCGGGAGAAGGCGACGTCGAACATCTGCACCAATTCAGGGCTTTGTGCGCTGGCCTTCAGCATCCATATGACCTTGCTAGGTGAACGCGGCCTGCGCGAACTGGCGACTTTGAACCACGGCCTCGCCGTACAGGCGGCCGATCGTCTGGCCAAGGTGCCGGGCGTGACGCTGCTCAACGACAGCTTCTTCAACGAATTTACGCTGATCCTGACGAAGGATGCGCGTGACGTCGTCCGCACCCTGGCCGACCGTGGCGTGCTGGCCGGCGTCTCGCTCGGCCGCCTCTTCCCGCAGGCACCGGACATCGGCCACGGCCTGGTCGTTGCGGTCACGGAAACTGTCACGGCGCAGAACATCGAAGCCCTGGCCACCGCGCTTGAGGAGGAACTGGCATGACCATGCTCAAGGAAGGCCGCCCCACCGCGCCCACCCCCGTCAAGGAAGCCCATATGGCCCCGCAGACCGCCACCGGC
>JAVBXL010000199.1 GCA_030824575.1 bacterium | reverse complement strand
GCGCAGGCGACCTTCGACGAACCGGCGGGTCAGGCCGAAGCGCTTGGCAACGCCGTCGATGTCGCCCTTGAGGCCGATGAAATACTGGAACGCGCGGCATTCCTCGGCCGGCGTCATCTGTTAGGTCATGTGTCAACTGTCCTGTGAAGCATTTTCTGTCGGATATCCGTCAGTTTTTAGCCTTGACGTCGGGTGACACTGTCCTTCGAGGTTTGGCTGTCGTTGGCACGGCGCGGAGCGCCGTGTCACGCTCGGCGATCAGCCGAGCGTTGTGACGCTGGTGGCGGTGCGCTTCCGCTTCGGCTGTGAGGGCGCGCTGCAACAGCAGCGCGTTTTCGCTGACCAGGCGACGCTGCTCCTGCTTCATGGTGCGGATGAGATCGTGCAGTTCTTCGAGCTTGCCCTGCCAGGTCGTCACCGGTTTGATGGGGTCGCCGCGGATGGCGTGAAGGTCGTCGATGATAGCACGATGGTTGGTATAGATCGTATTGCGCGCAACCCCGGATTCGCGCGCGAGGGTCGCGACGGTAAGCGTATAGCCGCGCTGATGCAGCGGGTGGACCGGGCATCCCTTGCGCAGCCGTTCGAACGCGGCGTTGAGCCGTTCCTGGGTCTGCTGGAGTCGCTGTTCATGTCGACCGGGTTGCCTGGGCATCGGATTATTCCTCAACGAGCTGGGTGAGGATGCGATCGCATTCGGCGACCCTGGCTTCGGCAAGTGCACGACTGCCGGCATCGAGCACCGGCTGTTCGAGCAGTTTCAGATTGCGGGCACGCCGCATTTCCCACACGGGCCGATGTCGGGGCGTGACCGCGAAGTTGGCACAGGTCGAGCAAGTCGTCTCAGTCCTCAGCACCGGATTGGGGCCGGCCTCGCCGCCAAAGCATGCCGAGGTCTCGGGGCGATAGACGCAGTAGCCCCAGTCGCACACGCCGAGCCGCAGATCGGTTTCTGCCATGAGGAAGTCCACATACGCCTGCACGTCGCCATCCCGGGTGCAGCCGCGGAACGCGGATCGCGCCGCAATGACGCGCCCGGCCTTACCGCCGAGCGCCGATGCGGTCAGCATCTCTTCCAGCGCCGCTCGGGTTTCCTCCTGGGCATGGCGGTCGATCAACTCGTCGAGCTGGAAGTCGGTGCCGACGTAGCCGCTATCGGTCATCGCGCGCGTCACATGGCCAAGGTGCGCCTGGAGCGCGGCAAGCCCCGTGCGGTCGCGCTTGCCGACGAACCGCGCGAAGGTCTTGCGGCCCTGATGCGTGTTGAGGTGCCAGGGCTTGCCCTCGTACAGCGGCAGGCCGATGAACGGCGCGAACAGATCGTTGAGACGACGCAGCACTGTGTTTGTGACCGGCAGATCTATCTCGACGGCCGGACCGATGAGCCCGGTGCTCGATGTGATCAGGAACAGTTCCTTGCGCCCCGATCGGTGCCGCAGTCTCTCAGTGAGCTGTTCCATCACCGCGATCGCGCGCACGACCGGCTCGGGTGCCACCCAGCGATGCGTGTCACCTTGATGGCTGCTGCGCGAGGTTTTATAGATGTGGCCAGCAAGATAGGCGAACCGTTCGTCACCCGTGCCGGACGGATGATATTCGATGCAGCCGGTTTCTAGCCCGAGGATCTCGGAGATGCGCGCGCCGACCAGCCAGGCGATCGTCACGAAGCAGGCATCGTAGAGCCGGTCGGTAAGGTAGCGCACCGTCTTGGTGCTTGTCACTGGCGTTGGATGCCACGGCGCATCCTCGCCGGGCAACACCTGGAACTGGAACGATGCGATCGCCTCGGTGACCCGGAAGCCGGCCTTGCTGGGCGAGAGTCCAGATCCGAGTGCCGCGTCATAGACGGTTTGCGCCTCGCCTTGCAGGACGATGATGTCATCGGCCGCCGGCCCGATCAACCGCAACGCCGAGGACAGCAGCGGTACGGCGATCACATCCGGTGTATAGGGCAGCCAGCCCCGACGGGGCCTGGAGAACATATTTGTTGCGCCCGGGAACGGATCAGCGATGGTGACCTCCGGGTAGCGTGCGCCTTGCAGATAGATCAGCATGAGCAGGCTGCGATAGTGGTGGAGCGTCCCCGCCGCGAGCGGCTCACCCTTGGGATTGCGGCGCTGAGCCACTGTTTCCATGAACCGTTCGCTCGCTTTCCGGTCAAGTTCGGCGAACCGGCGATAGCCCTGATCTGCCATCCAGCGGATCAACAGCCGCAACCCGGTGAACAGCCGCACCAGCGTGCCGTCATGGACGTGCCGCCGCCCCGGCGGAGGATCGACCTTGATGCTCCACAATAAGGTTTTAGCTGCCGCCCGCCAAACCAGGAAGGGAGGGTCAATGAACCGCCCGGTTGAGACCGTAAAGTCCCAGTCGAGGGAGTAGTCGCTGCGATTGCTGCCGGGCCGGATGCCGTCGAGGTGCCAGATGTCGTCGCCGAACCGCGAGCGCGACGATATCGCAATGTCGGGCGTGAACGCTGCCGCCTGGGTGAGCACAGCGTTCATTCCAGCACCGGCAAGGCAGGCAGCCCCGCCATGATGGCACGGGCGGCATCGTGCAACTCGCTCGGGAAGTCGGGAAGGATGTCACTCGTGAGGATGCGATAGCTCTGCGCGTAGATCAGTGTCCAGCGTGCCGGATCGATCCGTGCCCGTGCTTCCTCCAACGCCGCGATCGCCTGGAGGATTTTCGCCAGATGCTCGGCATCGAGTGGGATCACCAGACCTGGGCAACGCAAGCACGCCCCAAGCCGCGAACAGGGTTTACCCGGCCTGTCACCGCCGAGCAGGTTCAGGCAGTCATGCCCGAACGGCACGCTCGCGGGCATTGCCGCCGGCGTGGATTCGGCCACGCCATTTCCCCCCATCACCCATCCGATCATCAGCGCCTGCCCGCGGGCGATCGTCTCTGCCTGGATGCGCGCCGCCTCCGGCCCGCGCACATAGCGTTCGGTGGTGTCGATGCGCGCATGGTTGAGCAGCGCCTGCGCCGCGATCAGGTCACCTTGGCTTGCAGTATAGACCTGTGTCGCGGCGCTGCCGCGCAGGAACGCCACCGCAAAATCAGGCAAGGGCTCGCGCCATCGCTCAGGTGCGGCCCGGTTCCAGATCGCGATCCGCTCATTGGCGCGCGCGATGAACCGCTTGATGCCGTTTCCCAGCGTGCTCATCGTCACCACGGCCACGTTTTTCTTCTTCTCGCTTTTGGTCAGGAACAGAAGGTCACGATCTGAAGCCCGCGCCTGGATGGCAAGCGGGGCCGTCATCGCGATAAGTCGGTCGACCAGATGAGGCGCGGCATAGGGCCGCCGGCGATCGAACGAACGACGCTGCGCGCGTTTCACCTTCACCCCGGCACGCGGCTTACCCCAGTCGATCATCACCCGATGTTCGTCGAGCGGGTGCGGACTCTGGCAGTCACGCCGCAAGCGCCGCAACGGGTCGGGATTGGCAGCGGTCTGGATCGCCACTGCAAGGAAGAAAGCCGGCAGATATTCCATCGTCAGGTGGAGGTAGCTGCCAACCACGCGCAGACCGCCCATCCGGGTAACGGGCGATCGGCGGATCTTCACCTCATGTCCTGCCGGCATAACGCCATCGCCGGCCCTGGCGATTGAACGCACCATGCGGCAAAGTTCCGGGTCAACGCCTTCCACGCGGCCGTGCGTTTCCAGGATCCGGCGCCCGATCTGGAACCGCACCCATGCCTCATCGATCTCTTCGTAGGCAGCCTGGAGGATGCTTTTGAGCATTGCCTCGCTGAGCTTGGGGCGCGGCGTTGGCGAACGATTGGGCCAAGGATTGTAAGGGAAGTCGATCCGGCTCGTCAGGCGCTCTGGTGCGTGCCGCTTGGTCCAGTCGATCAACTGGCGCAGCACAGCCAAAGTGTTGGCTTTCGAAGATGAGCTCCAGTGCTTTCCGTCGGCTCCTGTCTGACGGTCGAGCCAAGCTCGGTAGCGCCCAACCATTGTCGATGTGACGTCGGCCACGCCGGCAATGGCATTCTCTTGCTGCGCGAAGGTGGCAAAGACGCGAAGCGAGCCGTAAAAGTGCCGCCGCGTTTCCGCTGTTAAGCCCGCGCAACGTCCTCGGAACGCTTGCGCCAGCAGCGCCGTCACATCACCTGGAAGCCCGAGCTTTTCCAGGTCGAACCGCTTGTCCACCTCGCCCCAGGCATCGCGGAATAGGACGATGGTGTCGCTCGTCTTCCGCGTCGCCAGGCGCCGATCGATGGGCGCACGCCTAACCATCATCGATGAGCGCGCCGTAAAGCCAGGCGACGCTCTCCTCCAACTCGGCCGCGTGCATTTCCACGCAGCGCAGATAAATGGCGGTGCTGGCGATCGACCTGTGTCCGAGCAATACCTGCACCACCTTGAGCGGATTGATCTCCGGTGTCGTGCGCGCCTGCCGCTGGAGCTGCGCCAGCATCGTCATCGCAAAACAGTGTCGCAGCCAATGGCCGGTCCCAATCACGCCGGCAGCCTTGAACGCCGTCCCCATCGCGGCCGTGAACCGGGCAGCACTGACCGGACCCCCGCGGCTCGTCAGGAACAGCGCCGATGGTGCAGGCCAAGACCGATCGGCACGGCGCAACCGCCGGATCAGCGGCCCGCGAACCTCGTCGATATAACGGTGGGTGGCATCGAGCAGCCGTATCGGCGGATAGACCGTGCGCGGATAGCCGCCCTTGGTGATGCGCAGTCCGATTCCGATCAGCGGATGCTCATCCGCGTCAAGATGGGCGGTCTCCGGAATCTGGAACAACTTCAGCGCGCAAAGCTCCTTGCGGCGTATTCCGGTCACCAGCGCCCAGCTGGCCATCAGGTCGTAAGGGGGCGCCAGCGCGCTAAACAGCCGGCGAAGCTGATCGGCACGCAGCGCACGGGGCAGCCGCTCAGCCTCCGAGACGGTCAGCGCATTGGCCGTGACGACACCGGGGCGCACGTCGAGGTGCGCGAGCATCGACTGCCGCCGATGCAACACACGAACGTCGATGTAATGGAACGGCAGTTCCGCGATCCAGCCCCGTTGGTGCGCCCAGCCATAAAATCGACAGACCGTACGCACTCGGTCGTTAATCGTCGAACGCGCATAGGGCCGCTTCGTGTGCGGGCTCGGGCATTCCAGCATCCGGTTGCGCCAAGCCGCTATCTCCCGTTCGCCGACCCCGTCCCAAGCGATCCGCGATTGTTCCAGGCTGTCGAGCCAGTCATGCAGATGCTCGCCATAGGTGCGGATCGTCTCGGCCGCGTGGCTGCGCCCCGGGATGGTCGCCAGTTCGTGCAGATACGCGAAGGCAGGCTCGATGATCGCCATTCCCTCATCGACAATGATCGGGAAGTTCGCCGGGATGTCGCCATAGCCCGGTAGCGCTCTGACGATACACGCCATCTGTCCTCCGTGGCGCGTCGCGCGCGCCCGATAGCAGGACAGCCTATTGCCGATCAGAGCCCATAATTACGCTCAAAAGGACAGATTCTGCCCCGTTCTTAAATGTGCTGCGCGCTCAGGCGCGCCAGTAAATCCACCAGACGTCCGCGTGACGGACTCGCAACGCTGATCCCGCACCGCAGAATACCACAACCGCCGCGCAAGTGCTTGTTCCAGGCCGCCCGCCGCCAGCTCTTTGGGTAAGCGCTGCGGGCGGCCTGGAACAAGCACACTGCTCTGTAATCTTTCCTATCGAAGGACACTCTGGAAACATGACCTAA
>JAVBXL010000206.1 GCA_030824575.1 bacterium | reverse complement strand
GTCAGTTGCTCGCCCTCGGCATAGCCCCAGAGCGCGGTGCGGACATAATGGTGCAGCCGCTCGGCGAAGGCTTCGGCCAAACGATCGGCCAGCGCCTTTAACAGAATGTCCGAATAATCGTCGATCGCATTTTTGAAGCGCGCCAGATGCGGCTCGATGCCGTGGATCGACACGGCAAAACCGCCCATCCAGTCGCCATCGGGACTGATGAAGTCGGCCAGGCACATATTGGCCCGCCCTTCCCGCTTCTGAATCTGCTGGCGCAGCATCGGCAGGACATAGTGCTTCTCATCCTCGACATGGACGATGATGTCGTCGCCCTTGCGCCGGCACGGCCACAGACCAGCGACGCCGCGCGCGGTCAGCCATTTGTCGTTGACGATCTTGTCCAGCATCTTCTGCGCGTCGGCGAACAGGCTGGTCGCGCTTTCACCCACCACTGGATCGGTCAGGATCGCGGGATAATTGCCCGCCAGTTCCCATGCGCGGAAGAAGGGCGTCCAGTCGATATATTGGATCAGATCCTTCAGATCCCAGTCGGGAAATTTATGCACACCGGGCAGGCGCGGGCGCGGCGCCTTCAGGCTTTCGTCGATCTCGAACCCATTGTCGCGCGCTTCCGCGATGCTGATCAGCGCGCTCTGCCCCTTGTTGGCGCGGGCGACACGGACATGCTCATAATCGTCCTTGGTCTTCTGGACGAAATCATTCTTCTGCGTTTCGGAGACGAGCGCTGTGGCCACGCCCACTGCGCGGCTGGCGTCCAGCACATGGACCACCGGGCCGGTAAAGGCCGGATCGATGCGCAGCGCGGTATGCACGCGCGACGTCGTCGCCCCGCCGATCAGCAGCGGCATCGTCATGTTCGCGCGCTGCATTTCGGCGGCGACCGTCACCATCTCGTCCAGCGACGGGGTGATGAGGCCCGACAGACCGATCATGTCGGCGTCATTCTCGTTCGCGGCCTTGATGATGTCCTGCCACGGCACCATCACGCCCATGTCGATGACATCGAAACCGTTGCATTGCAGGACCACGCCGACGATATTCTTGCCGATATCATGCACGTCGCCCTTCACGGTCGCCATGATGATCTTGCCCTTGCCCTTGGCGCCCGGTTCCTTCGCCGCCTCGATATAGGGCAGCAGATGCGCGACCGCCTTCTTCATGACGCGCGCAGATTTCACCACCTGCGGCAGGAACATCTTGCCCGCGCCGAACAGGTCGCCAACGACATTCATGCCGTCCATCAGCGGCCCTTCGATCACATGGATCGGCTTGTCGGCGGCTAGGCGGCATTCCTCCGTATCCTCCACCACATACATGTCGATGCCCTTGACCAGCGCATGTTCCAGCCGCTTGGCGACGGGCCAGCCGCGCCATTCCTGCGCCGCCTTTTCCGATGCTGCGTCCTTGCCTTTGAAACTTTCGGCGAGCGTGACCAGCCGGTCGCCCGCTTCGGGATCGGTGTTGAGGAGGACATCCTCGCACGCCTTGCGCAGCGCGGGGTCGATCGCGTCATAGACGTCGAGCTGCCCGGCATTGACGATCGCCATGTCGAGGCCGGCGGGAATGGCGTGGTACAGGAACACGCTGTGCATCGCCCGGCGGACGGGTTCGTTGCCGCGGAAGGAGAAGGAGAAGTTCGACAGGCCGCCCGAAATATGGACGTGCGGGCAGCGCTTCTTGATCTCCTTGCACGCCTCGATGAAGTCGACGCCGTAATTATTATGCTCCTCGATCCCCGTCGCCACCGCGAAGATATTGGGGTCGAAGATGATGTCTTCGGGCGGAAAACCGATCGTCATCAGCAGCTTGTAGGCGCGCTCGCAAATCTCGACCTTGCGGGTCTGGGTATCGGCCTGCCCGGTCTCGTCGAACGCCATGACGACCACCGCCGCGCCATAGGCCATGCATTTGCGGGCGTGGAACAGGAAAGCCTCCTCGCCCTCCTTCATGCTGATCGAGTTCACGACCGGCTTGCCGGACACGCATTTCAGGCCTGCTTCGATCACTTCCCACTTGGAGCTGTCGATCATGACCGGCACGCGGCTGATATCCGGTTCCGACGTCATCAGCTTCAGGAATGTGGTCATCGCCTCGACCGCGTCGAGCAGGCCTTCGTCCATGTTGACGTCGACGATCTGCGCGCCATTCTCCACCTGCTCGCGCGCGATGTCGATGGCGGCGGCATAATCGCCCGCCATGATCAGCTTCTTGAACTTGGCCGATCCGGTAACGTTGGTGCGTTCACCGATGTTGACGAAAGTGGCGGTGGTCTTGGTCATTTTTAAGTGCGTCACCCCAGCGAAGGCTGGGGTCTCCCGATTTAGAGTGCGCCTCAAGAGGCACGAGATCCCAGCCTTCGCTGGGATGACGTTATTATCTTACGCCGCGATGTGCATCGGCTCCAGCCCGGCAAGCCGGGTCACGACTTCCAGTTCCGGCACCACGCGGGGCTTATGCCCGTCCAGCGCCTTCGCCACCGCGCCGATATGCGCAGGCGTCGTGCCGCAGCAACCGCCGACCATATTGACGAGGCCCTCGTCCACCCAGTCGCGGATCAGCTTCGCGGTGGTTTCGGGCAGTTCGTCATACTGCCCCAGTTCGTTGGGCAGGCCGGCATTGGGATAGGCCAGGATCAGCGTGTCGGCATTTTTGGACAATTCGCTGAGGTACGGCCGCAACAGATCCGCGCCGAACGCGCAATTCACGCCGATGGTCAGCGGCTTCAGATGGCGCAGCGAATACCAGAAGGCGTTGATCGTGTGGCCCGACAGGTTGCGGCCCGACATGTCGGTGATGGTGAAGCTGAGCATCAACGGCACGGACCGGCCCGCCGCTTCCTCCGCTTCGCGCGCGGCCATGCCCGCCGCCTTGGCATTGAGCGTATCGAAACAGGTTTCGACCAGCAGAAAGTCCACGCCGCCGGCGATCAGCGCGTCGCACTGCTCGCGATAATCGGCCTTGAGCGTGTCATAATCGACCTCGCGAAAGGCCGGGTCGTTGACGTCGGGCGAAATGCTGAGCGTCTTGTTCGTCGGGCCGATCGAGCCGCAAACGAAGCGCGGCTTGCCGTCCTTCGCGGTCGCCTTTTCGCAAGCGCTCCGGGCCAACTTCGCCGCCGCGATATTGATGTCCCACACCAGATGTTCGCAGCCATAATCGGCCATCGCGATCTTGGTCGAGCTGAACGTGTTCGTCTCGATCATGTCCGCGCCATTGTCGAGATAGGCGGTGTGGATGCCCTCCACGATGTCCGGCCGGGTCAGGCACAGAAGGTCGTTATTGCCCTTCTGATCCTTCGCCAGGTCCAGGTCGCCGCGATAATCGGCTTCGGTCAGGCCATGTTTCTGGATCGAGGTGCCATAACCGCCGTCGAAGATCAGGATCTTGTCGGCAGCCAGTTGGCGCAATTGGTCTTCGGCGGTCATATGCTCCCTCTCCCCGTTCGGTTCGAGCTTGTCGAGAACCCTCGCGCAACCGGTTCTCGACAGGCTCGAACCGAACGGAGGGGGTTAATCCGTATCAGGCGTTCACCGCCACCTTCGCCCGAAGCCCGAGCAGATGGCAGATCGCAAAGCTGAGTTCCGCCCGGTTGAGCGTGTAGAAATGGAAATCGCGCACGCCGCCTTCATACAGCTTGCGGCACAGTTCGGCGGCGATCGTCGCCGACACCAGCTGGCGCGAGGCGGGATGTTCGTCCAGCCCTTCGAACAGGCGCGCCATCCACAGCGGCACGTCGGTATTGCACATGGCGGCCATGCGCTTGGTCGCGGCGAAATTGCTGACCGGCATGATGCCCGGCACGATATCCGCCGTGATGCCCGCCGCGCCGACCTTGTCCATGAAACGGAAATAGGCGTCGGGCGAGAAGAAGAATTGCGTGATCGCGCGGGTCGCCCCGGCGTCCAGCTTGCGCTTGAGGTTATCGAGGTCGCTCTGCGCGCTCGCCGCATCGGGATGCACTTCGGGATAGGCCGACACGCTGATCTCGAACGGATGGCGCTTCATCAATCCTTCGACCAGATCGGCAGCGCCGGTATAACCGTCAGGATGCGGCTCGAACCGGCTGCCCACTTCCGGCGGATCGCCGCGCAACGCCACGATATGACGCACGCCCGCATCCCAATAGGCGTCGGCAATCTCGCCGATCTCGTCCTTGCTGGCGGCCACGCAGGTCAGATGCGCGGCCGCCGCCAGCGACGTTGCCTTCGCGATGCGCGCGACCGTATTATGGGTGCGCTCCCGCGTGGAGCCGCCCGCGCCATAGGTGACGGACACGAATTTGGGCGCCAGCGGGGCCAAAGTCTCGATCGCCGACCACAGCTGCGCTTCCATCTTCTCCGTCTTGGGCGGGAAAAATTCGAAGCTGACGCGGGCATCGCCCGCCAGATCCGCATAAAGCGGGCCAATAGGCGCGTTGTGCCTGGGATCATTCAGGGTCATGCGGAAATCCGTCCTTCGATGGGCAGAACATTGGCGCTCTGGCGCCGTCCCAGCCACAATACTACCGTCAATTCCTGGCCGGGCAGCGTTTCCACCCGTTCCAGCGCCAGCCCCGCCTGCGCGAACCAGCCGCTCATCTGTTCGTCGGAAAAGCCCAACCGCGCATGCTGGTCGCGCAGCCGCAGTTCTTCGCGTTCATGCGCCGCGAAATCGGCGATCAGCACCCGGCCGTTCGCCGCCGCGACCCGCGCCGCCTGCGCGATCACCAGTTCGGGCGCCTGCGCATAATGCAGCACCTGATGCATCACCACCGTATCGGCGCTCCCCTGCTCCAGCGGCAAGTCCAGGAAATCGCCCAGCAGCAGCGCATATTTGTCGCCGGCATCCTGTGGCAGCTTGGCACGGGCCAGACGCAGCATGTCCGGGCTGCGATCCAGCGCGGTCACCTGATCCGCATCCCCGCCGAACAATTCGATCATGCGCCCCGTGCCGGTGCCGATGTCGAGCAGATGGCCGATCGGTTCGCGCCCCAACAGGGCGACCATCGCCGCCTCCACATCGGCTTCGGCGATATGGAGCGACCGGATCGCATCCCATTCCTCGGCATGTTCGGCAAAATAGCTTTCCGCCGCCCGCGCCCGGTCCGCGCGCACCGCCGTCAACCGCGCGATATCCGCCGCCTGCCACAAGGCCTCGCTCTCGGACGGCTCCAGCCGGTCGAACAGGGTCAGAAACGGCACGACCGACCGATCCTTGCCCAGACGCAGAAACACCCAATTGCCTTCCTTGCGCCGTTCCACCAGACCCGCTTCGGCCAATATGCGGACATGGCGCGACACGCGTGGCTGGCTCTGCCCCACGACCTGCGCAATCTCCCCCACGGCCAGCTCCATCGCCCGCAACAGGTGGATGATGCGCAGCCGCGTCGGGTCGCCAAGTGCCCGGAATATATCAAGTGCCGCATGCATGATCATGTCATATAAAGAAATCTTTATATACGTCAATGCCAGTGAATTTTCTGTGCATTTTTCATCCATAAAGCGATGAAATGGCGGACATCCTATGGTTTCGCCCCATGAATGGGATTGCCTTGCCCGGTTCAAGGCAGTACGAATCGGCCCGCAGGCGCAATGGGGGGTGAGCTTTTCTCCGAGAGTGGTCTGCATTTTTATTTTTCTCAGAGAGGGGTTTTAACCCATGACCAAGTCGATTGCTCTTTCGCTCGTTCTCGCCGCTTCGCTCGGCCTGGCCGCTTGCTCGGGTGGCACTGAAAACGCCGCCAACAACGCCGCCAACTCGGCCGAGAACG
>JAVBXL010000043.1 GCA_030824575.1 bacterium | reverse complement strand
TGCCGCCTCGTGAATGGACGATGGCAAAGGCACAATTCGCCGTCATCTTCGGCGAACGTTTCATCAGAGCCATGGCGGCCTGATGATCAACCGCCCGCCCACACACGGAAATCCTGACACTCCCCCCGAAGGGCAGCGAAGCTAAATACGACGAGGTCTATCTGCGCGCCTACAGCGGGGTCAGCGAAGCCCGATCATCGATCGGTCGTTATCTGATCTTCTATAATGGAAGAAGGCCGCATTCGAGCCTTGCCGCAAAAACCCCGGATCAGGCGTATTTTGATAACCTGCCGGTGATGATGGCAGCATGAACTTGGCAACCGATACTGGGCCTCACTACGGTCGGGCTACGCCCTCCCTGCATGAGGCCCAGTATCGGCAACTTGACGAAACCGGCAGACTATCCACTTAACTGTTGCCGAAACCTATTCAGACAAGCCGAGCCTCCTCTGCCGCGCGCGGGTCGAAGCATGTCTTTGCACAGCAAAAAGCCAAGATGGGCATGCTGATCCACACCATCGGCATCAAGCGCGCCGAGACCAAAATCACGCTCGTCAATTTGGCGTGCAACATGAACCGCCTAATCTTCCACGACCGGCGAGCAGCCATAGGGTAGGTGTGCCTGGAAGACGAGGGACTACCCCAAAAGGTAGAAGAAGAGCCGCACAGTCGGGTAGCAAAAGCCGAAATCCACGACCAATCAGCCGACAGACGTCAAATCCTGTCAAATCATGAGATTGATGGAGGTGCCCACCTTCATCGTCTCTGGCGATGGTTGCAATCTCTGATTCATATTACAGCGCAGACCGTCTTCCATTCCAGATAATTGTCCAAGGCAGCAAGGCCGCTGTCACGCCCATAGCCAGACTGTTTTACGCCGCCGATCGGTAAGCTGGGGTCAAACATGGCGTGACAGTTAATCCAGACCGTACCTGCCTGAATCTGTCGCGAGAGTCTGTGGGCGGATGACAGGGATTCGGTCCACACGCTCGCGGCCAGTCCATACTGGCTGTCATTCGCGGCTTTGACCGCCTCTTCGATGTCGTCATAGGGTTGAACGACCAGAACCGGGCCAAAAACCTCCTCTCGGACGACATCCATATCTGGGGCAATATTTCCGATCACCGTTGGCGGAATGAACGTACCGAATTTTCCGCACCGCTTCCCACCGGTAACGATATCGGCTCCGGCGACACGGGCTGCCTCAATATATTTTTCGACACGCATCGCCTGTTGAACCGATACCAGCGGCCCCATCTGCGTGTCCGGGTTCAGTCCATGGCCAAGTTGCAGCGCTTGAGCATGGCTGGCGAGACCCTCCATGACCTGATTATAGATCGAGGCGTGCACATAGGCGCGTGACCCTGCGACACAAACCTGGCCAGCGTTGAAAAAGATGGCATTTGCCGAGCCAGCGATAGCCAGTTCGAGATCGGCGTCGGGCAGGATGATGACAGGCGACTTTCCACCAAGTTCCAGCGTGACTCGTTTCAAATTGCCTTTGGAGGCATCAAGGATCGCTCTCCCCGTGGCGGTGGACCCGGTGAACGCCACCTTGTCCACATCGAAATGCGCAGCAAGCGCTGCGCCAGATACGGCACCTCGCCCGGTTACAATATTGAGGGTACCTGCTGGCAGCCCGGCTTCTATCATCAACTCGCCAAGCCTCAACGCGGTGATCGAGGTGTCTTCGGCCGGCTTTAAAACGACGGTGCATCCGGCAGCCAGGGCGGGCGCAAGTTTCATCGCCGTCAGCACCAGTGGCGAATTCCAGGGAACGATCGCGGCAACAACACCAACTGGCTCGCGAATTGTCCAGGCTGCGATCTGCTTGCCTGCAGGCTGATAGGTGATCGAAGGGGTGATGGTCCGGCCTTCAATCGCCGTGGCTTGTCCCGCGAAAAAGCGGAACTGAGCGACCGCTGCAAGAATTTCAGCCCAGCGCCCGACATAGAGCGGCTTGCCTTGGTCCAGTGTTTCAAGCTCGGCCAACTCGTCGATATGCGCTTCGATCAGGTGGGCGATACGGTTCAATATTGCAGCGCGCTGCGCAGGCGTGGTTCCTGCCCAAGCCGGAAACGCCTTTCGCGCGGCTGCTACCGCATCATCGACATCGGCCTGCCCGGCATCGGGAAAGCTTGCGATGACCTTGCCGGTGGCCGGGTCGAGCGATTCCATAGTTCTTCCATCGGCGGCCTGTTGCCATGATCCGTCGATCAGCATTCCGAACGCTCTTGGCTTGTCGAACAAGGCCTGTGCACCGATCGTGGCGGGGCGAATGGCGTCGAGGATATCGGTCATAGTTGGCTTCCTGCGGATTGATGGCGTTTCGCGTCGGGCTGTCGTGAGTATGGCAAACGCAGCGAACATGAGCTTTCATGTCCGCCAGTCGATCAGCCGCCTCCATGCGCAGCGACTGCCTAGCATCATCTAGGACGCCGCGCGTTCTAGGTCGGCGATGTCTATAGCGTGTCGAACACATGTATAGGCGCCATCGCTCGACGCGTCGTTAAACCCGGCATGCAGTATACAATTATACCTTCGTAAAGGGCTTGTATGTCGAGACGTAATATCGAGATCGTAGAGGTCGCCCCCCGCGATGGATTGCAGAATGAGAAGGTCAGTTTCTCGACTGCACAGAAGATCGCGCTCATTCACAAGATGGTGGCCGCTGGGGCGCGGCGTATCGAGGTAGCCAGTTTCGCACGGGCGGACCGGGTGCCGCAGATGGCGGATGCCGAAGCGGTTATAGCGGGACTGGATTTGCCCGCCGACGTTGTGTCGATCGGCCTCGTGATGAACAAAAAAGGTCTGCTTCGCGCGCTTGAAACGCAGGTCAAGGAGATCGGTGCCGTTTGCGTCGCGACCGACACGTTCGCACAGCGCAATCAGGGGCAGAGTTCGCTGGAATCGGGTGCCATGGCAGCCGAGGTTGTCCGTTTCGCCAAACGCGAGGGGCGCTCCGCACAAGTGACGATCGGCGCCGCTTTCGGGTGTCCGTTCGAGGGCGAGGTCGATCCTGAAAATGTCGTTGCAATCGCGCGCATGTTGGCCGACGCCGCGCCGCGAGAAATCGCGCTTGCCGATACGATCGGTGTCGCCGTGCCTCGGCAGATCACTCATCTTGTTACCCGTGTCCGCGAAGCGATCGGTCCTATTCCAGTACGCGTTCATCTCCACAACACCCGAAACACGGGCATAGCAAACGCCTGGGCGGCGGTTGAAGCGGGAGCGACCTCGCTGGATAGTTCGGTGGGCGGGATCGGCGGCTGTCCTTTTGCGCCAGCCGCGACGGGTAATATCGCAACCGAAGATCTTATTTATCTGCTCAAGCGGTCGGGCGTCGACGCCGGCTATGATCTCGACCGCACGATTGCGGTCGCAAAATGGCTGGCCGGCGAAATGGGCAAAGATCTGCCCGCGCTCGTCAGCAGGGCCGGTGGTTTCCCATCGGACACATCATCATCATCATCATTATGAAAGGGTTCTGATGAGCTATCGTCTGGGCGTCGATGTCGGCGGCACATTTACCGATCTGTTGTTGTTCGATCAGGCCTCAGGTGGCTTCTGGCGTCACAAGACGCCGTCCACGCCTGCCGATAATTCGGTGGGCATATTGCTCGGTGTCGAGGTCATTTGCGCCAAGGCTGGGATTACACCGGCGGACGTCGAGATATTCCTGCACGGAACCACGGTCGCGACGAATGCCGTGCTGGAAGGCAAGGGCGCGCGTGTCGGCCTGATCGTAACGCAGGGCTATCGCCAGATCATGCAGATCGCGCGCAGCTTCGTACCCGGCGGCCTTGCCGGATGGATCATCTGGCCCAAGCCGCAGCCACTGGCGGCGCTGGAAGACACGGTGGAGATCAAGGGACGCATGAGCGCCCATGGCAAGGAACTGCGCCCGATCGACGACGACGATACTCGTGCGCAATTGCAGGCGCTGAAGAAACAGGGCGTCGAGGCGCTGACCGTCAGTCTGATGAACTCCTATCTCAACGGTGCGCATGAAACCCGCGTTGGCGAATTGGCAGCGGAAATTATGCCGGACATACCCGTGTCGCTCAGTCATATCGTGCTGCCCGAGATGCAGGAATACGAGCGGACGCTGACCACCGTCGCCAATGCTGCGGTGCGGCCAGTGGTGGGGCGTTATGTCCGTAACCTGCGCGCCAACCTGCGCGACGCCGGCATGGCGGGCAAACTTTTGCTACTGCGCTCCGATGGTGGTCTCATGACATCGGAAAAATCGGAAGGGCATCCGGTATCACTGCTGATGTCTGGTCCTGCTGGTGGCGTTACGGGTGCCATCTGGGTCGGCAAGAACGCAGGCATTCGCGACATCCTGACTTTGGATGTCGGCGGAACATCGACGGATGTGGCGCTCATTGAGAACCTGGAAGCGCGGCGGGTCAGAACGACCGAGGTCGGACATCTTTCGGTGCGCGCGTCGGCGTTGGATGTGAAGACGGTTGGCGCGGGCGGTGGCTCGATCGCCTATGTGCCAGAGCTGACCGGAGCTTTGCGCGTCGGCCCGCAGTCGGCCGGAGCCGTGCCTGGACCCGTCGCCTACGGCAAAGGCGGCACACTGCCAACGGTTACGGATGCCAATGTTGTCCTGGGGTATCTGCCCGACGCGCTGCTGGGCGGCACGTTCAAGCTGGATAAGGACGCGGCCTCCCAGGCGGTTCAGACCATCGCGGATGCGTTGGGTGTGGGACTGATGGAAGCCGCGCGCGGTATCATCGATATCGTCAACGAGAACATGTTTGGTGCCCTGCGCATGATCTCCGTGCAACAGGGCTATGATCCCCGCGATTTTGCGTTGATGGGATTTGGTGGGGCCGGGCCATTGCATGTCAATGCCGTGGCGCGGCTGATGGGAAGCTGGCCCGCCGTCTCGCCGGTCAGCCCGGGCGTTCTTTGTGCGCTGGGCGATGCGACGACCCGAATGCGAACTGAGCGCGCGCGTAGTTTCTCGCAACTGGCGTCTGCCACGACGTTTGAAGACCTTGTCGCGCAGCTTGAGGATATGGCAGCGCACACGCGTGCCGAACTGGAGAGCGAAGGCATTACCCCGGACGAGATCTCGATCAGCTTCGAAATTGACGTGCGCTATTCGGGTCAGGCTTTCGAAGTGCCCATGGACGCCACGCTGGAACTACTCCGGAGCGATGGCATTGCGGGGCTCACGGCGCGTTTCGACGAGGAGCATCGGCGGCTCTTCACCTTCAACATGGACAGCGAGCACGAGATCGTGAACCTGCGTGCCGTCGCGCTGGGCAAGCCCCTGGACCTGCCAGCAGCGCAACTGGCCCAGGGTGACGGCAATCCTTCAGACGCAAAGATACGCGATCATGAACTCTGGATGGAAGGTCGCATGCAGCCAGCCGTCATTTATGACCGGGCAAAACTGCGGGCGGGCGACATCATACCTGGCCCGGCGATCGTCATTGAGATGGATTCGACCACGCTCATCGAATCCGGCTGTACCGCGACGGTCGATGCTGTCGGCAATATCCTCATCACCCTCGCCCGCAAGGAGTGCCAGTCATGACCGCAAGGATCATTCAGACCAACGACACGCCGTTCGATCGGTTTTCGATCGATCCGGTGACTCTGGAAGTTATCGAGAACGCGCTGCGAAATGCCCGTGTTGAGATGGACGCTACGCTGGTGCGGACTGCGATGTCGCCTGGTATTCGTGAGCAGGGCGATGCGTTCCCGCTGATCGCCGATCATGAAGGCAGGATGATTGTTGGACAGTTCGGCAGCTTTATTGGCGGCTTCCTTGCGGGCTATGACGGGGCAATCGAGGAAGGGGACATGTTCCTCCTGTCCGACCCCTATTCAGTCGAAGGGGCGGTAAGCCACTCCAACGATTGGCTCGTGCTGTTGCCGATCTTCAAAGGCGGGCGGCTCCTGGCCTATACGGCAATGTTTGGGCACATGTCGGACATCGGCGGTAAGGTGCCAGGATCAATGCCGATCGACGCGACGAGCATCTTTCAGGAAGGTGTTCGCATTCCGCCCGTCAAGATATATCGAAAGGGTGTCTATAACGAGGATCTGGTGAAGCTGGTTCTGCACCAGTCGCGTACGCTGGCGTGGTGTGCCGCCGATCTTAACGCGCTGATCGCCGCATGCCGTGTTGCGGCGCGGCGGGTGGATGAAATGGCGGATCGTTTCGGTCTCGACATCTATGTGTCGGCAACCCAGGACCTGCTCGCTCGCAACCACCGCGCGATGAAAGCGCTGATCGGCCGGGCCATCGACAAAGACAAGGTCACGTTTGAGGACTATATTTGCGATGATGGCATGGGCTTTGGCCCTTATAAGATAAAATGTACCATGTGGCGAGAAGGCGAGAGGGTTATTCTTGACTTTGAAGGGACAGATCCACAGAGTATGGCGTCTATAAATTTCTATCTCAATGAAAACATGTTCAAGATGTTTTTTGGAATCTACATGATCATGGTCTTCGACCCGATGATCCTGGTCAACGACGGGTTCTATGACCTGATCGAGGTCCGAATTCCGCCGGGATCGTTGCTCAAACCGAAATTCCCGGCAGCGCTGTCGGGCCGAACACATGCTCTGGGCCGTATTTTCGACATATTGGGGGGATTGCTGGGCCAGAAGACGCCCGAATTCCTCAACGCAGCAGGTTTCTCATCCTCGCCACATCTCTTTTACGCCGGCACGGACGGGAAGGGTGAATGGTTTCAGTTGTTTCAGATCGGCTTTGGCGGAATTCCCGGGCGTCCGATGGGTGATGGGCCGGATGGCCATTCGCTCTGGCCCGGGTTCACCAATGTGCCGAATGAATTTCTCGAACGCTATTTCCCCCTCGTTATTGAGCGTTATGAAACGGTCGCGGACTCCGGTGGGGCGGGGCTGCATCGTGGCGGCAATGGCATCGTCATGTCGTATCGCTTCCTGGAGCCAGGTGTGATCGCCATCCATGACGACCGCTGGTTCGTGCCGCCGTGGGGGGTCAATGGCGGCGAGCCCGGAGCGCGGGCGCGCAAGATCCTGGAAAAGGCAGATGGTACGAAGACCATTGTCGGCAACAAGCTGGAAGATATGCGCGTCGAAAAGGACGACGTGCTTCATTTTATCACTTGGGGCGGGGGCGGTTGGGGAGACCCGCTGAAGCGAGACGCGGCCCTGGTCGCCAAGGAAATCACGCAAGGATTGGTCACATCGGAGGGCGCGCGCGCTTATGGCGTGGTGATCGCTGCGGATGGTTCTGTCGATGATCGGGCTACTGTCGATCTGCGCAAGGCGATGGGCGATGCTCGCGGTCCGGCGCAGGTGTTCGACTTCGGTCCCGATATCGAGACGCTGCGCAGGACATGCGAAGTGGAAACGGGCCTTCCGGCACCCAGGCAGCCGCAGTGGGCCAGCCATCAAATTACTGCAGAGTGAAGAACATGAATATTGATAATCAAGGTGCATTGAAGGGCATCCGAGTGATCGAACTCGGCCAACTTATCGCTGGTCCATTTTGTGGACAATTGCTCGGTGACATGGGTGCCGAAGTTATTAAGGTGGAACCGCCTGAACAGGGTGATCCGATGCGCAACTGGGGGCATGGTGATGCCAAGCTCTGGTGGGAAGTGGTGGCCCGTAACAAGAAATCGGTTTCTGCAAATTTGCGGATTCCGGAGGGCCAGGAGATCGTCCGCAGGCTGGCTGAAGAAGCGGATATTCTCATCGAGAATTTCAAGCCGGGCACCATGGAGAAATGGGGGCTTGGACCCGATGCGTTACATGCCATCAATCCCCGACTGATCATCGTACGTGTCTCTGGCTATGGCCAGACCGGGCCCTATTCGTCCCGCGCAGGCTTTGGCGGGATCGGCGAAGCGATGGGGGGCTGGCGCTACATCGTAGGCGACGCCGACCGTCCGCCCAGCCGAATGGGAGTGTCGATCGGTGACAGCCTGGCCGCTACTTATGGTTGCCTGGGTGCGCTTGCGGCGCTGCATGCGCGTGAACGTACCGGCAAGGGTCAGGTGGTCGATAGCGCGCTGTACGAAGCGGTCCTGCAGGTGATGGAAAGCCTGGTCCCGGAATATATGGTTTCAGGGCATGTCCGCACGCGATCCGGCTCCGTTCTCGAAGGTGTAGCGCCGTCCAACGTCTATAAGTGCCTCGATGGCGAGTATTTGATCGGAGGCAATCAGGATGCGGTTTTCCGACGCCTGTGCGAGGCCATGGAGCGACCCGATCTGGCGCAGAATCCGCGTTATGCCACGCATGTGGCACGCGGTCAGAATCAGACGGAACTCGACCTTATTATCGATGACTGGACGAAGACGCTTACCGTCGAAGATCTGGAAGCTTTAATGAATCAGCACAGCGTACCTGCCGGCAAGATATACCGGGCTGCGGATATGCTCGAGGATCCTCATTTTGCGGCGCGCGAGACGTTGGTCGAAGTCGATAGTCCGCGTTTTGGCAAGTTTAAGATGCAGAACACATTTCCTCGGCTCTCCGATACGCCAGGGAGCATTCGGAGCCTCGCTCCATCCGAGGTGGGGCAGGACAATGAAGAGGTCTATGGCCGGTTGCTGGGCATGAACGCAGCCGAGATCTCCCGGCTGAAAGCGGTGTCGGCCATATGAACGACGACCGTACCTTCAATTATGCTGGCGTCTTTGATGGCCATCTTGCCTGCGGTCGAAAGACGGCGCTGCTGATTGTCGATGTCGTAAAGGCGTATCTGGATCCCGCGTCCAGCCTTTATGCGCATGCCGAAAGTGCGCTGGCATCAAACGAACGCCTGTGCGCCGCTGCATATGCCGCGGATGTGCCAGTCATCTTCACAAGGGTGGAATATCAGGCGGATGGTCTGGATGGCGGATATTTCTATCGCAAGGTGCCGGCGCTCAAAACCTTTCTGAAGGGGGCGCCGCTTGGTGCCTTTCCGGACAGCCTCCAGCCTCGGCCGCAGGATGTCGTGATAGTCAAACAGTATGCATCGGCTTTTTTTGGCACATCGCTGGCGACGACTTTGCGCGCGATGGATGTCGATACGGTGTTCATAACGGGCTATTCCACTTCGGGTTGTGTTCGCGCAACGGCGCTGGATGCCCTTCAGCACGGTTTCATTCCCTTTGTGATCAAGGATGCTTGCGCCGATCGTCACCCGGCACCGCATGAGGCCAATCTGTTCGACCTTCAGGCCAAATATGCCGAGGTGATCGATGAAGCACGGGCCGTGGAACTGATGGCGGGTGGCGATCGTGGCTGAACCGCGCACGCTTTATCAGAAAATCTGGGATGCCCATGTCGTTCAGAAGCGCGATGACGGCACATGCCTCATCTATATCGACCGCCATCTGGTCCATGAGGTATCCAGTCCGCAGGCCTTCGAAGCACTGCGTCTGGCCGGACGGCGTGTCCGTCGGCCCGATCTGACGCTGGCTGTCCCGGACCATAATTTGCCAACGACGGCGCGCCGTGATGCCCAGGGCGTACCTATTCCGGTTGCCGATCCACAAAGCGCAACGCAACTGGCAACGCTGGAAGCCAATGCCCGAGAGGCGGGTATTCGCTATATCGAGGACGCCGACGTCCAGCAGGGCATCGTTCACGTGGTTGGGCCCGAACAGGGCTTCACCTTGCCCGGTCTGACATTGGTATGTGGGGACAGCCACACCTGCACCCATGGTGCGCTCGGTGCGCTAGGATTTGGCATAGGGACAAGCGAACTGGAGCATGTCCTGGCCACCCAGACACTCTTGATGAAACAATCCAAATCCATGGAAATCCGTGTCGAGGGCAAGCTGGGTTTGGGAGTCGCTGCCAAGGACGTGGCGCTGGCGATCATCAATCGCATCGGTACCGGCGGTGCTACCGGCCATGTTATCGAATATACGGGCGATACCTTTGCGCAGATGTCGATCGAGGGACGGATGACCGTCGCCAATATGTCGATCGAATGCGGCGCACGGTCAGGGCTGTTTGCGCCCGATGACAAGACGTTCGCCTATGTCAGGGAACGGCCTCTGGCTCCTGTCGGTGCTGACTGGGACACGGCGATGTTATGGTGGAAAACACTGCAGAGTGATGCAGATGCGGTCTTCGATGCAAGCGTTCGTATCGATGCTGCGTCGATTGCACCCAACGTAACTTGGGGGACCAGTCCGGAAGACGTTGTGCCGGTCACTGGATGCATTCCCGATCCCGCCAGTTATCAAGATGCGTCCAAGCGCCTGGCCGTCATCAAGTCGCTCGAATATATGGGTCTGTCTGGGGGGCAGAAGATTAGGGACATTCCGGTCGAGTACATCTTCATTGGCAGTTGCACGAACGGCCGTATCGAAGATCTTCGCGCGGCCGCAGCCGTTCTTAAAGGACGCAGGATTTCCTCGCGGATCAAGCAGGCGCTCGTCGTGCCTGGTTCCGGGATGGTGAAGCGGCAAGCCGAAGCGGAAGGGTTGAACCGCATATTCATCGATGCCGGGTTTGAATGGCGGGAGCCAGGCTGCTCTGCATGTCTGGGCATGAATCCCGATAAGGTCCCTGACGGAGAGCGCTGCGCCTCCACATCAAACCGGAATTTCGTAGGGCGGCAGGGCCCAGGTGCTCGAACGCATCTTGTGTCACCGTCCATGGCGGCCGCAGCGGCTATAAAAGGGCGGTTTGCCGACGTGCGAGAGTTTCTGGATGCGGAGGGGCAGCGATGACGCGCGAAGCGCTGAAGATAATTTCCGGCCGAGCATACCCACTGGGCCTCAGGAACGTCGACACCGATATCATCATCTCGTCCGAATGGCTTAAGGTCATCAGCCGTACTGGACTGGGGCAGGCCGCCTTCGCCGTGCTGCGTGCGGATACCGGCAATGTCTTCGATGATCCGACGTATCAGGGCAGCCCGATCCTGATTGCCGGTGACAATTTCGGTTGTGGTTCGAGTCGCGAGCACGCTGCTTGGGCGATGGTAGATATGGGTATCAAGGCGATCATTGCGCCCAGTTTTTCCGACATCTTTTCTGGTAACGCATTCAGGAACGGGATCGCGACCATTGTATTGCCTCCGGAGATCGTCGATCGTTTGCTCATCCTTGTCGAAACGGAGGCTCTGACGATCAGTCTGGAAAAAATGACCATCACATCTTCTCAGGGCATAGTATTTGATTTTGAGATGGATTCCTTTCGTAGAGACTGTTTGCGGCGTGGTCTCGACGAAGTCAGTCTCACATTGGCTCAAGAAGCTGATATTGAACTATATGAAACAGATCGTGTGCCGCGTTCCCTCGCTTTGATTGTGTCACTTGTACCAAATGACACCAACATATTTGTCAGGAGCGTTTCGGTTTCGCTGGGTGCGCGGCAATCACTTCGGTGACGCTCTGCGGCCAAAGGTGTGGATCGGCGTGCAAAAAGGGGTCTGACTCATATTTCGTGCAATTCGGATCATGCGGGTGCCATGACCCTGGCCTTGAGCAGGTTTATTTTGGCGTGCGCATACATCTGTCGCTTGATGGCTTTCAAGCGGTTTACCTTGCCCTCGACTTGACCGCTGGACCACAACATTGAGATCGCGGCAGCAACGGCATCCTTGTCGGCCTCGACGCCGGCGGCGAATGCCGCAAGTTTGGTTTCGGCCGCCATGGCGAGCCACGGATCGAGCCGTGCCTTGTCTTTCGAGCGCATCATCGCGTGGAAGCGGTCGAGAGCCACGCGTGCGGTAATCAGCGCGGGCACAGCCTTCTCGATCACCGCGTTGATCAAAGCGGTGGGACTGTCAGGATTTCCATGTGTGGCCGGGCGGTTGATCATCAGGCCGCCATGGCTCTTATGAAGCGTTCGCCGAAGATGACGGCGAATTGTGCCTTTGCCATCGTCCATTCACGAGGCGGCATCTTCCACGGATCACGATATCGGCCAGCGGCTTCTGAAATGCCGCACTCAAAGGCCTTACAGAAGACCGCACTCGATCACTCGCATAAGAGCGTCAAAACCCTCTTGCATCACGGGCGGCAACCACAGAAGCAATTACGTCCAATGTCACTCCGCTCAATACGAAACCAGTAAATTGATGGCATTTGCGTTGGTATAGGACGCTCAAATTGTAATTTATAAGCGTTAAATCAATAATTTGATTAAAAATACAGGTTCCCGTCGGGTGCACCAGCTTCCCCCTTATCGCGAACGCCGCACCGGGCAGATGGTGATCGCGCCCAGCAGCGCAAAGCCGCATCCGACGACGTACAGCACGGCATAATCGTCGCCGCTTGCGCTGCCGATCGCCAGGATGATCGGTGCGATGGCGGGGGCGAGCGATTGGGGCAGGCTGTTGGCAATCTGGAACACGCCCATATCCTTGGCGCTGTCCTCCGGCCGGGGCAGGATGGCCGCGAGCAGGGCCAGGTCGACCGCGAAATAGAGGCCTTTGCCGATCCCGGCCATTGCGACGCCGACCAGGAATTGCGGCACGGAGGGGGCAAAGGCGATCGTCAGGAAGCCCGCTGCCTCCAGCGTCGCGGCGAGGAAGACCAGCGGCTTGCGCCGGCCGGTCCAGTCGGTGATGAAACCGCCGATCAGCGAGATCGCGATGGTCGCGGTGGCGATGATCGCCATCGACTTAACCATGACCTGCGTGGCTTCCCCGCGGGGGAGCGACAACTGGTCGGTCAGGAAGAAGAGCTGGTAGGTCAGCAGGAACGACCAGGCCATCATTATGAGGAAGCGGCTGGTAAAGGCCCAGCTGAAATCCCAGTCGCGAAACGGCGCACCGACCGCGCGCAGCAGGGCGACGGGGCCAAGGCGGCGGTGATCGTCGCCTATCGCTGGACGATCCGGCAGGATCAGGCACAGGGCACCGATCGCGACCACGGTGATGGCGAAGGGGGCGAGGAACATCAGCAGGGACGACCCCTGCGTATATTGGGTGATCCAGCTGCCCGCGAACGTCCCCATGGTCGATGTCATGCCCAGCATGCCCGCGACCCGACCCTGCCAGCGGACGGGGATGACGTCGGGCAGGATCGGCAGGCAACCTGCCTGCATCGCGTTGAACCCGGCCTGGCAGATGATCCAGCCCAGCCCAAGCAGCAGCAGGTTGGGCGCAAGGCCGAGCATCAGCAGGCCCGCGCCCGCGACCACCAGCCCGCCCAGCAGCCACGGCCGGCGACGGCCGAAGCGGCTGCGCGTCCGGTCGGACAACGCGCCGCAAACGGGCGTGGCGACCAGCGCGACAAAACCGCCGATCGCCAATATGATGCCCAGCCAGCGGCCCTTTTCCGCCTCGCTCGCAATGTCGCCGACGCGCAGCGCCAGCGTCATCACCACCGGCGTCAGCAGCGCGACCCAGATGCCGAACTGCGCCAGCACATAGATGGCGATAAAGCCGATCGACACGGTGGGGCGGGTGGCTTCTGGCAAAGGGGATGCTGTCATCGACGCGAACTTTCAGAAGGGCCGGCGGGCCAGTATCAGGGGTGGTAGGTCTTGCCTTCGGCCTCGGCTTTCGCGGGGCTGTCGGCGAACAGGTCGTTCATCTTGGTCGGCAGGTTGGGCTGCACATACCAGTCCGCCGGGAAGTCGGCGGCGTGCGACCCATCGATATTGCGGTTCACCAGGCCCGAACTGGTCTTGCGGGTATAGGGAACGACATGCGCGCCCTTGCTGTTGCCCAGCTGGTCGAACAGCGCCTTGCGCAGTATGATCTTGGTATCCAGCCATTTTGGATCTTCGATCAGATTGTGCATCTCGTCGGGATCACTCTTAAGGTCGTACAGTTCCTCCAGATCCCACACGCCATGATATTGGATATATTTCACCCGGTCGCGCTCGATTGCGAAGGTGGTGGGGGTCTGGGGGAAGCTCCATTCCCAATAAAATTCATAGACGAAATCGCCCGGATTCCACGCCCTTTCGTCAATCTTGCCTTCGACCACGGGCAGGAAACTCTTGCCCTCCATCTGCGCAGGCTTTGCGACATGGGAGATGTCGAGAAAGGTCGGCGCGAGGTCGAGATTGCGCACGACCGCCGGGTTGGTCACGCCCTTGGGCACCATGCCGGGTGCCCAGGCGATCATCGGCACGCGCACGGACGGTTCATAGGCATTGCGCTTGTCGATCAGCCCATGTTCGCCGATCATGAAGCCATTGTCGGAATAGAAGACGACCATCGTATTTTTGTCGAGATGGTTCGCCTTCAGATAAGCCAGGATGCGACCCAGGCTCTCATCGACGGGCGACAGGGTGCGATAATAGTCGCGCACCTGCTCCGTCATCGGATTGTTGGTGTGATAGGGGAAGTCGGCCCCATGCCAGCTATTGCGCTGGTCGCGCACCCACATCGGCTTGCCCGCGTTGTTTTCCGGCTTGTTCGCCATGCTGGCGGGCAGCTTGATGGGCAGGTCGCTATATTGCGTCTTAAACCGGTCCGGCAGCAGCGGGTCGCTATGGACCGCCTTGTGGCTCAAATAGAGATGGCCCGTAGCCTCCACGAAGCGGGCGAAGTCGCGGTTGGTGACGGGTGTTTCGTCGATCCGGAAGCCGTCCACCTGCACAGGGCGCATTGGCGCTTCCTCGGGATAGAATCGATCCGATCCCATCAGGAAAGCGCCACCCGGCAGGTGGATCATGCCGTCATTCACGGCCGTCGGTGGCCTTGAGCAGGATGCCCGCGCCGCGCGGATAGGCCGGGGCGGGGCCGTCGTCGGGCAGATCAGGGCTTTGCGCCTCGACATCGGCCAGGGAGCGCGGGAGCGAGAAGGGCAGGCGGCCCTTCGCCACGGCGCGGCCGGTCACGACATCCAGCACCGCCGCGTCGCTCGCGCCGAAGGTCACGATCAGCGCGCGGGCCATCGGCTCGATCGCGGTCAGGATCGCAGGACGGTCCATCTCTACCGCGACGATCGTGGGGACATCGGCGGAGGCGCGGGCAATAGCCTGCACATCCTTGTCGTCGGCGCGGAAATCCAGCCGCCCTTCATGCTGGCGCGCGCCGAAAAAATGATGCGGGTGCAGCGTTTCGAACGGCGTGGCCGTGCGGACCAGCGCGATGTCGGCCTCTGAGGGATCCTCTACCACGGTAAAACCGGCAGCCCGCGCGGCGGCGGCATCGACATTGTGCAGCCAGATACGCTTGCCCGGAGCGACCGGCAGCGTGGCGCGATCGTTGCGCAACAACACCTGGCTGGCGCGCTGAACGGCGTCGGCTTGCTGCTGCGCCTGCGGATTGCCGACGATCCGCGCGGCGGCGGCTTCATCGACATAGGGATTGTCGAACAGGCCCTGTTCGAATTTCAGGCGCAGCACGCGGCGGACGGACTCGTCTATCCGCGTCTCGCTGACCAAGCCCTTGGCGACGGCGTCCAGTATCGGCGCAGGATCGTCCGCGCCACCAAACTGGTCGATCCCGGCCTCAATACCCTTGGCGAAGCGAGCCGTCTTGTCGGCCGTTTCCATGCCCCAGGGCGTGCCGATCGACGCGGGCGTCTGTGGGTTGGCGGCGTCGGGCGCGACGCAGGCCTGCGGGCAATCGCGGGTGATCGACCAGTCGGAGACGATCAGGCCGGAAAAGCCTTTCTCGCCGCGCAACAGGCCGGTCAGCAGCTGCTTGTTGAAACCAGCGGCCACCGGTTCGATCGCCTTGCCTGCGATCTTCGGCCCATGGACGATGACATAGGTGGGCATGATCCCGGCGCTGCGGACGGCCAGGCTGTCGTCGAAGGCGCGGACATGTTGGGCGAAGGCGGCGTCGCTCAACTGTGCGTTGCGACCGTAATAGTTGTGGCCGTCAAAGCCTTCAGGTTCCGCCCCGTATCCGACCCAATGTTTGACCACGGTGGCGACGCCATCGGCGCGGACGCCGGTGCGACCATGTTGGAACCCCTCGACATAGGTGCCGGCCAGGCGCGACACCTCGGCCGGATCGGACCCGAAGGTGGCGGCAAAGCGCGGCCAGCGCGGTTCGGTGGCAAGGTCGGCCTGGGGCGAGAGCGCCATATGAATGCCGACCGCGCGATATTCCTGCCGTGCGATGTCGCCAAAGCGGCGGACTGTGTTGGCATCGCCCAAGGCGGCAAAGCCCAACGTATCGGGCCAGAGCGAGAAGCCGCCGCCGGTGGTGCTGGCACCTAAGGTCGCCTGAAAATGATGGCGCGGATCGGTGCTGATCGTGGCGGGAATACCCAGACGGCTCGCCTCCGCCAGCTTCTGCATGGCGTTATTCTGCGCGGCCAGTTCTGAAGGGGACACGACGAGGCGAGTGATGAAGCTGCTGATATGGCGCTCGTTCAGCAGCTTTGCCGTCGCATCCGCATCATAAACTTTACCGGCGAAGCCGATCGAGGAACCGGGCGTGGGTAGGGTGCCATGCAGCAGCATCCCGGCCTTTTCCGCCAGCGTCATCTGCCCCAGCAGATCCGTGACCCGCGTGTCGATCGGCGCACGGCTGTCCTCGTAACGGTCGAGCCGGCCATTATGATTGAGGTCGCGCCAGTCCTTGTGCGGTGCCGCCGCGCCCCCCAGCGCCAGCACGAAAAGCGACGCCGCTGCGATTCTGCGAGCGCTTACCATGTCAATTGCTCCTTCCCGCAAAAGGCGTCGACCGGGCTGACCCCGGTAAAGGGCGCATCGCCGACCAGCCGCTCTACCAGCGCCGCCTGCACATCGGGCAGGGAGGCATAGGCGTTGATATAGGTCGCGAAATTCGGCGCGTCATACAGATAATAGGGCTGGCCGAAGGAGACGAGCAGGGTCGGGATTTCCCGGTTGAACTGGATCATCGCATTGCGCGGCCCGGCATGCAGCTTGGTGAAATCGAGGAAGATATGGCTGAGCGACGGCGTCGCCTCTTGCCCGATCAGATAGAGGATGAGGTCAGTGTTGTCCGGCGTCGGCATGGCCTGGGCATCGAAGCTGCGCACGGCAAAACCCCGGTCCTCCAGCGCACTGCGCAGGGGCGTGAAGTCGCGGTCGGGCGCGCCGGAAAAGAAGCTTATCCCCTCGTCCGAAATGACGACGACGCGGCGATGCCGCTGCGGATCGATCGGCAGCAGGACGGCGCGATCCTTGACCAGGGTCAGGCTGCCCGCGGCGGCGCGTGTTGCGGTTTCCAGATGGTCGTGGCGACGCAACCCGTCGCGCACCCGGTCCAGCGGGGCGATCCGCTCGTCCAGCGTCATGCGGTGCAACCCAAGCTTCGCCTTCAGCGACAGGAAGCGGGTGACGGCTTCGTTCAGGCGGCGCTCGGACAGCCGGCCTTCGCGCAGGCCTCTCAGCATCAGCGCCATATCTTCGGCCGGGTCGCGGCTGAAAAGGAAGACGTCGCAACCATTTTCGATCAAGGCCGGCACCGCCTCGGCCCGGTCCATCCAACTGGTGAGGCCGCCCATGACGGTGGCGTCGGACACGATCAGACCCTTGAAGCCCAACTCCCCGCGCAGCAATTCCTCGTTCAGCAGGCGGGAGACGGACGCCGGCGCGAACGCCTGCGCGCCGGACTGCGCCAGTTTTTCGCGGATATAGGCGGGCAGCGCAATATGCGCCGACATGATCGTCATCACGCCATCATCGACCAATGTGCCGAAGATGCGGCCGAAGGTCGCCCGCCATTCGTCCATGTCCATGTCATTGACGCTGGTGACAAGATGCTGGTCGCGATCGTCCAGCCCGTCGCCCGGCCAATGCTTGGCGCAGGCGGCCACGCCCTGCGCCTGCAACGCGCGGACATAGGCGCGCGCCTGGGCCAGGATGCGGTCGGGGTCGGACCCATAGGAGCGGGTGCCGACCACCGCATTGCGGAAGGCGCGATTGATATCGACGACGGGGGTGAAGGACCAGTTATAGCCCAGCGCCCGGCTTTCTCGCCCGATGATGGCGGCCAGATCGGCGCTCAGGTCCAGGTCGTCGCACGCCGCGATGCCCATCTGGTTGGGGATGGCGGTGGTGAAGGGATAGCTGACGGTGCCGCCCTCGATATCGCCGGACAGAATCAGGGGGACGTCCGACCGTTCGATCGCGTGGCGGGTCGCAGCCCACGCTGCGTCCAGATTGTGGGTCGGGAAACGATGGATGCCGCCCGGCGCATGGGCCAGCAGCCCTTCATTCTCTTCCGCGCTGTCATGGCGCGCCGACAGGACGAACAGATGCGCGATCTGCGCCTCGACGCTCATCGCGTCACAGGTGTTTTCCACCCAGGCCATGTCCTCGCGGGAGAGGGCGAGAGGACCGGCGCTGGGTGAAAGCGGAGAAGTCGGATTAGGAATGACGTTGCTCATTTCGGATCGCTGAAGGCGTCGTCGTAGCGGACGCGGCGACAGGCACCGCCGCGTCCGAAAGGATCAGAACTTCACGCCGAGCGTAGCGCCGAAATAGCGATCCGCATCCTTGTTGAAAGTGCCGACCAAATCGTAATTGCCGCCCAGGAAGGACGTGTGGCCGATGCTGGTCAGATAATTTTCGTCGAACAGATTTTTGACGAACAGGGTCAGGCTGTAACGGCCGTCAATCTGCTTCACGCCGATGCTGGCGTCGACCAGCGTGTAAGCGGGCTGTTCCAGCAGCGGGTCTTGCTCGACCGAGAAGTTCATCGCGCTCTGGAAGTTGACGCCCACCTGCGCGAAACCGGCATAGTCGGTGCCCGGAATCTGCGCTTCATAACGCGGCGCGATGCTGATCTTCCATTTCGGGCTGACAGGCAGGGTAGCGCCGCGCAGATTCTGCGTCGGGGTGACGCCCGCCGCCGTGCGGTAGCAGACATTGATCGGCGTACCCGACATGATCGGCGCGGTGGCGGCGATCTGCTGCGGGCAGTTCAGGCCGTCGATATCGATCTTGGCGTCCGAATAGGTGACCGCGCCGGTCAGGCTGAAATGATCGTCGGGACGCACGGTCGCCTCGACCTCGAAGCCCTTGGTGCGCGACTTGCCCGCGTTGGTGGACACGAACTGGACCACGCCCAACGAAAGGTCGGACCGGTTAGCCTGCACCTGAAGATTGGTGTAATCGGCCAGGAACAGCGCGGTGCTGAAGCTCAATACGCCATCGGCGGTGCGACCCTTGAAGCCGATTTCATAGGCGTTGACATGTTCTGGCTCCAACACGGTCTGATCGGCCAGGTTGGTGGAGATTTCCATGTCATAGCCCAACCCCTTATAGCCGCGGGTATAGCTGCCATAAAGTTGCGCATTGCGGCTGAATTCATATTGCAGGCCCGCCTTGCCGGTGACGGCGGTGTCGCTGGCGCTGATCGAACCGCTGGTCGATGCATTGCCGGGGAAGATCACATCGCCCGCCACGATCGGGGCGGTGCGAGTGCCGCTGTTGGTGCCCTTTTCATGCTGGACGCGCAGACCGCCGATCAGCTTCAGACCGCCGGTGATGCGATAGTCGAATTGGCCGAAGGCGGCGATGCTTTCCTGCTTCAGGCGGACGTCGCTGCTGGCCGACTGCCACACGATATTGGCAGGCGCGCAGGCTTGCCCGAAGGTGCCCGCGGTGCAGCGGGCGCGGCGGCGGTCGAACGGCCGTTCGATGTCCGAATGCATGTAGAAAACGCCGGCGACATAGTTCAGGTCGCTATTGCCGTTATTGGCGATGCGCAGTTCCTGGCTGAAGGCGGACAGGTCCACAATGCCATGGTTCTGGCTGAAATAGGCGTAAGTGGCGCCCGCGCCTACGAACAAAGGCACATCGCTGTTGATGCGCTCGATCGGCTGGTTCACGTCGAGATGATATTTCTGATAAGCGGAAATGGACGTGATGGTCGCCGCGCCCAGATCCCAGTCGGCCTGCAATGAATAGGTCTGCTGATCGCTGTTGGACCGGGTGACCGTCTCGTCATTCAGCGTCCGGTTGTTCCGGGTGGCGTCGATCGGGCCGACCAGCGTTTGCAGGTTCGGGTTGGTGATCGCGATCCAGGTCGATGCGCAGCAATCCGCATCGGTCTTGCGATATTCGGCCGCGAACAGCAGGTTCAGATTCTCGGTCGCATCCCATTCCAGCTTGCCGCGCACGCCCCAGCTTTTGGAGCCATTGTCCCAGCTGTCGGTGGCGATGTTGCGGGCGACGCCGCGTACATCATTGTAAAAGCCGGTGACGCGGGCGCGCAGCGTGTCGCTGATCGGGCCGGACACGGTGCCGCGGGCGCGATATTCGCCATGCTCGGCGATGGTCGCTTCGGCGCGGCCTTCGAAATCGCGCGACGGGCGGGCGGTGGTGACGCTGATGACGCCGGCGGTCGCATTCTTGCCGAACAGCGTGCCCTGCGGGCCGCGCAGCACTTCGACCCGCTCGATGTCGGCCAGGTCGGTGAAGCCCTGGGTCTGGCGGACGGCGACGACGCCGTCGACCACGGTCGAAACGGAGGATTCGACACCCTGTCCGAACAGGGCGGTGCCGATGCCGCGGATGCGGAAGCTGCTGTTGGTCGGGGTGGCGCCCTGCTGGAAGGTCAGCGACGGCACGGCCTGGACCAGCGAGTTGCTGTCGTTGATCTGGCGATTGGCCAGCGTGTCGGCGCCCACGGCGGTCACGGCCAGCGGCACGTCCTGCAAACGCTCGGCGCGCTTTTGCGCCGTCACCACGATGTCGGAGCCGTCCATCGGCGGGGATTGCGGCGCGGCGTCCTGCGCCATCGCGGCGGCAGGGACCAGGGCGACGCCCAGGCTGAAAGCAGACACCGCGGCGCGGCGCATCATCATGGTCTTGGAAAAGCGCATATATCCTCCCCTGTCCGGCGCCTGTGTCGGCGCGCGGTCGTACAAAGTTAATCTCACCAGCGGTTGGCCGCTCGGTTGTAGCGCTAAATCTTCCTCTGTGGAGATGAAGTCAATATAGAGATTTTAGCGCTACATTTTTTGGCGCTGATGCGGATTTTGTGTCACAGGGCATCGTCGGGGCATTTGCAACCGTCCGGAATATAGCGTTAAACATGCGACAGCGGCGCAGCCGTTCCGTCCGTTTGCAAGGAGTTTTCGCATGGCCCGTTCGGGTCGCCGCGCCAGCCAGGCCATCACTATCCAGACCGTGGCGGAGCGGGCCGGCGTATCGGCCATGACCGTGTCGAACGTCCTCAACAACAGCCCGCGGGTGCGTGACAGCACGCGCGAGGCGGTGATGACGGCCGTGCGCGACCTCAACTACATCCCCAATATGGCCGCGCGCTCGCTCGCCAGCGCCAGCGCGACGCGGATCGGGCTGCTCTATCGCAATATCGAAAACGCCTTTCTCAGCTCTATCCTGGTGGGGGCGCTGGACGCGACTAGTCGGCTGGGCGCGCAGTTATTGCTGCGCCCGCTGGAAAGCGGCGATCCGAAAGAAATCGCGCAACAGATGCAGGGGCTGGTGGAAAATGGCGCGCATGCGATCCTGATCGTCCCGCCCTATTGCGAAGTCGCCAACCGCCATGGCCTGACCACCGATTTCCCGGTTCCGGTCGTGGCGATGTCGCCAGGCGACGACCTGCCGGGCGATCATTGCGTGCGGATCGACGATTATGGCGCGGCGCGGGACATGACCGCCTATCTGATCGGCTTGGGACATCGGAACATCGGCTTCATCCGCGGCGGCACCGGCCACCTGATCCACCGGACCCGGTGCGAGGGCTATCAGGCGGCGCTGCGCGACGCTGGGCTGCCCATCCGGCCCAACCTGATCGTCAGCGGCGACATGAGTTTCGAATCGGGGCTGGCGGCTGGCGCGATGTTGCTGGACCTGCCCGATCGGCCCACCGCGATCTTTGCCAGCAATGACGACATGGCCGCCGCGATCGTGTCACTGGCGCACCGGCGCGGGCTGGACGTGCCGCGCGACCTGTCCGTGGCGGGGTTTGACGACACGCCGATCGCGGTAAAAATCTGGCCGTCGCTGACGACCGTCAAGCATCCAGGCAAGCAGATTTCAGCGCAGGCCGCCACCCTGGCCGTCGCCTTGGCGCGGGGCGGGGACGCCACCGCCCGCGTGAACGACTATCTGCCGCATGAACTGGTGATCCGCGAATCGGTGGCAGCGGTTACAGCCACTTCAGCTTCTTGAACCGCGCATAGAGCAGCGAACAGACCACGCCGATCACGCCTAGCACCACGAAATAGCCGTAGCGCGTCTTGAGTTCGGGCATATGTTCGAAATTCATGCCGTATATGCCGGCGATCGCCGTCGGCACGGCCAGGATCGCGGCCCAGGCGGCCAATTGCCGCGTAATCTCGCCGGTGCGCTGCTGCTCCAGCAAGTTGCTCGATTCGAACACGCTGTTCAGGATTTCGCGCAGATCATCGACCATCGTCTGCACTCGGCGGACATGGTCGCGCACATCGCTGAAATAGGGGCGGGCTTCGGGATCGATGCTGGGCAGATCCATCTTCACGAATTTGGTCGCGACCTCCTGCATGGGCAGCAGGATGCGCTGGAATCGGATCAACTGGCGGCGCAGGCTGAAAATGCGGGTGATATCCTCCCGGCGCAGGAAATGGTCGATCATCTGCTGCTCCATTTCCAGCACCTCCTCCTCGATCCCCTCGATGATCGGCAGATAGCCGTCGACGATGAAGTCGAGGATGGCGTGCAGGACATAGTCGACCCCCTGGGCCAGGCGTGACGGCACCGCCTCCAACTCCTCGCGCAGCGCCAGATGGGCGCGGGCCGATCCGTGGCGAACGCTGACGATATGGCTGGGGCCAACGAAAAGGGCGGTTTCACCGTAGCAGATGGAGTCGCCCTCGACATGGGCGGTGCGGGCAACCACGAACAGCTGGTCGCCGTAGATGTCCACCTTGGGCAGCTGATTCGCCTTGATCGCATCCTCCACCGCCAGCGGATGCAGGCCATGGGTGCGGGCCAGCGTCTCCATCTCCGCCTCGGTGGGGTCGGCGACGCCGATCCAGATGAATTCCGACTTGTCGGGCGCACACTCGACCCGTTCATCGATCGCCACCGGGCGCACCCGCTGGCCGTTGCGATAGAGATAGGCGGCGACAACGGTCATGCGCGTGTTTCCCTTTGGTTTCCGCCGCCTAGCAGAAGATAATGCGCACGTCCCGCGTTTCGACGCGCCCTTGCTTCACCGCATATGATTTTTGCCAAAAGGGGTGGCGATTGACTTTGGCATGACATAGTTGGGGCCGAAAGGGGCGCATAGAAGAACGCGCGGCACATGCTTGGAGGGGGCAGGCCGCACGACAATTTGGAGCTGTGCCTTGCACATCATGACGATCGATTTCGAGGCGTCCTGCCTGCCACGCCATGGACGGTCCTTCCCGATCGAAGTGGGCATAGCCGATGGCGACAGGTCGCGCAGCTGGCTGATCCGGCCGCATCACGACTGGGCTGGTTGGGACTGGACCGCAGAGGCCGAGGCGCTGCATGGCTTGAGCCGGGAACGGATCGAGGGCGAAGGGCAGCCCGCGGCGATCGTGCTGGCGGAACTGGCTGCTGCGACGCAGGGGCGCCGGGTGGTCGCCGACAGCCTGATCGATCAATATTGGCTCGATACGCTGGCCGCCGCGGCCGGGGTGCCGACGCCCTTCAAAATCCAGCATGTCGTGACCCTGTTTGATGAGCAGGGTGCGGATGCGGGGCGGGTCGCCGCCGCCATGGCCTTTGCCGACGGGCAGGGGGCGCCGCGCCATCACGCGGCCGGGGATGCGCTGTGGCTGTCGGCGTTGATCGCACATATGCGCGGCGTTGCGACCCTGTCGCCCACGCTGATTGCCGCGCAATGACGCGCGAATAATTGCGCTGGCAATGATTTGTTACATCCGGCAAATTACGGAGACATTTGCCAGTCCTAGTCTTTCGCCCATCCGCGATTCCACGGGCAGAATGTCCCGATCGCTTCTGCCGCGGAGGAGAAGTCCATGTTCCCGATTCCCGCCCCTGTCGTGGCGGCCCTATCCGCCGCAGCTCTGTCGGCCCCCGTCCGTCATGCTCATGCCGCGAATCAGAGCCGGATCGCCACGCATGGCGCCGTGCAGGGCGGATGAGTCCACCGTTGATACTGATCGCCGAATTGCACCAGGATTTGCGGCACAAGGTCCGCGAATATCTTGAGCAGGGCGGGTTTCGCGCTCTGCCCGCGGCTTCGGCGACGGATATTTTCAGCGCCCTTACCAGCATGCCGGTTGGCGCCGTCGTGCTGGATGCGGCGCTGCGCGGCCCCGATGGGCTAGACCTGTGCCGCGATATCCGCGAACGCAGCGACGTCCCCATCATCCTGGTCGGATCGAACAGCTCTGAGGTCGACCGGGTGGTCGGGCTGGAACTGGGCGCGGACGATTATATGGCCAAACCCTATTCGATGCGGGAACTCGCCGCACGCCTGCGCGCCGTGTTGCGGCGTGGCCGGGGCGAACGGGCACTGGGCCTGCGCCGCCAGACGGAGGCTATTTTCGATGGCTGGATCGTGGATTTTGCCCGGCGGGAAGTGACCGATCCGCAAAGCCGGCTGGTGGAACTGACCGCTGCCGAATTTACACTGCTGACGGTGTTTCTGGATCATGCCCAGACGGTGATCGCGCGCGCGCGGCTGATGGAACTGGCGGGCGTGCGCGACGCGCCGTCGTCGGATCGCAGCATCGACGTGCTGGTCAGCCGCTTGCGCCGAAAGCTGGGCGCGGGCGGACAGCCTGCGCCGATTGTTACCGTTCGTGGCGCCGGCTATATGTTCAGCGCGGTGGTCGACCGGCGCTGACCGGCGGTTTCCTGCGCGGAACCGCGGATTCATACGGCTTGGCGCGGCAATCGCACGGATCACTGCTCAGACATAGTTTTTAACAAACCCGCTGCGCCGCAGCAAAACCACATCCCTATCCTTCCTCATATACCGGTCCGCCCCCTGACCGGAACCCTATTGAGAAGAGGATAGACTCCATGAACGAGCTACTCGGTCGCGTATTCAGCTTCGAAACCAAGGTTTTCCCGAACGAAAGCGCCCTCTATAACCAACTGGCCAGCCATGGCCAAAGCCCCAAGGCGCTGATGATTTCCTGCGCCGATTCGCGCATCGTCCCCGAACATATCATGCAGGCTGCGCCCGGCGATCTGTTCGTCTGCCGCAACGCTGGCAACATCGTCCCTCCGCACGCCACGCAAAATGGCGGCGTCACCTCGACCGTCGAATATGCGGTGATGGTGCTGGGCGTGCGCGACATCATCGTGTGCGGCCATAGCGACTGCGGCGCGATGAAGGCACTGTCCACCAATGCCGACCTGACGAAGATGCCCAATGTCGCCGCCTGGCTGCGCCACAGCCACGCCGCGCAGATGGTCTGCCGCGAAAATTATCCCGATGATCTGAGCGACGCCGAAAAGCTGCGCAACATGGCGCTGGAAAATGTCGTCGCCCAACTCGCCCATCTGCGCACCCACCCGTCGGTCGCGTCGGGCATCGCGCGCGGCGAAATCGCGCTGCATGGCTGGTATGTCGATATCCATGCCGGTCAGATTTTGGGTCTGGACGGCGAAACAGGCCATTTCTCGCCTCTGCGCGAAGGCCGGCCGATGCCGGTCGCGCTTCCCCATGGCCGTCGCCTCACCGGCGAATCGGCCATTGCCCAAGCGGCGGAGTAAATCATGTCAAAGGCTCTTTCCGGCGGCAGTTTCAGCCGCGACTTCACGGCGTCGATCGTCGTCTTCCTGGTGGCGATGCCGCTCTGCATGGGCATTGCGATTGCATCCGGCGTGCCGCCGGAAAAGGGCCTGATCACTGGTATCATCGGCGGTATCGTCGTTGGCCTGCTGGCGGGTTCGCCGCTGCAGGTCAGCGGTCCCGCCGCTGGCCTTGCAGTCATCGTGTTCGAAATCGTGCGCGAACAGGGCCTGTCCGCCCTTGGACCGATCCTTATTCTGGCGGGCGCGATTCAGGTCGTCGCTGGCCTGCTCCGGGTCGGCGGCTGGTTTCGCGCCATTTCACCGGCGGTGGTACATGGCATGCTTGCCGGGATCGGCGTACTGATCGTGGTCGGCCAGTTCCATGTGCTGTTCGACGACAAGCCCTTGTCCAGCGGCCTGCATAATCTGATCGCCATGCCGGGCCAGATACTCGGCCTGACGACCGGCGATACCGTCACGGCCTTCGCGGTCGGCCTCGTCACCATCTTCAGTATGCTGGGTTGGGAAAAATTCCGCCCTGCATCCATGAAGCTGGTGCCCGGTGCGCTCGTCGGTGTGCTCGTTGCAACGCTGGTCGCATTCTTCTTGGGTCTGCCGGTCGCACGCGTGACCGTACCCGAATCGATCGTAGGGGCAATCGCCCTGCCCGAATCCGGTCTGCTCGCGCAGCTGATGAATCCGGCAATCTTCACCACCGCCATCGCCATCGCCTTCATTGCCAGCGCCGAAACCTTGCTGTCGGCCGCCGCGGTCGATCGCATGCATGACGGCGTGCGCACCGATTATAACCGCGAACTGAGCGCTCAGGGCGTCGGCAATCTGCTCTGCGGCTTCGCTGGCGCGCTGCCGATGACCGGCGTCATCGTCCGCAGCTCGGCTAACGTCCAGGCTGGCGCCAAGACCCGCCTGTCGGCCATTCTGCACGGCGTCTGGATATTGGGCTTCGTCGCGTTGCTGCCTTGGCTGCTGCGTGAAATCCCGATGGCCGCACTGGCCGGCATTCTGGTCATCACCGGCGTCCGCCTGGTCAGCGTCGCGCATGTGAAGCATCTCTTCCACCTCTACGGCCCGCTGCCCGCGATCGTATGGGCGGCTACGCTGATCTGCGTCGTTACGACCGACCTGCTGACCGGCGTGCTGGTGGGCATCGGCCTGTCGCTGCTCGAATTGCTGCCCCACGCCACCCGCCTGCGCCTGAAGATGGTGGAGGAAAGCCGGGGCGAAGCGCATGAAGTGGCACTGCGCGGCACCGCTACCTTCCTGAGCCTGCCCAAGCTGTCGGCAAAGCTGGACTCGTTGCCCACGGTGGGCCTGGTCATCCTGAACGTCGAAAAGCTAGGCCATATCGACCATACCTGCGCGGAAATGCTGCGCGAATGGGTCGATCGCCGCCGCGGTGCAGGCGGACCGGTCGAACTGTTCGGTGCCACCGGACGCATGCGTCAACTCGTCGCCTGATCCCCCCAACAAAATCGGGCGATGTCCTGAGCCGCCGCGCCTCCCCCGGCGCGGCGGCTTTTCTTTAGCGTCTTCGCTATCAGAAACGTAATAGCAATATTATGTTGCCAATCTAGCAAAGAACCGTGCCCGGCATATCACAGCCGCTTCGATCCGTTCGCAGTTGCAGTAAAAGCGGTTTGTCTCGCGGTCAGGACAGAATAGGGCAAGCCTATCCGCCGGTATTGAAGACGATCAACAACAGATCTTCGGGCCAGAGCGGATGCAGGACGGAACATTCCAATGTTAAGGGGAATGTTCATGAAGTATCAAATCGCCTGTGCCGCCCTCGCGCTCATGTCCAGCGTGCCGGCTTTCGCGCAGGAAGCACCCGCCAGCCCCGTCACCGTTACCGGCAGCGTCGGCCTCGTGTCCGACTATCGCTTCCGTGGCGTGTCGCAGTCTGACAAGGCCATGGCGGTCCAGGGCGGCATCACCGCAACGCATGAAAGCGGCGTCTATGTCGGCACTTGGGCGTCGAACCTCGCTGGCTGGGGCACCTTCGGCGGCGCGGGCATCGAACTCGACCTGATCGCTGGCTATGCCATGCCGCTGGGTGAGGGCACAACGCTGGACGTCGGCCTGACCTGGTACATGTATCCGTCGGGCGCAGACGAAACCGATTTCGCCGAGCCTTATGTCAAGCTGTCGCACCAGATCGGCCCGGTCAAAGCGCTGGTCGGCGTCGCCTATGCCCCCAAGCAGGAAGCGCTGGGCAAATGGTATAATGACGCTGCCGCCTATGGCACCGGCATCCCTGACAAGGCGGGCGACAAGGAAGACAATTTCTACGTCTGGGGCGACGTCAGCGGTGCCGTGCCCAACACGCCGGTCACGCTGAAGGCGCATCTGGGCTGGTCGAACGGCAATAGCGGCCTTGGCCCCAACGGCACGTCGGTCGCCCCGACCGGCAAATATCTCGACTGGCTGGTGGGTGCGGACCTCGCCATCCCCGGCACGCCGCTGACGCTGGGCGTGGCCTATGTCGACACCGACATCGCCCGCGTGGAGGAAAACTACCTCCGCCCCAACCTGTCGGTCGCCGACGCCGACAATGCCGGCAAGTCGATCGTGCGCAGCCAGGTCGTATTCTCGCTGACCGCGGCCTTCTGATCCCCATGTCCGGGCCTGGTTCGCCAGGCCCGGACATTCTCCCTGCCGTGACAAATTGTTGCTACAGTTGCGTTTCGGGCGTTCCCGCCGCCGCCGCGGTTGACCCCCGATCCGCTGCCCCCTATTTCCCGGTCATGAAATTTTGTGCGCTGACGCCTTCATGACCGCCCCTTCGATCATCCTTGTCGAGGACGATCCGCCACTGCGCACGCTTACCGCGCGGGCGTTGCAGGAACATGGCTATCAGGTGCGCCCCGCGTCCTCCGGCCCCGAAATGTGGGTGGCCTTCGACGCTGGCCCGGTCGATCTTGTCGTGCTCGACGTCATGCTGCCCGGCACCAACGGCATCGACCTGTGCCGTCAGATCCGCCGCAAGAGCGACGTTCCCATCATCTTCATCAGCGCCAAGGGCAGCGAGACGGACCGGATCGTGGGCCTTGAACTGGGCGCGGACGATTATCTCCCCAAGCCCTTTGGCACGCGCGAACTGATCGCCCGCATCCGCGCCATCCTGCGCCGCGTCGGCGTGGAGCGTGGCCCCGAAGAGCATCGCGAGAGCGAAGCGCATTTCGACGGCTGGAACGTCAACTTCCCCCGGCGCGAACTACGCTCTCCCACCGGTGCCATCGTCGAACTGACCGGGGCGGAATTTGACCTGCTCGGTTCCTTCCTCAGCCATCCGCAGCGCGTCATCGCCCGCGAACGGTTGATTGAATTGTCGCGCACCCGCATGGGCGACAGCAGCGACCGCAGCATCGACGTCCTCGTCAGTCGCCTGCGCCGGAAATTGTCCACTGCCGAAAAGGGCGCACCGATCACCACCGTCCGCGGTGTCGGCTATATGTTCAACGCAGAGGTCAGCCGCGCTTGAGACGGCACTTCAGAGGATCGCTGGGGCTGGTAGGCCGCCTGTTCGCGATTCTGCTGCTGACGGTGATGCTGGAATTTGCGGTCGGCACGCTCATCTACGAGCGCACCAGCCAGATATCGTTGCAGGATGATGAAGCGCGGCGGCTGGCCGAACATCTCGTCATCGCCCGCAAGTTGCTGACCGAACAGCCCCCGGCGGACCGCCCCGCGCTCGGCCTTCAATTGACCACCGATCGCTACGACGTCCATTGGTCGCCCGCCGCCCCGCCGCCGCCGCCGCTCTCGCCGGAACTGGAGCGGATGCGCCAGCAGATTATCGCCTGGGAACCCAGCCTTGAGCGGTCCCGACTCTGGCTGCGGCTGGCCGCGCCCAATCGCCATTCGGAAATCAATGGCGGGCTGCAACTGCCCGATCGCAGCTGGCTCTATTTCGGTATGCACCATAGTGGCAGCAAATGGGCCTTCACCCTGGGGCGGCTGGGACTGGCGCTGATCCCGGTGCTGGCGCTGCTGATCGCCGGCTGGCTGCTGATCCGCCGGACGCTTGCCCCGCTGCGCGACCTGACCCATGCGACCCATCGGATCGGCCTGGGATCGGCGGTAATGGTGCCCGAAGCGGGGACCAGCGACGTGCGCAACCTGATCGCGGCCTTCAACGCGATGCAGTCGCGCCTCCACCGACTCATCAACGAACGTACCGAAACGCTGGCGGCGGTGGGCCATGATCTGCGCACCCCGCTCGCCCGGCTGCAATTGCGGCTGGAAGGGGTGAAGGACGATGACATCCAGCAGGCGATGGCCGGCGACCTGGAGGAAATGGGCGCGATGCTGGAATCGCTGCTGGCCTATCTGGGCGGCGAAAAAGACCCGGAACCGGCGGTGCGCACCGATGTCGCGGTCACCATCGCCACCATCGTCGACGCTTTTCAGGACCATGGTGACGACGTCGCCTATGATGGCCCCGATCATCTGGAAATGGCGGTGCGCGCCTTGTCGCTGCGCCGCGCGGTGCGCAACCTGATCGAAAATGCGCTCCACTATGGCGATCGCGCCCGCGTCTCGCTCGACCGGGTCGGGACGGAGATATTGATCCGCGTCGATGATGACGGCCCCGGCATCCCGCGCGAACGGCTGGAGGAGGTATTGCGGCCCTTCGCCCGGCTGGACGATGCGCGCCAGCGCAACACGCGCGGCCTGGGCCTGGGCCTGGCCATCGTCGAAAAAGCGGTGCGGGCGGAAGGCGGACAGCTGACGCTCGCCAACCGCCCCGAAGGCGGGCTGCGCGCCGAAATCTGCCTGCATCTGCCAAGGTCGGCCGCTCGTAGCGAATCGCGCAGCTAAAAGAGAAACTGTCCGACCCCAAGCAAAACTCGTTTATCGCTGTGCCTGTCGCCACGCTATGCCCACCGCAACAGGCGCATGAGGCGGATATTATGGCAGACGGACAGGACGATGACGGAATCGTCGAGGGCTATTGGGACATAGCGGCGCTGACGGCGGAACTGGGCGCGGCGCGCAGTCGCTGGCGGCAGGCGCAGCAGCACCATGCCGAATATGGCGCGGAAGGTTTCCCGTCGCGCGACAATCTGACCAAGATCATGCAATCGCTATGCGGCGCGCTGTTCCCGCTGCGCCTCGGCCCCAGCTTCGTGCGCCTGCATAATGAGGACGCCTATGTCGCCGAAACGCTGCAGACGGTGCTCAGCCGCCTCTATGGGCAAATCCGGCTGGAACTCATCTATGCGCTGAAAGGCGAGCCGGCGGAGGCAGTCGATCGCGAAGCGGCGCGCATCATCGCCGCCTTCGCCCACAGCCTCCCGACCTTGCGCGTGCTGCTCGACACCGATGTCGATGCCGCCTTCCTGGGCGATCCTGCCGCGCGCAGCGTGGACGAGGTGCTGATCTGCTATCCCTCCATGCTGGCGATCATCCATCACCGGCTGGCGCATCGCCTGCATCAACTCGGTGCGCCGCTGGTGGCGCGGATCATGTCGGAAATCGCGCATGGGAAGACGGGCATCGATATTCATCCCGGCGCGACCATCGGCCGGTCCTTCTTCATCGACCATGGCACCGGCGTCGTCATCGGCGAAACCGCGATCGTGGGCGATCGGGTGCGGCTGTATCAGGGTGTCACGCTGGGCGCGCGCAGCTTTCCGGCGGATGGGAAGGGCGCGCTGGAAAAGGCGCTGCCGCGTCATCCGATCATTGAGGATGACGTGGTCGTCTATGCCGGGGCCACGGTTCTGGGCCGGATCATCGTGGGCAGCCGCTCCGTCATCGGCGGCAATGTCTGGCTGACCGACAGCGTGCCGGCCGACAGCAATGTGCGCCAGGCCAAGGCGCATTATGAGGTCACAAGCCGCGCCCAGGTGTCCGCCCCGCACCGCGTCCATGCCATGCTGGAAAGCACGGACGGAGTGGGGGAGAATATTTAGCCAACATCCGTTCGTTTCGAGCGTAGTCGAGAAACGCGGTGCTCACCGCTTCTCGACTACGCTCGAAGCGAACGGCCTTCTTATCGCCCCGCGCAGCTATCCCCGTCGCCTGCCACCAGATCCAGACACCGGCCATCGATCTCGCTCTTCGCCACCGGCAGCCCGATCAGCGCCGCCAACGACGGCATGATATCCACCGTCTCCACGCCCAGCGGCTGCTCGAAATGCTGCATTCCTTTGCGCCAGAACAGGATCGGCACGCGGCGATCCGTGTCCCAGGGCGACCCATGGGTCGCGACCGATCCCATCGTCGCCTGCTCCGGGATCGACATGACGCGCGGCTTCAAAAGCAGCAGCAGGTCGCCCGACCGCTCGGCATAGAAGCTGGCGCGCGCCTCCTGGATCAGGCTCCAGCTTTCGGGCGGGCCGGATGGGGAGGGGGTGGCGGCGATCTGCGCCTTGGTGAACACCGTCTCCACCTGCGGATGCGCGCGCAGCAGTTTCAGCGCTTCGGCCTCCACGCGCGCGCGCTGAGGCGCGGTCAGCCCCTTGTCGAAATAGAGGTCGCCAGAAGGCCCGTCGCCCCACAGCACCTTCTTGCCCGGCAGGCCCGCCTTGTCTGCGATGGCGGTATTGAGCGCCTTGGGCGTCAGCGCCATGTCGACGCGCTGTTCCATCGGCATGGCGTTCAACCGATGGCGTTCGGGCAGGTCATGGCCGCCATGGTCGGCGGTCAGCACGACGACATAATCGATGCCGTCCTTATCGAGCCGATCGAAGAAGGCGCCCAGTTCCTGATCGAGCCGGTCGACCTGGATACAGCTTTCCGTGCCTTCGGTGCCGTATGTGTGGCCGATATAGTCGGTCGCGGACAGGCCGATCGAGATGATGTCGGTCTGCGCCTGCTTGCCCAGCGCCATATTTTCGATTGCGGCGGCAGCGAAGGCCAGCGTCATCGCGTCCTGCTCCGGTGAGATGCGGAACGCCTTATAGTCGCCAGCGGCGCGCGCGAAGCGGCCGGTGCCGACGGTCCTGTCGCCCGCCTGCACCGCGAAATCCTTCGACGCGCACTGGGCGGGCAGGTCGAAGCCCGGATTGGGCTGGGCCAGCCGCTGCGCCATCGCTGCGTTGACCTTGGCGACCAGCGGCGGGGTGGCAATCCCCTTATAGCTGACATAGCCCTGCGGTCCGCCCAGCCACCACACATGGTCGGCGGTCGCGCCGCCCATCATGATCGCCGCACGATCCTTGCCTGCGACCGACACGACGCGGGTAGCGGGGTTGGCGATCTTCATTCGGCCGCCCAGCGTCGGCACCTTCAGGTGCATCGGCGACGCATCATATTTGTCGCTGCTGCTGCCCGGCTGGCTCTCATCCTCGGCGCAATAGATAGTCTTGTCCGCGCGCGCGGTGCTAAGGTCGAACCAGTTGTTGGCGATGATGCCGGTGCGCGACGGGCGGCTGCCGGTCAGGATGGTCGAATGGCCGGGGCAGGTTTCGGTCGCGGCATGGCTCTGATAGCCGCGCGGAAAGACCGCGCCCTCGCTCGTCAGCCGCTTCAGGCCGCCGCTATAATATTGGCGATATTCGCTGAACAGGTCGGCGGAGAATTGATCCACGCTGATGGCGACGATCAGCTTTGGCGGCGTTGAAGGCGCGGCGGCCGGCGCGGGGGCGGGCTGCTGCGCGGCCAGCGGCATCGCGGTGGCAAGCAAAAGGGCGGCGGCGACTCTCTTCAACATCAACTGTACCTTCTCCAGCCTTGACGGCGAACGCCCCCGGACCTAGCCCGCTGACATCCACCAGACCAGAGGCCCGATGCGGATTTTTCAAGTCATATTGATGACGCTGGCATGGCTGGCCGCTCTTTCCCCTGCGCAGGCGCAAAGTGCGTTCGGCGGTGGCGCGGCCCATATCGCTGCGCAACTGGTCGCGGAAAGCCGCGTGCCCCGGCCGGGCGAGGGCACGACCATCGCCTTCGCCATGATCCCCGAAAGCGGATGGCACGGTTATTGGGAAAACCCCGGCGATGCTGGCCTTGGCATGACGGTGGACTGGACCCTGCCCAAGGGCGTCAGCGTCGGACCGCTGCGCTATCCCGTGCCCGAAACGCTGCTGATCTCGGGCCTGATGAACCATGTGTATGAAGGGCCTTACGGCGTGCTGGCGACGCTCAAAGTCGCGCCCGGCATCGCGCCTGGCACGCGCCTGGCCGTGCGGGCGAAGGCGCAATGGCTGGCCTGCACCGACAAGGTATGCGTACCCGAAAGCGGCGATCTGACGCTGGACCTGGTCGTGGGCGACGGCACCGTGTCGGCGGCCGATCGGACGCGCTTCGACGCCTGGCGCACCCATCTGCCCCGGCCGCTGGGATCGGAAGCGACCTATGCGGTCAAGGACGGCAAGCTGCGCCTGTCGGTGCCATTCCCGGCCAGCGCGCAGGCGCGCGACATCCACCTCTTCCCGCTGGCCGAGGGGCTGGCCCGCTATGCCGCGCCCCAGACGGTGACGCGCGAGGGCGATACGCTGCGGATCGAAACGGACGCAGCCGAGGGCGGCAAGGGCGGTACGGTGCAGGCGGTGCTACGGACCGGCGACCATGTCGGCTTCCTGCTGACGGCGAAACCCGGCGCGGTCGCGGGCGCATCGGACGGCGGCCAGTGGAGCGCCATTTTCGCCGCGCTGGGCGGCGCGCTGCTGGGCGGCCTGCTGCTCAACATCATGCCCTGCGTTTTCCCGATCCTGGGCCTCAAGGCCATGAAACTGGCGAAGGCCGGCGGCGACGAACGCACCGTGCGGCGGGAGGCGTTGGCCTATACGCTGGGCGTGATCGTCACCTGCCTAGCCTTGGGCGGCGCGCTGTTGGTGCTGCGCGCGGCAGGCGGGGCCGTCGGCTGGGCGTTCCAGCTTCAAGACCCGCGCATCATCCTGGCGCTGCTGCTGCTGGTCACCGGCATCGCCTTCAACCTCGCCGGCCTGTTCGACCTCAGCGCCTATGGCGGCGGCGAAGGCCTGGCGGGGAAGGGCGGCGTCGCTGGTTCCTTCTGGACCGGGGCGCTGGTCGCTTTCGTCGCGACGCCTTGCACCGGGCCGTTCATGGCCGCTGCCATGGGCGCGGCGCTGCTGCTGCCCCTGGCGGCTGCGCTGGCGGTCTTCGCCGGATTGGGGTTGGGGCTGGCACTGCCGTTCCTATTACTTGCTTACGTCCCGGCGCTTCGCAAACGATTGCCTAAGCCCGGCGGCTGGATGGGGCGTTTCCAGAAGATCCTCGCCATCCCGATGTTCCTGACCGCGCTCGGCCTCGCCTGGCTGCTGGGTCAGCAACGCGGCGTGTCTGGCATGACGATCGGCCTGGCTGCGGCGCTGTTGCTGGCGCTCATCCTCTGGTGGCTGGGCGGTCGCCAGCGGCTGGGCAAGGGCGGCGGCTGGATCGCGGCGCTCGCGGGCCTCGCCCTGCTGGCAGGGGCCGTTTACGCCCTGCCGACCAGAGCGCCCGCGGCGATCGAAAAAGACGATTCAACTGTCCATTTCGATGTCGCAAAACTCGCCGAACTGCGCGCCGCGAACAAGCCGGTCTTCCTCTATTTCACCGCCGACTGGTGCCTGACCTGCAAGGCGAACGAGGCCGCCGCCATCGACCGCGCCGAAACCCGCGCCGCCTTCGATAAAGGCGGCGTCACCGTCATGGTCGGCGACTGGACCAATGCCGATCCCGCCATCACCCGCTTCCTCGAAGCGCAGGGCCGGTCTGGCGTCCCCCTCTACCTCTTCTACGCGCCGGGCAAGGACGCGCAGACCCTGCCGCAACTCCTGACCCCCGCCACCCTTGCCGTATTGGTGCGCTGATGGCCAAAATCCGTGCCGACCAGTTGCTCGTAGACAGCGGCTTGGCCGAAAGCCGCGCCCGCGCGCAGGCGCTGATCCTCGCCGGGCTCGTCTTCCTGGGCGACAGGAAGGTCGAGAAGGCGGGCCAGCAGGTGCTCGAAGGCACGGAACTGGACGTGCGCGGCCGCGACCATCCCTGGGTATCGCGCGGCGGCATCAAGCTGGCCCATGCGCTCGAAGAATTTGCGATCGACGTCACCGGCTTCGTCGCCATCGACGTCGGCTCCTCGACCGGCGGCTTTACCGACGTGTTGCTGACCAGGGGCGCGGAGAAGGTCTATGCGGTCGACAGCGGCACCAACCAACTCGCCTGGAAAATCCGCTCCGACGATCGCGTCATCGTCCATGAACAAACCAGCGCCCGCATCCTGACCGACGCGCATGTTCCCGAACAGGTGGATATCATCGTCTGCGACGCCAGCTTCATCAGCCTCGCCAAAGTGCTGGAAAAGCCCATCAGCTTCGCCAAACCCGACGCGCAGATGATCGCGCTCATCAAACCGCAGTTCGAGGCGCGGCGGGAAGAAGTGGGCAAGAATGGCGTGGTGCGGGATACCCTCGTCCACCAGCGCGTTTGTGCCGAAGTGCAGGACTGGGTCGTGTCGCAGGGCTGGACCGTCGCGGGCCTGACGCAAAGCCCGATTACCGGCCCACAGGGCAATGTCGAATTTCTCCTCCACGCCCGGCTTGGTGGATAATGGACGTATGTTCGTTCCCAACCCTACCGTCATAAGGTGCGACCCAAGCCCGATTGTCCCGCCAGAAAAGGCTCGTTACCCCTTCATCATGCGTCCCATTCTTCCCGTCCTGATGCTTGCCCTGTCCCTCGCCGCCTGCGGTGGAGAACAGGAAAAAAAGCCCCGCGCCGTTCCCTTGGTGGAGGTGCAGCCCATTGCGCCTGCCGCTTTTACCGACAATCTGGAAGCGGTCGGCACGGCCCTCGCCAATGAACAGGTGGTGCTGTCCGCGCCGGTGACCGAACGGATCGAGGCGCTGAATTTCTCCGACGGCGGCTATGTGGCCAAGGGGCAGGTGATCGCCCGGCTGGCGGTGGGGCAGGAACAGGCCGAACTCGCGTCGGCCGAGGCCACCGCGTTGCAGGCGACCCAGCAACTCCAGCGTATCCAGGCGCTCAAGAGCAGGGGCTTCGCCACCGGCGCGACGCTGGAGCAACAGGTCGCGCTCGCTAACTCTGCCCGCGCCAATGCACAACTCGCCCGCGCCTCGATCGGCGACCGGGTGATCCGCGCGCCCTTTTCCGGCTGGGTGTCCCTGCGCACCGTCTCGCCCGGCGCCATCGTGACGGCCGGCACCGCGATCGCCACGGTCAGCGACATCAGCCGCATCAAGCTGGACTTCACCATCCCCGAAACCCGGCTGGCGATGATCCGCGAAGGCATGACGATCAAGGCGGTGTCGGCCGCCTGGCCCGACCGGCCGTTCACCGGCACGATCGCCACCATCGATCCCGTCATCGACCCGGCCACCCGCGCGGTGCGGGTGCGCGCGATCCTGCCCAATCCCGACAAGGCGCTGAAACCCGGCATGTTGCTGACCGTCAGCGTGCTCGCGCGCCAGCGCCAGTCCCTGTCGGTGCCGGAATTGGCGCTGGTCGGCGATGGCGACGATCGCTTCGTCTTCGTGATCGAGGATCGCACGGCGAAGCGGACCAAAGTCGAAACCGGCATCCGCCAGGATGGCCGGGTCGAGATATTGGGCGGGCTCAAGGCGGGGCAGAAGGTCGTGACCGAAGGCGTGGTCAAGCTGACCGACGGGGTGAAGGTGCGGTTGCCCGGCGACAAACCCGACCAGCGGGCTAAGGACGGTTCCGGCAAGGCGGCCGACTGATGCAGCTATCCGACCTTTCGGTCCGCCGCCCGGTCTTCGCCGCGGTCGTTGCGGTGCTGATGTGCATCATCGGCGTCGTCGGCTGGATGAGCCTGTCGGTGCGCGAATATCCCGACACCGACCCGCCGATCGTATCGGTCGAAACCAGCTATACCGGCGCGGCTGCGTCCGTGGTGGAAACCCGCATCACCCAGTTGATCGAGGATGCGGTCGCCGGCGTTCAGGGCATCCAGACCATCACGTCCACGTCGCAGGACGGCACGTCTAACATCAATATCGAATTTGATCCCTCGCGTGACATCGACACCGCCGCCAATGACGTGCGCGACCGGGTGGGCTCGGTGGTGGAGGATCTGCCCGAAGACGCACTGGCCCCCGAAATCCGCAAGGTGGATTCGGACGCGCGCGCCATCCTGTTCCTCGCCTTCTCGCGCCCTGGCTGGACGCCGATCCAGATCAGTGATTATCTCGACCGCAATGTGGCTGACCGTTTCGCCGCGATCGATGGCGTCGCCCGCGCCAATATCAGCGGCGAGGCGCGCCCTTCGACCCGCATCTGGTTCAACGCCGAAAAACTGGCCGCCTTTGGCCTGACCCCGGCCGATGTCGAGGCCGCTTTGCGCAGCCAGAATGTCGAGCTACCCGCGGGCCGCTTCGAATCGCGGGATCAGAACCAGACGCTTCGGGTGGAAAGGCCTTTCGCCACGCCCGATCAGTTCGCGCAGCTCGTCGTCGGCCGCGGCACGGACGGGTATCAGGTCAAGCTGGGCGACGTCGCCCGGATCGAGGAAGGCGCGGAAAATCCCTATAGCAGCTTCCGTTCCAACCAGGGGACGGCGATCGGCATCGGCATCATCCGTCAGTCGGGCGCCAACACGCTGGAGGTCGCGCAAAAGGCAAAGGCGCTGATCAAGGAATTGCAGCCGACCCTGCCGCAGGGAATGCGTGTCGCCATCGGCACCGACGAATCGCTGTTCATCGAACGCGCCATCGCCAACGTCTATGACACGCTGATAGAGGCGGCCCTGCTGGTCATCCTCGTCATCTTCCTGTTCCTGGGGTCGGTACGCGCGACGATTGTCCCGGCGATCACCGTGCCGATCTGCCTGCTCGCGACCTGCGCGGTGATGTGGCTGCTGGGCCTGTCGATCAATCTGCTCACGCTGCTCGCCTTCGTGCTGGCGATCGGGCTGGTGGTCGATGACGCGATCGTCGTGCTGGAAAATGTCTATCACCGCATCGAACAGGGCGAAGACCCGCTCGTCGCCGCCTATCTTGGCACGCGGCAGGTCGGCTTCGCGATCATCTCGACCACGCTGGTCGTGTGCGCCGTGTTCGTGCCGGTCATGTTCCTGGCCGGCCAGACCGGCCTGTTGTTCCGCGAACTGGCCATCGCCATGATCGCCGCGATCGCCTTTTCCGGCTTCATCTCGCTCAGCCTTGCGCCGATGCTCTGTTCCAAGCTGCTGAAAAATGCCGAGCGCGGCCGGCTTGCGCGCTGGATAGATGATCGCTTTCAGCGTCTGGAAAATGGCTATGCGCGCTGGCTGGACGGCGCAATCCGCAAGCCGCTGCTTCCGCTGCTGGCCGTGGTGCTATTCCTGGTCGTCGCCGGCTTCTTCTTCACCCGCCTGCCGAGCGAACTCGCCCCGGCCGAGGATACCGGCGTGGTCGAAGCGCAGATCAGCGCGCCCGAAGGCACCGGCTTTCCCCGGATGATGGCCTATATGAAGAAGATCGAGGATGATCTCTCCTTCCTGCGCAAGGATGGGACGCTTCAGAATTTGGTCATCCGCACGCCTGCCGGCTTTGGCTCCACCGACGATTTCAACGGCGGCAACGTCATCGCCTTCCTGCGGCCATGGGAAGACCGGACCATCACGACGGCCGAGGTCGCGACCATCGTCAACAAGGTGATCGCCGACCAGCCCGGCGTGCGGGGCAATGCCGCGCCGCGATCGGGGCTGGGGCGTGGACGCGGCCTGCCGGTCAATATCGTGCTGGCGGGGTCCACCTATGAAGGGCTGGTCGCCGCGCGCGACCGGATCATGGCTGCGGCTGCCGACTATCCGGGCCTGATCAACGTCGACAGCGATTACAAGGAAACCAAGCCGCAGATGCGGATCGAAACGAACCTCGCCCGCGCAGGCGATCTGGGCGTGTCGGTCGACGATATCAGCCAGGCGTTGCAGAGCTTGCTCGGTTCCCGCCGGGTCGGCACCTATGTCGAACGGGGCGAGGAATATCGCGTGCTGGTGCAGGCGGAGGAAGAAGGGCGTCAGACCGCGGCCGACCTTGACCGCATCAACGTCCGCTCCCGCACCGGCGCGCTGGTGCCGCTGTCGACGCTGGTGACGCTGCGGGAAGTCGCCGGGCCGCGCCAGCTCAACCGTTACAACAAACTGCGCGCCATCACCCTGACCGCCGCCCTGGCACCGGGCACCTCGCTGGGGCAGGGCCTTGCCTTTCTGGAGGATCAGGCCCGCCAGTCACCCGAAGTGCTGGCCATCGGCTATCGCGGCGAAAGCCAGTCGCTGCGCGAAACCGGCGGATCGATCTGGCTGGTCTTCGGCCTCACAATCCTGATCGTCTATCTGCTGCTCGCCGCCCAGTTCGAAAGCTTTATCCATCCCGGCGTCATCATCGCCACGGTGCCGCTGGCGGTGGCCGGCGGCGCGCTGGGGCTGGCGATCACCGGCGGTTCGATCAACCTCTACAGCCAGATCGGCATCGTCATGCTGGTGGGACTGGCCGCCAAGAACGGCATCCTGATCGTGGAGTTCGCCAACCAGTTGCGTGACGAAGGAATGGATGTTGCCGAAGCGATCCGCGAAGCCGCCAAGCGCCGCCTACGCCCGATCCTGATGACATCCATCGCGACCGTGATCGGCGCGGTGCCGCTGGTCATTCGCGGCGGCGCAGGGGCCGCGGCGCGCCACTCGATCGGGACGGTCGTGGTGTTCGGCGTCAGCCTCGCGACCCTCATCACCCTGTTCCTGATCCCGATCTTCTATTCCCGCGTTGCCAAGCGGACACTTTCTCCGCAAACCGTTGGCCGCAAGCTGGATTCGGCGCTCAAGGATTCGCCCGATCCCGCCGAATGACAGGCTTTTTGGAGCTGCGTTGCCGATGAACGAGATTGCGTCCCCCGGTCAGTTGCGTCTTGCCTATCTGCGCTGGGCGCTGGTTACGGTGCCGGCGATCGTCTTTCTGGGGTTCCTGTCGGGGCGGCTCGCCAATAGCGGCTATGGCAATCGCTGGTTCGACGCGCTGGAAAAGCCCGCACTGATGCCGCCCGGCTGGGCGTTCGGCGTCGCCTGGACGATCCTGTACGTCATGATGGCGCTGGCCTTCGCCATCGTCCTGCACGCGCGCGGGGCGAAGGGGCGGGGCGCGGCGATCGCCCTGTTCTTGATTCAGTTGCTCCTCAACCTCTGCTGGTCGCCGCTTTTCTTTCGCGCGCATCAGGTCGGGAGCGCGCTGGCGCTGATCCTCATCATTTTCGTATTGGTCGCCGTAACGACCGCGCTTTTCTGGCGCATCCGCCGTTTCGCCGGCGTGCTGCTGCTGGCCTATCTGGCGTGGCTGGCCTTTGCTTCTTTCCTCAACTATGAGATCGGCCGCCTGAACCCCGATGCGGCGACCCTTGTCGCCCCGGCGCTCAGAACCCAGATATGATATATGGGCGCGCCGATCGCGCGCCGCACAGAGGATAAAGTCAATGCAGAGCGAAAACCGCTTCTTCGATGATCTCGCCAAGCTGGTGAACGGGGCCGCCGGCACCGTGGCGGGCATGGGCCGCGAATTTGAAACCACCGCGCGCGAGCGGGCGAAGGAATGGATCGGCGGCATGGAGTTCGTGTCGCGCGAGGAATTTGACGCGGTCAAGGCGATGGCCGCCGCCGCGCGCGAAGAAGTCGAACTGCTCAAGGCCCGGCTCGACGCGCTGGAAGGCAAGGCCGGCGAACCCGTCACAAAGACCGTCAAGGCGGCCAAGCCCCGGCCGACGGATCCGGTCTGACCCTGCCATCCTTGCGTCTGTCCTTTCGCGGTAGGCGGTGATAAGGCGCGCCGATGATGGATAGTGACGAATTTGAACATGGCGGCGGGGAAGCCGCGCCGATCGATATGCTGGCGGCCTATTTCGAAGCGCATGGCTGGACGTTCGAGCAGGTCGGCGAAGATGAGATCGTCGCGAATACGCAAGGGTCGTGGGCGCAATATGAACTGCGCGGCATCTGGCGTGACGAGGATCAGGTGCTGCAACTGTTGGCGCTGCCCGACATCCGCGTGACTGAGGAGAAGCGCGGCACCATCTACGAGACGCTGGGCCTCATCAATGAACAGCTGTGGCTCGGCCATTTCGAACTCTGGTCGTCGAGCGGCATCATCCTGTTCCGCCATGGCGCACTGTTGGGTGCGGGCGGCACCTTGACGCTCGACCAGGCGCAATTGCTGGTTGAAACCGCAATCGATGAATGCGAACGCTTCTATCCGGTGTTCCAGTTCGTCCTCTGGGGCGGCAAGTCGCCGTCGGAGGCGATCTCCGCCAGCCTGATCGAAACCCGCGGCGAGGCCTGATTCGATGACGCAGAGCTGGCCTGATCATCTCTTCCTCATCGGTTGCGGCAATATGGCGGGGCAGATGCTGTCCCGCTGGCTCGACTGCGGCCTCGACCCTGCACGCGTGACGGTCTTGCGCTCCAGCGGCAAGCCGGTGGCTGACGGGGTGGCGGTTATGACCGTCTATCCCGCTGCGCTGCCCTCGGGGACCACCGTGCTGCTGGGGATGAAACCCTATCAGATCGCCGATGTCGCCGCTGCGCTGGCGCCGCTCTGCGCCGCCGATACGCGCATCGTCTCGATCCTGGCCGGTACGACGCTGGCCGATCTGCGCGCCCATCTCCCCGCCGCCCGCGACATCATGCGCGCGATGCCCAATCTGCCGGTCGGGCTGGGCGAGGGCGTCACGGCGCTGTTCACCGACGCGGCGACCACGGCGCAGGCCAAGGCGGACGTCGCCGCGTTGATCGAGCCGCTGGGCCTTGTCGAATGGATCGCCGACGAAGCCCTGTTCAATCAGGTGACGGCTCTGTCGGGCTGCGGCCCCGCTTTCCTCTTCCGCTTCATCGACGCGCTGGCGCGGGCGGGTGAAGCGATCGGCATTCCCGCCGATCAGGCCGCGCGCATGGCGCTGGCGACGGTGCAGGGATCAGCCAATATGGCGGCCCGTGCTGATGCCCGAACCGGCGATAGTCCGGGTGCGCTGGCCGATCGCGTCGCCAGCCCCGGCGGCATGACCCGCGAGGGGCTGAACATGCTCGACGCTGACGACCGGCTGCTGGCGCTCCTCACCGACACGCTGGCCGCAGCCCGCGACCGCGGCGAAGCGATGGCGCGCGGCGCATAAGGGCGGTTTCGAGGGGGTGGCTTTTGCGCTAAGGCGCGCGCTTACCGCCCCGGAGTCCCTTATGCTGTCCCCCGATACCCCGATCCTGCTGCTCACCACCGGCGGGACGATCGACAAAATCTATTTCGACGCCCTGTCCGATTATCAGGTCGGCGAAACCGTTATGGCCAAGCTGTTGGAGGTTGCGCGGGTCAAGCGCCCCTTCCGTATCGAGGAAGTGACGCGCAAGGACAGTCTGGAACTGGACGACACGGATCGGGCGCTGATCTACGCCCGCGTCGCCGCGGCGGCGGAACGTCATATCGTCATCACCCATGGCACCGACACCATGACCGATACGGCCAAGCAACTTGCCGGTATCGAAGGCAAGACGATCGTTCTGGTCGGCGCGCTCGCCCCCGCCCGCTTCGGCGAGAGCGACGCCAGTTTCAACCTCGGCATGGCCTTCGCCACGGCGCAGGTGGCGGAGCCGGGCGTCTATATAACCATGAGTGGCTCTGTCTTCCGCGCCGACAAGGTGGTCAAGGACCGGGCCAAGGGTGCCTTCGTCCCGATCGCAGACTGACGCAGTCGTTTCTCTACCGGAACCTTGCCGCCCATTTGCGCATTGATCGCGCAGGGTACATGTTAAGGAGGAAGAGATATGAGCGATTATCAGGAGCGTCCGGTCACGACGACGACTGTGATCGAAAAGCGCAGCAGCGGCGGCACGATGTTTGCGGTGCTATTGCTGGTGGTTGTGGTGGCGGTGGCCGCATTTTTCCTCGTTAGCAGCCAGACGAGCAAGGACAACGCCGTGTCGAGCGCCGCGACGCAAGTGGGTCAGGCCGCCAGCGATGTCGGCGATGCAGCCAAGGATGCCGCCGGTGCCGCCAAGGGCGAATGACCGCGATCTAATTCTGTATGATGCAGGCATGAAAAAGGGGCGTTCCGATCACCGGAACGCCCCTTTTTCTGTCTCAACCTGACGTCGTGGGCCTGATCAACTTTCGACCTTGGCATATTTGGGCGCAGCTTCGTTCAGGATTCGCAGGATCTTCTTCAGAGCGGTCGGCTCGTCCGTCTCTTCCATTGCCGCCAGTTCGCGGGCCAGGCGGCTGGACGCCGCTTCGAAGATCTGGCGTTCGGAATAGCTCTGTTCGGGCTGGTCATCGGCACGGAACAGGTCGCGCGTTACTTCGGCGATCGACACCAGGTCGCCCGAATTGATCTTTGCTTCATATTCCTGGGCGCGGCGCGACCACATGGTCCGCTTGACCTTGGGCTTGCCCTTCAGGGTTTCCATCGATTCTTCGAGCGTCTTGTTGGAGGACAGCTTGCGCATGCCAACGCCTTCGGCTTTATTGGTCGGCACGCGCAGCGTCATGCGCTCTTTTTCGAAACGGAGCACATATAGCTCCAATTCCATGCCCGCGATCTGCTCCTTTTGCAGTTCGATCACACGGCCAACGCCATGCTTGGGGTAAACGACATAATCACCAACGTCAAAGGACAGCGCTTTGGCAGCCATTTGATACCTTTCCAATTCGACCGGGGGACGGGCCGTCGCGGGGGCAGATGTGCAAGAGACATAAGCCGGGAAGTCCACGGCGCCACCGTCAAGACATGAAGCGTATTCTCCAGGGACGGACAGGGGGATGTCCGACCGTTGGAGCGCTATTTAGCAGATTCGTAACAAAATTACCACCCCCGGACATAGTGGCCGGGAGTGTGGGACAAAACGGGACGTTGGGTGGACGGCGCGGGCTGCCTGTATCAGTTGCCGGTGCCGGGCTCGGCCGAGAAGAATTTCTCCAGCTTGCCTTCCACGCCGTTCATCTCTTCGGCGTCCGCGGGCGCTTCGCCCTTGACCGTGATGTTGGGCCATTCAGCGGAGAATTTCGTGTTCAGCTCCAGCCATTTTTCCAGGCCGTTCTCGGTATCGGGCAGGATCGCCTCGGCCGGACATTCCGGTTCGCACACGCCGCAATCGATGCACTCGCTGGGATTGATGACCAGCATATTCTCGCCCTCGTAGAAACAATCGACAGGGCAGACCTCTACGCAATCCATAAATTTGCAGCGGATGCAGTTGTCGGTCACGACATAGGTCATTGTCAGGGCACTCTTGGCTTGGAAAAACGCCGTCCTGCTATGCCCGGCGCGCGCGAAGGTCAATGAGGATATTGTTGCCCGGTGTTTAGGACCGGTTTGGCAGGGCAGGCGGCCGAAGTTCACACCGTCGCAGGGCGACATTTTCCGCGCGTTTGGATGAACGGACGGCGTTCCCCCGATCGCGCGCGCTCATGCGCCGATGACCAGTTCCTCATAACAGTCCTGCGCTTCGGGGGCGGGGCCGCGGCGGGTGGGAAGCTGGATCACGCGGACCACGCGCACGGCGTCGCCATGGGGAAAGGTAATGAGGTCGCCCGCGCGCACCGGCGCGTGGGCGCGCTCGATGCGGCGGCCATTCAGCCGGATATGGCCGGTTTCGGCCAGCTTTTGTGCGTTCGACCGGCTGGAACACAGCCGGACGAACCACAGATATTTGTCGATGCGCAGGCTCGGCCCATGGCCGATGCCGGTCACCGGGTTAGCCATTGCGGCCGAGCAGGTCGGCAAGCCCCGCAAAGGCGTTGTTGACCGGGGCCTGGCTGCTGCGATGCACCGGGGCGCCCGCGCGGTCGCGCTGCTGGCGCTCTCCGCCGGACTTGGCACCGCCAGGCTTGCCGCCAGCGGGTTTTCCGCCACCGCGCTTGCCCTCATTGGGTTGGCCATCGCCCTGCTTGTCGGCGCGGCGGGGGCCGCGCGCTTGTTGCGCGCGTTCGGGCCGGGGCTTCTGTCGGCCCTTGAACACCCAGTTCGCCGCGCTGACGGCGGGTGCCTCGGCGCTCTCGGCTGGCTCTGCGCCTTCGGTCGCTTCGACGGCTTCGATGACCTCTACAGGTGCCGGGGCGGGGGCCTCCACAGGGCGGAAGCCCGCCAGACGCATCAGTTGCAGGAAGGAAGGTTCGGACAGACCGAGCGACACGATCTGCGGGCTGACATGGGTAAAGGCTTCGTTCTTCGCGATGGCTTCATGCGCGGTGCGGGCCATGCGTTCGGCCATGTCGATGCGCAGCATCTGATCACCAAAGCCCCGGAAGCCGGCGATACGCGCGCCCATCTGTTCGAATTTCTCGCCCGTCGGGATCAGGGTGAGGCCGGGCAGCGGCAGCGGCAGGCAGGGCTTGCCGATGCGCGCGGCCAGCAGGGCGGAGCGCCAGCGCGCCGCGCCGGGCTTCAACAGGCCGGGATGATAGATGTCGAGCACGCCGATATCGATGCCCGCCTTGCGCAACAAATGGCGCTGGTCCTTGTCGAGATGGCCGAGCGCCGAATCGAGATCCGTCCGCGCGATCACGCCGCCGGCATCGCCTAGTTGCGCGAATACGGCGCGGACAACGGCGGGCGTTTCAGGATCGGACGCGCTTTCGCTCATCTTGACGAGGGGGAGGAGATGCTTCTGCTTCTGCGCCTCGACCCAGGCGGCCAGGCGCGTGGCGACCTGCTTCTGGACATCCTGATCCAGGTCGAGGATCGCGCGATCCAGCCGAATTTCGGGCGCAAGCAGGTTTGGTCCCGCCAGCAGCGACGCTACCGGCGTTTCGCCCCAGGCGATGCCCGGTGCCTGTCCTGCTTCGTCCATGAGCGCGAAATCCGTATCCACAGCGCTCACCAGTTCGTCTGCCTTCACTCGCAATACCTTTCCAAGGCGCCGTTCCGCGGCCGCCAGCAACATCTTTCGATCCTGATGTCGCGTAGCGGGATCGACCGAGAATCGGAAGCCGTCAAGTTTTCCGATCGTCTCGCCATCGAC
>JAVBXL010000187.1 GCA_030824575.1 bacterium | reverse complement strand
AGGTTCATCGGGTTGCGCCCCTGCCCCTTCATCTCGCCATGATCATGCGGCGTCTGGAGACCCATATTGCCCTCCATCGCCCGGCAACTCTCGACCTGCGCCGAGGTCGGCCGCGTGGTTACACAGGCGCCTAGAAGCAGCGCCGGCGTGAGGACGGCGATCAAACGCATTTTCTTCATGACAAAAGCCCTTTCGCTAGTGATGATCGTTCGTCCTGCGCTGCCTGATGTTTCTTGTTATGCTGTTGGTCTTTCCGCCGCGCCGTCAGGAAGGCGAGGATCGGGCAATCGGAGACGGGCACTTCGCCCGGGCATTCGTCGGCGAGCATCCGCAGCATGTCGCGGATATCCGACAGGCGCTCGAGCCGGGCTTCGGCGTCCGCGATCTTGGCAAGCGTGATATCGAGCACGGCCTGGGCATGCGCGGTGTCCGACGCCCTGAGCGCCAGCAGCTGCCGGGCCTGTTCGAGTGTGAAACCAAGCTCCTGCGCCGAGCGGATGAAATTGACGCGCTCGAGGTCGGTCGCGTCGTAGAGCCTGTAGCCCGCTGCCGTGCGCGCGGGTTCGCGCAGCAAACCCATCCGCTCATAATAGCGGATCGTGTCGCGGCCCACGCCCGCAGCGGCGGCCAGTTCGCCGATCTTGAAATTGCCCATGTCATCCGCTCGATCATCATGCCGGTTGTGTCCAGGGTCAAGCGGTTCGCTTTGACCCCGAACGGTCCGTTGCCGCCGGCAGCCCGCTGCCCCGACGTCTCGCATCCGGGCAGCTTGTGCCGGCGGGCCACCGGCTCGTCAGTTCTTGCGAAGCTCGACGATGTCGTGCTTGGCAGGCGTACCGTCGGCGACGGACACGTGCGCGAAGTGATCATCGAAGATATGATCGATCGTCACATGGCCGATGAGCTGGCGGTGATAAGTCGGCGCCACGCCTTTGGACGGACCCGGATGGGTCACGACGCGATAGACCTCGAGCTTCTGGCCGACCTCGGCGCCATCGGCCTTTCCGATGCAGACGACCGTGCCGTTGCTGCCCGTGTCGACGATCGAACCGCGCATGAACCAGGTGTGGCCGATACCTTGCGCGAATAGCGGAGAGGCGCCGAGCATCGAGATTCCGGCCAGCGCCACCATGATGGACTTCTTCATCATCATCTTGACTCCTTGAGTGAGCGTTGAGAACTGCTGCTCGATTTCTCGAGGGGAAGATTTTGTTTCTTCGCCCACAGGACTATGGTCCCGGGTCCAAGCTCGGTATACGTAGTGTTCGCAGCCGAAGTTTTTCGGGCAAGGTGTCTGAAGGCCGGGCTTACTCGTACGTAACGATCCAGGGCACGACTTTCGTGTTTATGAAACGTAGTCTGGAACCAGGCCTTAACCCCTGAGGACAAGCGCTTTACGTCCAGCTGGCCGCGCAAAACGGCTACGTTGGCGATAGAAGAAGGTCGTCGAAGGTTCGTCCGACGAATTTACGCTTCGCTATCTCCCTCGTATCTCACGAGCAATTCCTTGCGGGCTGCCATTTCGGTCGCAACAGATGCCACCCGGGCAGGCGGAGCAGGCGGTGCCTGCAGCTCCGGAGAAAGCGCCTTTCCAGCCTACTCCAGTGCTCCCTGCCGCACCCCTAAGCCCCGCCATCATCAACGGGAGCGAAAGACTGTGGCGGCCTTTCCGGAATCCACCAGACCTGGCAAAGGCCCCACTCTGCTGACAATTTCATTTCGACCTCGACCGGAACTGATGGCATCTAGGCATGGCCCCAGCCAAGTCAGGCGGCGGCCAGGGGCTACGCGTAGCGCGACCGGTCCCGGGATCGATCCCGATCAACAACATCCGGAACGCCTTCGGCGTCCTCGTTGAAATCGCGAATTGCGGCGCGGCGCCATCCGCTGTTTTGCTCACTTCCGGAAGGAGCCACCCTCATTCCATCGTCGCGCGAAACTCTGTCATCCGGTCCGCTTCAAACGCGTTGGTGCCGGGATGGATGTGCTGATCAGCGTATTCCAAACAGAGATCGACAACAAAGGATTTCGATTCCGGACAACGAACTTCATCAGGTTCGCGAGGTTCGAGACCAAGGATACCAAATCAGTGCCCAAGGCGAACAAAGCTCCGACCATCATATTGTGGACGAGCCAGAATGGGGCCCCTACGAGAAAAAGGCCTTTCATCCGCGTAGTCGAGGTTTGGAGCCGTGCGAAGCTGCCCAACGAACTGCCCGTGAACGCCAGAGCTGAGGGGAGACCGTGCCAGGTCACAACCGACAGAAAAGCCATCAAAATCAGACTAGCGCCGTAAAGCCTCGTCACCACATAGCGATCACGCACTGACGCGGAAATGCGAGCTGCGAACATGAAATGAGGCACGCTATCGCCGCAGTGGGTGAGCCGAGCATCAAAAAATAGAGCGCGAAGGCGGCAGCACCCGCGCTCTGGATTTTCACCGCGGTTCGATAGTCGTCGAAAAACGGCCAGCTAATGACGCACAAAAACGCGACGCAGCCGAACGCGGTGGCAATCATGATTGCCGCCACCCGGTTGTTTCGCTCAAGACCTGCGTTTCGCGCCCAGCTCTATCTTTCTTCATAGTGCAAGCGTGAACGAACAAGGTTAATTACGATTTAAGAACGCCCGTAGTAGCGCGGATTTACGGCTGCTTTTGGATCGCCGTTACCTCGCCGGCGTTGCCCGTCAACATAAGGTCAAAATCGACCTTATCGCCAACCTTCACTGCATCTGTGATCGCCGGGGCAGCCTTGAACGCCATTGTCATTGCCGGCCATTTGGCTTCGGGGATGGCGCCATGATCGAGTGTGATCGTGCCCGCAGACTTGTCGATCGCGGTGACCGTGCCGTGTCCCTTCACCTTGATTGCAGTGGCAGCCGACGGCTCCATCGCCATATTTGCCATGTTGCCGCTCATAGCGGCGGCGGGTTCTGCCTTGTTGGTCTCGACCGCAACGGGCGGTTCGGCTTTTTTCCCGCAAGCGACGGTCAGTGCCGCGAGGCCGAGGGCAAAGGTCAGTCGTCCGTAGTTCATGGTCTTCTCCTTTATAATGAAACGTGTTGGTCATTGGGCTTCATCTTCGGCCGCCGAAGCAGCAGATAGGCGGCAGGCAGGACGAACATCGACAACAGCGGCGCGGTCAGCATGCCGCCTATCATCGGCGCGGCGATCCGGCTCATGACTTCGGATCCGGCGCCCGATCCCAGCAGGATCGGCAAGAGGGCAGCGAGGATCACGGCGACCGTCATCGCCTTGGGCCGAACGCGGAGCAGTGCGCCTTCGCGCACTGCCGTCTCGACCTCGGCGACATCCGGATCGGTGCGCTCTTCCAAGGCGTTCTTCAGGTAGATCAGCATCACGACGCCGAATTCGGCGGAGACGCCAGCGAGCGCGATGAAACCTACCCCGGTGGCGACCGACTGGTTGAAGCCGAGCAGATAGAGGATCCAGATGCCGCCGGTGAGCGCGAACGGCAACGTCCCCATGATCAAAGCTGCTTCATCGAACCGCCCGAAGATCATGTAGAGCAGCACGAAGATGATCAGCAGCGTCGCCGGCACGACGAGCTTCAATTTGGCAACGGCACGCTGGAGATATTCGAACTGTCCCGAATAGGCGACGCTAACCCCTGGCGAGAGCGTCACCTGTCTTGCGATCGCATGCTGCAGGTCACTCACGACCGACGCAAGGTCGCGTCCGCGCACGTCGACATAGACCCAGGTCGATGGGCGGGCGTTTTCGGTCTTGAGCATCGGGGGCCCCTCAGCGATCGAGACGCGCGCAATGGTGCCGAGCGTGATCTGCTGTCCGGACGGGGTCAGGACCGGCAGCATCCGTATTCCGTCAAGACTGTCGCGTAGCTCCCGCGGATAGCGGACGCTGATCGGATACCGTGCCAGCCCCTCGACCGTCTCGCCGATCGTCTCGCCGCCGATCGCGCCAGAGACGATCCGCTGCACGTCCGTAATATTGAGCCCAAATCGGGCGGCAGCGGCCCGATCGACATCGACATCGACATAGCGCCCGCCCGTCAAGCGCTCTGCGAGCGCCGAACTGACCCCAGGCACGGTTTTCGCAACTGTCTCGACATCGTGCGCGATGCGGTCGAGCTCAGCGAGGTCAGCACCCGACACCTTGACCCCGATCGGGCTCTTGATGCCGGTCGCCAGCATGTCGATCCGGTTGCGAATGGGCGGCACCCACACATTGGCGAGGCCGGGCAGTTTTACCGTTCGATCAAGCTCCTCGACCAGCTTGTCCGGAGTCATGCCCGATCGCCATTGGTCGCGAGGTTTGAACTGGATCGTCGTCTCGAACATCTCAAGCGGCGCAGGATCGGTGGCAGTCTCGGCGCGGCCGGCCTTGCCGAACACGCTCTCGACCTCGGGCACGGTCTTGATCAGGCGGTCGGTCTGCTGGAGCAGGTCCGACGCCTTCGCCGCCGAGAGACCCGGCAGCGCCGAGGGCATGTAGAGCAGATCACCCTCCTCCATCTTCGGCATGAACTCGCCGCCAAGCTGGGTGAGCGGCCAGGCGGTTGTTGCAAAAGCGAGCGCCGCGATCAGCAGTACGGTCCTTGGCCGCCGCATCGTCCAGTCGAGCGCGGGCCGGTAGATGTTCGTCAGCCAGCGATTGACCGGGTTGGACTGCTCGGGCGGAATCTTGCCCCGGATCAGCAAACCCATGAGCACCGGCACCAGGGTCACCGACAGGATCGCCGCCGACGCCATCGCATAGGTCTTGGTGAAAGCGAGCGGTGCGAACAGCCGTCCTTCCTGTCCTTCCAGCGTGAACACCGGAATGAACGACAGGGTGATGATCAGAAGGCTGAAGAACAGCGCTGGCCCAACTTCGGCTGCCGCTTCGGTGATGACGGTCCATCGGGTATCCCCCTCGAGATGTTCGTCCGGGTGATCCTCCTCCCATCGCTCGATTTTCTTATGGGCATTCTCGATCATGACGACCGCGGCATCGACCATCGCGCCGATGGCGATCGCGATGCCGCCCAACGACATGATGTTGGCATTGACCCCCTGGAAACGCATGACGACGAAGGCTGCCAGCACACCAAGCGGAAGCGTGAGAATTGCAACGAGCGCCGAACGGACATGCCAAAGGAAGAGCCCGCAGACGATCGCAACGACTATGAATTCCTCGACCAGCTTGTGGGTCAGATTCTCAACGGCGCGGTCGATGAGCTGCGAGCGATCATAGACCGTAACCACATCGACGCCGGGTGGCAGGCCCTTCTTGAGCTCTGCGAGCTTGTCCTTGACCGCCGCGATTGTCTCGCGCGCATTCTTGCCCGAGCGCAGGATCACAACGCCGCCCGCGACCTCGCCCTCACCGTTCAGTTCGGCAATCCCGCGCCGCATCTCGGGGCCGGCCTGGATCGTGGCAACGTCGCCCAGTCGCACCGGCACACCGCCGGCTGCGGTCCTTAAGGGAATGGCGCGGAAATCGTCGAGCGTCTTCAGATAGCCGGAGACACGGACCATATATTCGGCCTCGGCCATCTCCAGTACCGAGCCGCCGCTCTCCTGATTGGCCTTCTGAATGGCATCGACCGTCTGGGCGTGGGTCACGCCGTAGGCGGCGAGCTTCACCGGATCGAGCAGCACCTGATATTGCTTCACCATGCCGCCAATGCTGGCGACCTCTGCGACCCCCGTTACCGTTTTCAGCTCGTAGCGCAGGAACCAGTCCTGAAGCCCGCGAAGCTGCGAGAGATCGTGGCGGCCAGTGCGATCGACCAGCGCATATTCATAGACCCAGCCCACCCCGGTCGCATCCGGCCCCAGCGCGCTGCGGGCGCTGGCCGGCAGCCGGCCTTGTACCTGGTTGAGATATTCGAGCACGCGGCTGCGCGCCCAATAGAGATCGGTGCCGTCCTCGAAGATCACATAGACAAAGCTGTCGCCGAAGAAGGAATAGCCGCGGACGGTCTTTGCGCCGGGCACAGAGAGCATTGTGGTGGTGAGCGGATAAGTGACTTGGTTCTCGACGATCTGCGGCGCCTGCCCGGGATAGGAGGTGCGGATGATCACCTGCGTGTCCGAGAGATCGGGCAACGCATCGATCGCGGTCGATCGCACCGCCCAGACGCCCACGCCGATCAGCGTCAGCACCCCGATGATGACGAAGAAGCGGTTTCTGACTGACCAGCGGATGAGATGGGCGATCACTGGCCCATTACCTTCGCCATGCGTCGCACGGTTGGTCCACTCGGTGGTTGATCGAACCCGAACCGGACCCGGTCGCCCGTCTTTAAGCCGCGCGCGACTTTCGGGTCTGTGAGCTGAAACGTCATCGTCATCGCTGGCCAGCCAATGGCTGGCACGGCTTGATGGCTCAGCGTCACCGACTGGGCGGTGATCTTTTCGATCGTACCGACGGTCTCATAGACTGCGCCGGTCGGCATAGGTTTGGCAGGACTCTTTGGCATGTCAGCACCGATCGGCCGTGCTTCCACGCCCGAGAGGCTTGCTTCGGAATCGATCAGGAACTGACCCGAAGCGACGATCTTTTCGCCTTCGCTCAGGCCCGCCAGAATCTCCGTATCATCGCCAGCTTCCCTCCCAGTTTGCACCTCGGCAGGGCGGTAGCGCCCCTTGTCGAGCGCGAGCATGACCAACGTGCGCTTGCCAGTGCGGATCAGGGCTTCGGACGGCACCAGCAACGCCGGCTGCGCGCTCCCGCCAAACGAGACGGTCGCAAACATGCCGGGACGCAGTCGCCCGCCGCGATTGGGCAGCTCGATCCGAACGGTGAGTGTGCGGCTGTCGGCCTGTGTCTCGGGGAGGATCGCCGAAACGCGCCCGGAGATGGTTTCGCCGGGGAAGGCTGCAAGCGCGGCTCGCACCGCTTGTCCAGGCTTCAAGGGACCGGCGACCGCTTCCGGCACGGCGGCATTCAACCAGACCGTGCCGAGCCCGTTGACCTCGGCAAGCGTCTGGCCTGCCATCAAGGTCATGCCGCCCCGCACGTTCAACGTCTTGATCACGCCGCCCGTGGGCGTGGAGATGGTGATCACATTATGCGGTCGTCCGGTTTGCTCGACCGATGCGATCGTGCCGGAGGGCATGCCGAGCAGCATGAGCCGTTGACGCGCGGCCTGGATCAGAGCGGCGTTGCCGGTGCGGCGGACCGCCAGAAACTCGGTCTGTGCGCCGCCCCATTCCGGCACCAGAACATCGGCAAGCGGCGCGCCTGCACCGATCACATCACCAGGTGCGCGGCCATAGACACGGGAAACGAAGCCGCCTGCACGCGCCTGAACGATCGCAACGTCGCGCTGGTTGAAGTCGATCGTGCCGGTGGCGGTGAGACTGCTCGCCAATTCGCCGCGCCGCACAGCCACCGTTCGCATCCCGAGCGCCTGGGAGGCGGACGGGTCGATCGATATTCCCGGCTGTGCCGCGCTTGCCCCCACCTCATCCGCATAGCGCGGGATTGTTTGCATTCCCATCGACGACAGGCCTGGACCGTCATGATGCTCAGCGGGGATCATCGGGTCATACCAATAGAGGATCTTGCGTGCCGGCGGTTTGGCGGCCGTAGCGTCGGGTGATCCTCCTCTCCATTCAGAGATGGTGAAACCGACCCCGCCAGCGGCGACCGCGAGCAGCGCCGCGGCACCGAAAAGGCCGCCCCGAGGGATTGTGAAATGGCTCATTGCGATTCGCTCCGATACGTAAGGTTCAGTCGAACACCGTCAGCAGCGACAAGGGCTTCACGGTCGAGAGTGTTGAGGGTGACGTCGGCAAGGGCCGCATAGGCATCCGCGATATCGACAAGATTGGCGCGACCTGCCCCGTAGCTTGCCGTCTCCAACGTCACCCGCTGCTCGGCGAGTGGCAGCAATGTGTCCCGCGCGCGCAGCCACTGTTCATGATGCATGATATGGTCCGCAAGATCGGTTTCGAGATCAGCGGCCAGCGCCCGCAGGGCCGCGTCGCGTTCGGCCAGGATGCGTCCGGCATTCTCCTGGGCCGCCGCAATGCCCGCATTCTGTCGACTGCGGGTAAAGAAGGGCAGACTGACCGTCACACCGGCTGACACATAATCTCCAAAACGAGGGTCGCGGCGTTGATAGGCAAGGTTCACCCCGAAGTCGGAACGGCGGTTGGCATCGGCCATACGCACATCGGCCATTGCCTGACCGGACTGGGCGTCGATCATTGCCATGGTGGGAAGGCGATCCAGGCCAGCGCGCAGTTCGGCCCCATCGACAGGGAAGTCGGGAATAGATCCGGCAATTTCAGGCGCCGGGTCACCCGTCCATCGCGTCAGAGCAGCCCGTGCCCGCGCTATGTTTGAGACCAGTTCGCTGCGACGATCTTCTAATGAGGCGATAGCCTGTCGGCCGGCAAGAGTCTGCGCAGGCCGGGCATTGCCCGACGCGACGGCACTGGGCGTTGTCCGCACCACGCGCTCCAGACGGGCTAGAAGATCATCAAGCGCGGTCAGCCGGCGCTCGGCATAGGCAAGGTTGATCCAGGCAAGCGCAGTGCCGACCTCAACCGAACGCGCCTCAAATGCGGTGTCGGCATCTGCAGCCTTGATATCGCTGTCAGCGCGGGCGCGTTGCGCACGGCGCTTGGCGAGGTTGGGAATATCCTGGGACACGCCCACCCGCGCCATCGTGAAATTGTCCTGCCCGGGAGCAAACGCCAATGGCCCCGAGATCGGGAAACTGTCGAGCCCAACGGCCAGAGTCGGATCAGGTAGCGATCCGGCGCCGCCACGAGCGGAACGAGCGGCCTCGGCGGCGAGCGCCTTGGCCTTGATCGACGGCGCTTCCTGCCGCGCGCGCTGGAGCGCAGCGTCGAAAGTGAGGGGACCAGCGAATGCAACGCCGGGGATCGCCGCGAGCAGCGGCAGACAAACAAACAATCGCATGGAAAACTCCTGATCGGAGGATCAGGCCGGCGTCGCGCACTCTGGCAGGCATGTCAGTGGCGGCGGGATGGGGGCAATCCCGCCGCCACTGCTGGCCTGGCCGTCTATGCGACCTTACACGGCCAGAGGCTGTGCCTAGCCGGCCGAGGGAGCCGACGAAGGCGATGCCATGCTATGCATCTCCTTCATGCAGTCCGCCGCGCTCATCTTCATCATGTCGCAGTTGCAGTTCGCCATCTGCGGAGCATCGGGCACCCAGACGCGACGGGGGCTCATAGATGGCGCACGCGGGCCATAGTTTGGCGATTAACGCCATTCATAATGGCCAGACTGCGAGTTTGTGTTGGGTTCGCCGGCGAAAGCGGCAACGGGAGCGGCAAGCGCAATGCCCAGCAGGGCATAGAAAACACGGTTCTTCATGACTGTAATCCTTGGGCAAAATATCGTGGTAGCCGCGGGTCAGACAGGATTTTCAGATGCGCGATAGACGCAAGAATCCTGTCAGCCTGGCAGCCGGTGTCGATCAGCCAAGGAGAGTCGGTGGTTCCGGTTCGGGAGTGAGGTCACTGCCGTGCAGGACAGTGATGGTTGCCCAGAAGGGCAGAGCTGGACTGGCTTCGCGTGCTTCCAGCATAGGCGCGTCATTACGAACGGCCAGCGGAACGACGCAGCCCATGGCCGCGATGCATTCCAGGGTCATGCCCTTGCAAGGCTTCTGAGCAGGTTGTTGCTGCTGTGCCATTATCTTCATGCAGTCTTCCGACATCCCAGCCACGGCCTGCACAGACGTGGCCATTGGGGCGGACATCGCAGGCGGAGCGGACGCAAAGGCCGCCGCTTGGCCAATCAAGCCAACCATGGCTCCCAGAAGGAGAAGAAGTTGCAAAACGCGTTTCACAGCCGTTATTTATTACGCCTCGTAGCATCAAAGATCAACGAGATGGTCACCCGCCGTGTCGGGCAAATACCGTCTGACCCGCCGATCCGAAGGCGATGACAGAGTAGGGTTGTGGTTTTTGGCCGGGGACTTCCATCCCCGGAGAACCCAGCGGCATGCCCGCTACGGCCAATCCCTTTACGCCCTTCGGGCGCTTCGCGATCGCGCGCTTCATGTCGGCAATGGGAACGTGGCCCTCGAAAACCATGCCATCGACAATTGCAGTATGGCATGATGCCAGCGCAGCGGGCACGCCTTGAGCGCGTTGAAAGCGGCCGCGTTGCTGGTCGTCGACGATATTGACGCTTTGTCCAAATTGTCTGCGCACCTGGGCCGCCCACTGTTCGCAGCAACCGCAACCAGGGTCACGATGCATGATGATCGGGGCAGCTTCGGCGCTGGCGACGGAGAAGGCTGCTATGAACGCAGCGAGGGCAAATTTGAGTGTCATACGATCCCTTATTGGTTCCCCCGCCCCTGGGCGGGGGAGGAAAGGTCTATTGGGCGCGCTTGTTGTGGGCTCTCAGCCAGCCTTGAAGCTCGCCCACTTCTCGCGTTTGCTCGGTGAATGACTTGTTCGCCATCATTCGGACCTGCGCGTCCTTGGTGTCGCGCAAAACGATGCGTGACATCGCAATCGCACCGCGATGATGCTCGATCATCTTGCGCACCCAGGTCTCCGTTGCATCGCTGCCCGTGGCGGACATCATCTTCTGATGCATCTCCATTTCTGCAGGCGGGTAAGGATTGGCTGGCGTGGGGTTCATGGTCTGGCGCATGTCCATCTTGCTATGGTCCATGCCCTGCATTTGGGCGATCGCCGGCGCGGCCACCAGTCCAGCGATGATGATGGGGACTATTTTCTTCACAATTCTCTCCTCAGCGCCCCGCATTGATAATACGCATGGGCGCGCCATTTCCCTCGTGAGGCGGCACAAAATTTACGGGAACGGGAGCGCGAAGCCTACTTGCGGGCTAGAATAGCCTTCATTTCATCGATTTCGCGGCGCTGAGATTCCTCGATGCCGCTGCACAGACGAACGATTTCCGGATCCTTCAAGGAGGCCTCGCGGCACATCAGGATCGCGCCCGAATGATGCGGGATCATCGATCGGAGGAATGCTGTATCGCCGATCGTTGTTTGCGTGCGGATGAGGGCAAATGATCCGGCGAATATCGCAACTGACCCTAATATAAGGGCCGCGTTTGCCTTTTTCGACGGGAACATATGGCCCATCGCGAGGACCATCAGCACCACCATGGGCGCCACCATCATTAGCGTCATGTAGAGCATATTCAGGTTGTTGTAGAAGCTCCCCAAGCTGTCGATCATGACGAACATCACCAGATACATGATGACGCCGCCAACCAAGGTCTGCAGGGCGAGGCTCGCATAGGCATTTTTCATCATTGGTCGTCTCCTTTGGCCCCCGCCCCGATCCTGCTTGACTATTCAACCCGTGCGGCGTCGCTTTCGCGGCCACCGAAGATACAAAAGTGCCGAACCCGCGATCGCCAATGCGAGACCACCTGCGGCAAACGCCATCAACCACGGCGTGTTGAAATTTTCGTGGTTTTTCCAATCCATGATGTGGAGCGCCCAGAAGAAATCGTACAGGCGCCACGTTCCATTTCTCACAGCGACGATCCGACCACTATTCCGGGCAACATAGACGCGGGTCGCTTCGCGGTCAGGGAAGTCCACCCGCCAGGCCGGCAGGACGCCCTTGAATTCTGGGGTCGACGCCACAACCAGGCGCACGCTCGGCGGCTCCGACGTACCACGGTAGGCCTGTATCGCCACCGCGCGAGCCATCGCAGCGTTCACGGGACCAAGTCGACGACCTGTTTCTGCATCGTGGAGTGAGATCGTCCCATCGATAGACTCGACCTCCGCAATCTCGCGGCCGAGCAGCGCGCGATATCGGACTTCACGCACGGGTCTGGTCGCCGCGCGCAACACTAGGTCCAACGGCGCGCGCGATCTCGACTGTTCCAATATCGCCGGCGACGATCGCTCGACGAGATGTTCACCGCGGACTCGCTCGATCGGCAACAGGCTCATGACAAGACCGCTCGCAAACCAAAACAGCAGCTGGACGCCGATAACCAGGGCTAACCAGCGATGAACGCGGCTAGCCCCGATGTGGAAGCGGAGTTTGGCGCTTCTCAGAACCAGGTCCGAACACCGATTACAAAGCTGGCCGCCTTCACGTCCCCTCCGTCTGAGCGTGCATAGTCCGCCGTCCGCCCGAACTTTCGGTCGTAAGAAACGCCGATGTAGGGGGCAAATTCGCGGCGCAGTTCGTAACGCAAACGCAGTCCCAATTCGGCGTTCGTGATGCCCGCTCCAATCCGCGTCTCCGGGACATTTTGTGCTGAAAGGTTCACTTCCAGGCGCGGCTGGAGAATGAGGCGTTGCGTGATACGCTGATCATAATAGCCCTCGATCCGCCCCAACACCTCGCCTTTGTTCGACAGAAACAGGGCAGCCTCGGTCTCAAACCAGTAAGGCGCCACCCCCTCAATACCGATCGTCGCATAAGTACGGGATGGGTTGGGTTTGAAATCGTAACGGACACCCGCCTGGAGGTTCCAATAAGGGTCGAGTGCACGACTGTAGAGCGCCTGAACTTCTGCGGTCTCCATGTAGGTGCCGCTTCTGCCAGCAAGAACGCCCTCACCCTCTGTCTTGACCACCAGCCGATCGAGATCCTTGCCGAACCACGCCTCCCCGTCCCACCGATAGCCGTCGCGGCCGTTACGGACCTGATATTCCGCCAGATTGAACAGGATCATCGAGCTGGATGAGCCGCCATGTTCCTTATGCAGCATGGTACGCGAAGCCGCCATCTCGCCGTTTTTGTAGACGCGGTCGGCATAGTTGTCGGTAGGAGGTTGGGGTGCAGGGGCGTTGCCGGGCATGAGACTGGTGCCACCAGCGCCATGGGCTGCCATCGGCCCATCCATCGCCATGCCGGGCATCGACGACATTTCGTGCTGCATCGGCTGACCGCCGGGTGCCGCCTGCATGTCCATGCCGGGCATGTCGTGTTTCATCGTACCGCCCGCCCCATCGGGCATGGTCATGCCAGGCATGCCGGACATAGCCCCCATGCCCGACATGTCGTGCGGCGCCGACTTGGGTTTTGCTGCCGGTGCCCGGCGCTTCGGGGTGGCAGGCTTGCCCTTAGCCGTGGGCGCAGCGGCGCGCCTGGGCTGGCTTGCTGGCTTGGCCACCGGCTTTTTCTTCGCCGCTGGCTGAGCAGCAGGCATGTTCATGCCCGGCATATTCTGCATCGACTGCGCGCTGACTGGGGTCGCCAAGGCGAGCGGGGCCGCGCCGATCAGAAGGAGAAGCGACTTCATGCGGCATCTCCCCGGGGACGGACGGAGACGACGCGCATCATCCCGGCATGCATGTGATAGAGCATATGGCAGTGAAACGCCCAGTCGCCGACTGCGTCTGCGGTGACGTCGAAACTTACCTTGCCTCCTGGTGCGACATTGACGGTGTGTTTGCGCGGCGAATACTCGCCATGCCCGGTCACCAGCTCGAAGAAATGCCCATGAAGATGGATCGGGTGCGACATCATCGTGTCATTGACGAGCGTGACGCGGACCCTTTCGTTTTCGATAAAGGGAATGGGCTCGCGCTTGTCACTGAGCTTCACCCCATCGAACGACCACATATAGCGTTCCATATTCCCGGTCAGGTGGATTTCCATCGCGCGGTCTGGCGCGCGAACATCGGGGTTGCGCTCCACCGCCATGAGATCGCGATAGACAAGAACCCGGTGGCCAACGTCTTCGAGACCCTGTCCCGGTTCTCCCGTGCGATCCATCGGCATGGGCGAGATCGTCTGGACACCCGGTCCCATCTTAACCTGCGGCGCTTTGCTGGCGTCGCGCATGTTCATGCCGCCCATTCCGCCCATCGCCATGCCGCCCATTGTATCACCGGACCCGCTGCCCATTCCGGGCATGTTGGCCATGGAACTATCCGCCGGTTTTTGCATGCTTGGCATCGACGCGCCGGCCCCCATATCCATGCCTGCCATCCCGCCCGCGGCAGCTCCGCCGGCAGACATGTCATGCCCCATTGCTGCGTGGTCCATGCCGGACATGCCGCTCATATCCATGTCCCCCATGCCCATGTCCTTCATATCGGCAAGGGGCCGCTTGCGGAGCGGCGGAACTTCGGCCGTCATGCCTTCACGCGGAGCCAGTGTGGCGCGTGCCATGCCCGAACGATCAACGGATTCACCGACCAGCGTGTAGGCGCGATCATCGGTCGGAGTAACGATGACATCATAGGTCTCGGCAACCGCGATCTGAAACTCGTCGACCTCGACCGGCCTGACATTGAGCCCGTCGGCCTGAACAACCGTAAGTTTGAGACCGGGAATCCGGACATTGAACGTCGTCATCGCGGAGGCATTGACGAAACGCAGGCGAACGCGCTCACCTGGCTTGAAAAGCGCGGTCCAGTTGTCCCGTGGGCCATGCCCATTCACGAGATAGGTATAGGTCGAGCCCGTGACATCGGACACGTCGGTCGGATCCATCCGCATATTGCCCCAGTCAAGTCGGTCCTTGAGGGGTTGGTCTTCCTTGGCCAGCAAACCGGCCAGCGTTTGCCGCTGATAATTGAAATAGCCACCGCCGACCTGCTTGAGCTTCCGGAAAATTGCGTGCGGATGCATCTGGCTATGGTCGGAGAGCACGATGACATGCTCTCGATCCGACTGAATCGGATCCTCGCCTTCCGGGTCGATGACAATCGGTCCGTAATGACCTAACTGCTCCTGCAGCCCCGAATGGCTATGATACCAATAGGTGCCAGCCTGGACGATGGGGAACTCATAGACAAAGGTCGACTTGGGCTTGATGCCGGGGAAGCTGATGCCGGGCACGCCGTCGAACTGGAACGGCAAAAGCAGGCCGTGCCAGTGGATCGAGCTGTCTTCCTCGAGATCGTTGATCACCGACAGGCGGACGTTTTGGCCCTGACGCAGACGGATGAGGGGCGCAGGCACAGTGCCATTGATGCCGATGGCATGGCTTTGTCGGCCGTCGATCATCATCATCTGATGCGCGATCTTGAGCGTGATATCGTTCCCGCTGACCGTTGGCAGTGGCTTGGCAATCCCGGACGAAATGGGTTGAGCCCATGCCGGCAGCCATGCCGACAATGCGAGGCCACCGCCGGCCAGCGCAGCGCCGCGGAAAAGGTCGCGGCGGTTCAATCCGGGGGACATAATATCTCCTTGTTCAACGTGCAGCACTTTGGGTCTGAAAAGACGCTTAAGCGCGGTATCTCTTTATCCTTACGCGCGAGCAGCGCGCACCCCTCATTCCTCAGCGAGTATTTCTGCGAGGCGCGCGCGCGCGCGATACAGGCGCGTCTCCACAGCCTTGCTACTGACGGAAAGCGCTTTGGCGGCCTCTGATTGACTGAGCCCTTCGACGGTCCTGAGCATCAGGACTTCACGCAACGTGGCAGGCAATGCGCTGATCGCCGCCGACAGTCGCTCCACCTCTATTTTCGATTCAGCACTGGCATGTGCGGAGGGTGCGTCATCCGGCACTTGCTCAATCTCATCATCCGACGGCGCGGAGCCAAATGTGAAGAGCTGCCGCACCCTCTGGCGGCGGCGCCAATCGCGACATTTGTTAATCGCGATCCGGGATAGCCAGGCGCGCAACGGACGCGCACCATCATATTTCCGCAGATGGCTGAACGCGGATACAAAGCAGTCCTGCGTGAGATCAAGTGCTTCCTCGGCATTCCCGACCAGGCCGCGCACCAGTCGAAATATCGCTGTCTGGTGCCGACGCATAATCTCGGCGAAAGCCGACTGCCGACCGGCAAGCGTCAGTGCCGCTAGTTCACCGTCCGAACACGCCTGGAGATCCAGACTCACCGTGCATCGTCGGTGAGCGCATGAACCACCGCCTGATCGAAGGTCTTGGCCTGATCGGGGCGAAGGATTTGCCGCATGGCGAAGATGTGCCCGAGCGTTTCCTTTTGCAGTTCGCCCATTGCCTGATGCGACTGATCGACGGCCGCGGTCACACGCGGCCCTTCGCCATGTTCGACCTCGATCGCGGCTGCGAGACGCGCATTGTCCGATCGCAGTTCAAGCTCCAGCGCGCGCCGACGCACGGCGAAACCCTGCTCTAGCAGCTCGATCTTGGCCTTCTGACGATCATCCAGATCGAGCTTGCTGTGCAAGACATCGTGGAGCTCGACGCCGGCTGCCTTGGGCCGCGGGAAAAAGTAGCGGCCCAGGAACACGCCCGCAACCGCCGATGCAAAGGCGACGATGGCGACGAGGAGGAGCAATTTGGGCTTCATTGAGAACCTACCAGCAGCGTCGAAGGGGCAAGCGGATTTGATGGCCCGAAAGGCGATAGCGTGACCGACGCCTCGGCACGCGGCGTAAAGCCATTGCTGGCGATACCCAGCAGTACCGCTCCGAAAGCCGCGACCGCACCGAGGCGGAATTGAGACGCGGTCGAAACCTGCGGCAATGCCGCTATGCGTCGGAACACAGCATCCTCCAGACCAATCAGCCCCGGATGCGTCGGTTCGTTGCGTAAGCGGCTCAGCAGCCGGTCCAGGTCGGTATCCATCGAAAAGTCCAATCCTCAATCAATCCGGGGCAACGGCCCAGGACGTGTTCTTTACTTTCCCCTCTATCAGCCTGTCCGTCAAAGCATCGCACATAGCGGGCAGATCTGAGCAACAGCGACGGAGCAGCCGCAACGCTATGGCGCCGTCTTCGTCATGCCGGGCATATCCTTCATCATCGCGTCATGGTCTTCGGGCGCACTGGCTATTGCCGCCTGATATTGGGCGGGTGACATACGCGGAAGTTGCCTTACGAAAGCCACCATATCCCAGATCAGTTCGTCGCTATGGGTCTTACCCCAAGCTGGCATCGCGGTCAGCTTGACCCCATGCTTGATGATCCAGAATTGCTCCTTTGGCGATCTTTGCTCCTCGCGGGAAAGCTCCGGCGCCCTCGGATAGAGTCCCTGGCTGATTTCGGACTTTTCCAGTCCTGGCCCGAGATGGCAGCCGCTGCACATCTCGGTGTAGAGCCCCGCCCCGCTCTGCAGCCGCTTCACGTCCCCAAGGTTGGCCGGGACATTCACATCACGAGATCGCACGGCGATGGAACGATCTCGGAGCTGCTCGATCAGCCAATAGACCGGTTTGGTGTGCGGCGAATCCGCCCCGATGTCATAGGCACCCACATAGACGACGATCCCCGCTAGCGCGCCGCCGACCAGCGCTGTCGCAGCGATAAAACCTACACTTGGAAAGTGCCTGCGCAGCCAAGTCGTCCTAGCATTCTCCATAGCTTCCTCCCGAGCGGCAGCGTCCCTTGGATCCGGGTGGTTCTCACACCCATCCAATTGTCCATACGCACTGCAAGCTTCGATCCCTCATCTGTCGCGCAGATCTCATTCGCAAATCCCGCCGGGGTTCTGATTTGCAGAATTCTTGCGCGCCTGATGAGGGGTGGCGCCGCGTGGTGCGTAATTCGATGTGTCGGCAGTCTCGCCGCCCATGGAGAAATCGATGTTTCGTAAAACAATCTTTGCCGTCGCCATGGCGGCGTCTGTCCTCACCGCTACCGCTGCGCAGGCTCACCCTAAGCTCAATGCCGCCACCCCTGCCGCAAATGCCGTGGTCGCCGCCCCGACCAGAATTCAGCTCGTCTTTTCTGAAGCGCTCGTCGCACAATTTTCCGGGCTCGACCTGACGATGACCGAAATGCCAGGCATGAAGATGGCGCCGATGAAGATGAACGGCGTCAAGGCCACCGTGGGCGCCGATGGCAAGACGCTCGTCGCGACGCTTGCCAAGCCGTTGCCGGTTGGAACCTACAAGGTCGACTATCACGTCGTCTCTGCTGACACCCATCGCATCCAGGGCAGCTACACCTTCAAGGTCCAGTAAGACCGTGCCGGACATCATAGCGATCGCAGTGAGGCTGGGACTTTTCCTCGATCTCATGCTCCTCTTCGGGTTGCCGATGTTCGGCCTCTACACGTTGCGCGGGACTGAGCGGGCATCCGGCTCGGTCCTGCGTTTCCGGTCGGTGTTGGCGACAATCGCGCTGGCCGGTATCGTATTATCTATCCTGGGCATGATGGTCCTGGCGGCCTCGATGGGGGGCGTGCCACTCGATCAGGTAGACCGCGCCACGGTCAATCTTCTCATATCGGGCACTGCGATCGGGACGGTCTGGCAGGTACGGGTCGCGGCCCTCCTGCTCGTGCTCTATTTTTCCATCGTCGGTTGGCGGCGTCCCGCTTTCGCCCTGTGGTCGCTGTCAGCGACCGCCGCTGTCGCTCTGGCGACCTTGGCCTGGACGGGGCATGGCGCTGCCGACGAAGGCTTGCGGGGATGGGTCCATCTTGGGGCCGACATCACCCATCTTTGGGCGGCGGGGATTTGGGTAGGCGCATTATTCGCCCTTTGCCTTCTCATTTTCCGCCCTGCAGCTCGCATGGCGATCGATCATATCCACCTTTCTCACCGCGCGCTGGATGGCTTTGCAAAGGTCGGATCGGTAGTCGTAGGGCTGCTTATCCTGTCGGGATTCATCAACAGTTGGATCCTGATCGGACCATCCCGGCTCGGTTCCCTTTTTGCCAGTCTCTACGGCCTTCTGCTGGGGGCAAAGCTGATACTGTTCGGCGTCATGCTGACGCTGGCCGCCGCCAATCGCTTCTTCCTGACCCCCTCCCTCGCTGCAGCCATTGAAACGGGCAATACATCCTCGGCGATAGGAACACTTCGTCGCAGCCTCGCCATTGAAACCGGATGCGCTCTTGTCATTCTAGCCCTCGTTGCATGGTTAGGACTGCTGGCCCCACCTGCATCGGGGATGTAATCCGCCTTCATGGAAGCGCGCGCGAAATAGCTTTGATCGCTTTAAGGCCCGAGCCAAACCGGGAAATCGCGTCCTTGTTCCGTTCTAGCTCACCATAAGGGAGATAGGCGATCTCCAGGTCCGCGATCCGGCTGAACGCCGGCCTTGCGATTTGCGCGCGCACTTCGCTTTCGCGAGCATCTGGAGCGACAAGGAACAATCCGGCTGTGGCATGCAGGTCGCTGCCGCTCAGGGCAAGATCGAGCATCCGGACGATCCCCGAATAGATGGAAGTCGAATGTTCGACTTCGAAGGCTGCCGCGACCCGGTCACCACCCCGCTCCAGCCACAAAACATCAATGAGGCGGATAGCATCCGCTCCGGTCGACGTCGAAATTGAAGCCGGCAAGCTCTCGAGGCACCCCTCCCCCAAACGCACACCGTCATGCAGTCGCCCCCGATCATTGGATGCGATCCAGACGTCATACCCCAGGGCCAGACCGATATCGCGCAGCCATGCCTGGATTTCCGAATGGGTTCGATCACTCTCGCCCTGCTTCTGCAGCGCTTTGTTGAGCGTTTGTGCTTCCGCCCGAGCTTGTTCGAGGCGTGCGGTCCAGGATCCCAGGGTCTGGTCTTCCTCGTCGCGGGGCGGCGCCGGATAACGGCCAGAGCCGATATCGAACAGGAGGCCGCCAATAGCGCCCAGATCGTTTGACAGAAGATCGCGAAACCGCTCGTTCAGGTCGAGCACACCCGAGCGCATGGCGAGAAAATGGTGCCAGCTTCCGAGCTTCACCTTGCCGCCGGTCAGCTTGTTATAGCCGTTGACGATCGCGGTGTTGAACGGCGGCACGAGGGTCGGATGCAGGAAATAGAGGAGATTGGCGACCGCAGGCCCCAGCCCCTTGATGTTCAGGCGATCAATCGTGTGGATACCTGCGATAATCTCTTCCGCGGTGTCGCAACAGGCGCAGTGATCGAGCAATCGGCCAAAGGCGCGCTGGTTCGCCGGGTTTTCATAGATGTCGGGGATCCGCAATTTGGGCTTCCAGAGAAACGCATGGTCCGCGCCTTTGAAGATCTGCCTCTGTTCTGCGACTGAATGAACGACCGTTTCCAGCGAAGATCCGCGATAGGCGACGCCGAACCTTCCGGCTTCGATTTCAGCGACCACCTGGGCGAGACCACGCCGTATCGAACGAAAATTCTTGATGCGCTCGTCCCATAGAAACCAGCTCTGATACGTCGCGTTCGGATCTTCCCTCCATCGTTGGATCAGTTGCCGCGCCAGCAATTCAAATTCCGCCAAACCCCGTTCCCCCATTCGCGTCGATCTTCTCCAACGCTAACACTCCGCCCCGTATACGAACAGTTTTTGCGCGGCCGCCCAGGACGAAAAGCGACCCGCGTCATCTGATATCGTCCGGAATATGCGTCAGCAGGTCACGGGTGTAGCCGATCAGGAGATCGCCAACGGTTGCCCCGTAAAGCGCGAGGAACAAAATGAACGCCAGGAGCTTGGGGACGAAGCTCACAGTCTGTTCGTTGATCGAAGTCGCAGCCTGGATCATGGAGATAATGAGCCCGACCACCAGCATGATTATCAGCGGGGGTCCAGCGACAACCATTATCACCCAAAGCGCCTGGCCCATCGAAACCGAAAAAGGGCTGTAGGTCTCCATCTCTCCCCCGACGATGATGGTTTCGTCGCCCCCTGACGTTGCGGCCTGTGGTTGTTGCGGGGCGAGCGACATGGAGCGCGATCGGTTTATTCCAATCCGTCTTCCCCACATCCGCTCGCCCCCGCGCCACGCTGCGACCCGTGGGCACCTCGGCTGTCCATCCTGCTAGGCGATGGGCTTCATCTGATTTTACGCAGCGACGGGGTTTACCCCTCACGACCCGACCTTTTTTTCGAAGAACGCGCACTCGTTTGAGGGAAGAAGCCTCATTCCGCGTAATACCAGTGAAGACCGAGCTCAGTGAAAGGCACGCATGTACGACTGCGTCATCATCGGCGGCGGCCCCGCAGGGCTGACAGCAGCCACCTATCTAGCCCGGTTTCTGCGTTCTACGCTGGTCATCGATGCTGGCGATGGCCGCGCGACCCGCATCCCGACGACACATAACCTCCTCGGTTTTCCAGACGGTATCTCTGGCGAAAATCTGCTTGTCCGTATGCATCGACATGCCGCCCAGTACGGTGCCGAATTGGTCCCTGGGCTCGTCGATCGCATCGACCGGGTCAGGACAGGTTTCGTCGTCGATACAGATGCCAAGACTTTCAGTGCCCGGTCAATATTGCTTGCCCAAGGCGTCACAAATCATCGACCCCGAATGAGGCAGGAAACGCATGATCGAGGCGTCGCCCAGGGATTGATACGTTATTGCCCGATCTGCGACGGCTATGAGGTCCGCGGCAAGCGAGTGGCCGTGCTGGGCTGCTCCGACCATGGCGCGGCCGAGGCTTTGTTCGTTCGCCACTATAGCGACACCGTGACCTTGCTCGCGCAAGACAGTTCGCAATTGTCGGTAGCCGAGACGGCAGATCTGGCTCGAGGCGGTATTGCCGTCGAACGCGCGCCGGTTCGAGATTTGTCGATCGATGGAGAATTCCTGCACGCCCATTTGGCCGATGGCCAATTGCTCCAATTCGACACCCTTTATGTTGCCCTCGGAACCGCCCCTCGCTCGGAATTGGCGCGAATGGCTGGCGCTGGCCTGAGCCGGGGAGGTGGCATCGTCGTCGATGCGCACCAGCAAACGACAGTCGGCGGCCTGTTCGCGGCCGGCGACATGGTTGAAGGACTGGATCAAATTGCCGTTGCGGCAGGTCAGGCGGCTAAGGCCGCGACGGCCATCCACAATCTGTTGTCCGGCTGACGCGGCAGCGCAGAGTCAGCCACGCGAAAATATATTTTCGTCGGGCTTGACCCTGACACGATGTCAGGCCCCAGATTGCTTTTCGTCGATAAGGAGACGAGCCTGTGACTGACCCTGTTCCTGCAAGCAATTCGGGTGCGCACAGCTGCTGCGCGGCCAAGCACGGCGGCGGCACGGACGCGAAGACGGCCAAGGATCCGGTTTGCGGGATGATGGTCGATCCGGCCGCAACGCCTCATCATGCCTCGCATCATGGCGAGCAATATCATTTCTGCAGCGCCGGATGCCGCACGAAGTTTGTCGCCGAGCCGGTGCGCTACTTGTCCGCGGGTGACAAAGAGGCGATGGTCGCTCAACCAGGCGCGATCTGGACCTGCCCCATGCACCCGGAGGTCCGTCAAGACCATCCCGGGCCATGCCCGATCTGTGGCATGGCGCTCGAGCCGGAACTTGTGACGGCAGACACCGGACCAAGCGGCGAACTCCTGGATATGTCGCGGCGTTTCTGGATCGCGGTGCTGCTCACCATCCCGGTCTTTGTCCTGGAAATGGGCAGCCACCTGTTCCCAGCACTGCACAATCTTGTACCGGCCCGCATGTCCGGATGGTTGCAGCTTGCACTGGCAACCCCGGTCGTACTCTGGGCGGGCTGGCCATTTTTCGAACGGGGATGGGTGTCCATCCGGACGCGCAACCTCAACATGTTCACGCTGATCGCGATGGGGACGGGCGTGGCCTGGGCCTATAGCGTGGTCGCGACCATCGCCCCGAGGGTGTTCCCCGCAGCGTTTCGAATGATGGACGGCACAGTCGCTATCTATTTCGAGGCCGCCGCCGTCATCACCGTGCTGGTGCTGCTGGGACAGGTGCTCGAACTGCGCGCCCGCGAGCGGACCTCAGGCGCCATCAAGGCGCTGCTCAACCTCGCCCCCAAGACCGCGCGCCGCATTGGCGCCGACGGGAATGACGAGGAGGTATCGCTCGACCAGGTAGCCGTCGGCGATCTCCTCCGTGTCAGGCCGGGCGAAAAAGTACCGGTCGATGGCAAGGTCGAAGACGGCCGATCCTCGCTCGACGAGTCGATGGTGACGGGTGAGTCGATGCCCGTCACGAAGGCGCTCGGCGACACTGTCATCGGCGGAACGATCAATCAGAGCGGTGCCCTCGTCATGCGCGCCGAGAAGGTGGGCCGCGACACGATGCTGGCGCGCATTGTCCAGATGGTCGCTGACGCGCAGCGTTCGCGAGCACCTATCCAACGCCTGGCCGACCAGGTCGCGGGATGGTTCGTGCCCGCCGTCCTGTTGATCGCGCTCATTGCCTTTGGTGTATGGGGTATCTGGGGGCCAGAACCCCGTCTGGCCCATGGCCTGATCGCCGCCGTCGCCGTGCTTATCATCGCGTGCCCCTGCGCCTTGGGGCTTGCGACGCCAATGTCGATCATGGTCGGCATCGGCCGGGGCGCGGGGCTCGGCGTGCTCATCAAGAATGCCGAAGCGCTGGAGCGGATGGAGAAGATCGACACGCTCGTCGTCGACAAGACAGGTACGCTGACCGAGGGGCGACCATCGGTCACCCGCATCATTCCGGCGACAGGCTATGAAGAGACCGAACTGCTGCGGCTCGCCGCCGGCGTGGAGCGGGCGTCCGAACATCCGCTGGCGCTCGCCGTGATCGCCGCCGCCAAGGACAGGGGAATCGTGCTTCCCGAGGTCGCGGACTTTGATTCACCGACCGGCAAGGGCGCGATCGGCACGGTGGATGGCAAGCGCATCACCCTGGGCAACGCCCGTTTCCTGTCAGAAAACGGGATCGACGACAGCGCACTCGAGCCCCAGGCGGGCGAACTGCGCCAGGATGGCGCGACCGCCATCTTCATCGGCATCGACAAGCAGGCGGCCGGCATTCTGGCCATCGCCGATGCAATCAAGGCGACGACGGCCGAGGCCATCGCGGCGCTTCGCAAGGAGGGCATACGGGTCGTGATGCTGACCGGCGACAATCGCACCACGGCCGAAGCGGTCGGGCGAAAGCTCGGGATCGACGACGTCGAAGCCGAAGTGCTACCGGATCGGAAAAGCGCGGTGGTCGCGCGATTGAAGAGTGAAGGGCGCATCGTCGCCATGGCTGGCGACGGGGTCAACGACGCGCCCGCGCTCGCCGCCGCCGATGTCGGCATCGCGATGGGTTCGGGCACCGATGTCGCGATCGAAAGCGCTGGCGTGACCCTGCTGAAGGGCGACCTTAACGGCATCGTGCGTGCGCGCCGGCTTAGCGAGGCGACGATGTCCAACATCCGCCAGAACCTGTTCTTCGCCTTCATCTACAACGCCGCCGGGATCCCGATCGCGGCAGGGCTGCTCTATCCGATCTTCGGCATCCTGCTTTCGCCGATCATCGCTGCAGCAGCGATGGCATTGTCCTCAGTCAGCGTGGTCACCAACGCGCTGCGCCTTAATCGGGCGGCGCTATGAACATAGGCGGTGCGTCGGGCGCGAGCGGGGTCTCACAGCGGATGATCCGCCACTACGAAAAGATCGGCCTGGTCCCATCGGCTGTGCGGCGGGATAGTGGCTATCGCGATTACAGCGACGCCGACGTCCATCGCCTGCGCTTCATAGCCAATGCCCACGATCTCGGCTTTCCGATCGAAGAAATCCAAAAGCTGCTTGATCTATGGTCCGATCGTGCACGCGCCAGTTCAGAGGTCAAGGCGCTGGCAGAGGCCCGAGCGGCCGACCTTGGCCGCAAGGCGGATGCGCTAAATGCGATGCGAGAAGCGCTGATGGGGTTGGCGAAGAGCTGTGACGGCAACAACCGACCGGAATGTCCGATCCTGACGCACCTGGCATCTTGAACATGTTCAACGACACGCCTGCACTCTCAGTTTTGCAATTCGCGTCCCGTCAGCTTCACGAGCCGGCGCGGACGGTCGGCGGCGATGAACATGGCGTTCGACGGCAAGCCTTCACTGCTCGATGGCATTGCCGTCGCGGCAAGGTCGCGTTCGACGTGACGGCCACCCGGATACTATAGACAGTCGCTGAGCTCTTCGGGAGGAGCCATGAAAGAGCCTCCCGAAGAGCTCCGACAAGTTTGGAACAGGCAATGTTCGCCAATCCATGATCGACGGCGAGGGGAAGTTAGCGCCTCGCCGTCACTTCACGCTATCAGCAGACATCGCTCCCATCGACCCAAACGCGGACCGGTCCCTGCAACGGCGCACGCGGACCATATTGCGGCCGCTGCCGCCACACATAACGGCCGGTTTTGCCGGTATAGGCCGGATCGCATTCCGGTCCACCTTTGCCTGTCCACTGCTCGCGTTGGTCGGCGACCTTCCTGCAGACCCGTGCACTTAGCGGTGCACGCGGACCAGGAGCCTGGGGTTGCCACTCACACTTGATGGTAGCCGGTTTCTCGACATCTGCCTGTGCCAATGCCGGAACTGGGGCGGCGGCGAGCATCGTGAATGCGGCCACCGTAGCGCTGAATATCAAGGTCTTCATGATTCCTCTCCTTGGACTGAAAGTGCTCTGGGCAAACGGCCCCGGAGGGGCGGGCAGCGCACGGCGCCGTCCAGCGCTTGGGAGGGTTCGCCTGGCGAGTTGTCAGGCCAAGGTGTTGGGTGGATGCTGTTCGGGCTGGGACGATCGTCCGTGTAGCGCCGGATAAGACGGTGAGATGAGAAGCGGATTCGTGCTCACCATTTCCGCCGCGAGGGGCGACCGGCTATTGAGAGCAAATAGGGGAAGACAACCCATGCCGGCCACGCAAGCGAGCGTCATCCGCTGACAGGGCAGCGATTTCTCGCCTTTGTCTTGCATCATCCCGGCACAGTCGATGGGCATCACCGCTGGCGCCGTTGCGCTGAATGCAGTTGCCACAATTGGGCTTGCGGCAACTGTGACTATCTGTCCGAACAGGCCGAGTAGGACGCCTAAGATCAGCGCTATTTTATGCGCTCGTCTCATCAGCACATTTTCTGCCTGTTGCTGAACCGAGTCAAGGTTCTGCGCCCGGAAACCGACTATTCCGAAGCCCGTGGCGCCATCATGGCCCCCCATCACCGAGGCCAGCACCGAACAGCTGTCAACGTCTCCCCCCCGTCCAGCCCTGCGGTCTGATCAATGCCTCTTGACCCTCTAGTTGCTACAGGGTGCAAGTTGCGAATAATTCTTAGCAGAGACTCGCACATGTACCTCCGTTTGCCTGCCGCCCCTTCCACCGCTTTTGCCTTCAAATGGTGCTCGACAGCGAATCTTGTTGTCTTGGCATTCGCCCTGATCGTGATCGTGCTTCCAGGGCGAGCCTTGGCGAGCGATGCGGACGTGCAGACCAGCTGGCGGTTGCTCGATTATATCGGGGTGGACTACGCGGGAGCTGTCTCGAACGGGAAAGTGATAAGTTCGGCCGAGTATGCCGAGATGTCCGAATTTGCCGGGCAGGTCGAAACTCGGGTCCGGGCACTGGCTCCAACATCGGCCAAGGCGGATCTGCTTCGCCGGTCGGGGACGCTGCGCAATGCGATCGCCGCCAAGGCGCCGCCGGCGATGGTGGCGGAACAATCCCGAGCGCTCGCTGCAGCGCTGCTTGCGGCGTATCCAGTACCGCTCGCGCCCAGTTCGCCGCCGGATTTGACGCGAGCCGCCGCGCTCTACGCGCAGAATTGCGCCGCCTGCCATGGCGCAAGCGGCGATGGCCACGGCCCGGACGCAGCCAAGCTCGATCCGCCGCCGATCGCGTTCACCGACAAGGCGCGCGCCGATCAGCGCAGCCTGTTCGGCCTCTACCAGGTCATCAGCCAGGGCCTGGACGGCACCGCGATGCAGAGTTTCGCGGCGCTGCCCGAAGCCGATCGCTGGGCGCTGGCCTTTCACGCCGGTCAATTCGCCTATCCCGAGACCGCCGCGCGTGACGGCGAGCGGTTGTGGCGCGGCGATGCCGCGCTCCGCGCCAAATATCCCAATCTCGCGGCGCTGGTCGGCGTCACCCCGGCCGCGCTGGCGGCCGATATCGGCCCGGAAAAAGCGGCCGCGCTTACCGCCTTTCTGCGCCGCCATCCCGCCGCGGTGACCGTGCGCGTCGATGGCTCGCTTGCCTTGACGCGCGAACGGCTCGACCAGAGTATGGCAGCCTATCGCGCCGGCGACCGCAAGGCCGCAGCAGATCTCGCGCTTTCCGCCTATCTCGATGGCTTCGAGCCGGTCGAGCCGGTGCTTGCCGCGCGCGATGCGGCCCTGATGGCGCGGATCGAGGGGGCGATGGCGAAGCTTCGCGCGGCGATCGGACAAGGGCGTCCGGCAAGCGAAGTCGAAGCGGCGAACCGCTCGCTGGCCAGCCTGTTCGCCGAGGCTGAAGCCGCCCTGGCGCCCGAGCGGGCGAGCAGTGCGTCGAGCTTTCTTGGCGCGTTCGGCGTGCTGCTGCGCGAAGGGCTCGAGGCGCTGCTAATCGTCGTCGCGATGATCGCGTTCCTCAAGAAGACCGAGCGCCCCGAAGTGCTGGGTTTCGTCCATGGCGGCTGGATCGCCGCGCTCGCCGCTGGTGTCGCCACCTGGTTCGTCGCGACCTATTTCATCAGCGTGAGCGGCGCTTCGCGTGAGCTCACCGAAGGCTTCGGCTCGCTGTTCGCAGCGATCATCCTGCTCACCGTTGGCATCTGGATGCACGGCAAGAGCAACGCGGAAGCCTGGCAGCGTTATGTGAAGGCGAAGGTGACCGCCGCGCTGTCGCGCCAGTCGGGCTGGTTCCTGTTCCTGCTGTCGTTCGTGGTCGTCTACCGCGAGGTGTTCGAGACGATCCTGTTCTATGCGGCACTGTGGGGGGAAGGGAATGGCGTGGCGATGCTGGCCGGAGCCGGCGCAGCGACCGCACTGCTCGCTCTGATCGCCTGGATCATGCTCCGCTTCAGCGCCCGGCTGCCGATCACCCAATTCTTCTCGTGGAGCTCGATCCTGATCGCGATTCTTGCGGTCGTCCTCGCGGGCAAGGGCATTGCCGGGCTGCAGGAGGCAGGCATCCTCGGCGTGGTGCCGCTGGCCAATATACCGCGCATCGAGTTTCTGGGTCTGTTTCCAACGACCGAGACCGTGCTTGCGCAGGCCGCGACAATCGTCGTGCTCGTCGCCGGCTTCTGGTACAGCGGGCGCAGTGCGGCCACGGCCCGCTCGTCAGGATCACCCGCCGAATAGGCGACCGAGGAGCATCGCGAGCGCGACCAGGTAGCAGGTCAGCGACCCGAGCGCCGTCGTCGCCATCCCGAAGGCGCGCGCGCCGGCGCCATCGGGATAGCAGCGGTAGAAGCTCCAGCGGCCGACCGCGAACAGCATGGACGATGCGACCAGCAGCCCCAGCCAGCGGCCGCCGGCGACCGAGGCGAGCAGCAGATGCGCGCCGACGCCGAGGAATGCCTGCTCCAGCGTGTTCTGCAGGAACGCGGCCTTGACCGCGAGCGCGGGGCTCGGCGGCCCCTTGGCCGCGCCGCCGATGTCGGCGGCGGACCGGTAGCGCCCGCTCGAGACCAGGCGGACGGCGAGCAGGACGAGGGCGAAATGGACGAAGCTCGTCTGGATCGCGAAGGCAAGCCGCGCGCCGATCACAGACGGGAAAGTGACCAGCTTGGGCAGAAAGAGGACGCACGCGACCGAGATCGCGGCACAAAGCAGAAAGGCCAGCCCCGACTGCTTCCTGATCTCCTTCTGCTCCGCTTTGAGGTCCGTCATGGCCACGCTCCGTCAGCCCGGCCGATCCGCCGCGATCAGCGCGATCGTGCCCGTCACCGTGTGGATGCGCGCTGCTTCGCGCACATTGTCGAACCCCGTCGCGCGCACGAGTTCCGGAAGCACGCCGTCGGCATTGGGCTGGGTGTCGGCCACGCCGTCGAGCCGCTGGATAGTCAGGCGGAACAGCAGCCGCATCAATCCCCATTGCCGCCCATAATCGGCGATCACGAGCCTGCCGCCAGGGCGGAGTGCCGCGTGCATCGCCCCGAGGCCCGCCCGCTTTTCCGCCATCGGCACCTGGTGGAACATCAGGCTCGACACCACGGCGTCGGCAGAGCGGGAACCGATGTCCCGCGCGAAGCCGCGCTCCCAATGGATGTCCGCACCCGCGGCGTCGCCCTTGGCGCGAGCGATCGCCAGCGCTTCTTCGTCGGGATCGATGCCGATGATGCGCACGCCAGGCGCGGCCGCCTTGAGCATGACCGCGAAGCTGCCCGTGCCGCACCCGACATCGATGATGGTCTCGCCGGGGCGCGGCGCGAGCAGCTCGATCATGGCGCTGCGCCAACGCATCTCGCGGGTCCAGCGCCGGATTGCGCGATCGTAATCCGCGGTGTCGCCGATCCCGAGCGGCTGCGTGTAGGCGCTATCATTCATGCCCGTGCCCTCGTTGCATGTTCCGCCAGCTCGCGGCGCGCGTCGCGAATTATGTCATAGGCGGAATGGAGGAACAGCAGCGCGATCACGCCGGCAACGACGAGATCAGGCCAGGCCTGTCCCGTCCAGGCAACCAGCGCGGCAGCGGCGATCACGGCGATATTGGCAAGCGCGTCGTTGCGCGAGAACAGCCAGATGGCGCGAGACGTCGCATCTCCCTGGTCCCGGAACCGCGCGAGGATCAAGGCGGCCGATACGTTGACGACGAGCGCCGCGATACCGATCACGCCCATCAGTTCGGCTTCGGGCGGGGCCGCATGGAATGCGCGCCACGCTGCGAACCCGATGACGCCGAGCCCGAGGCTCGCGAGAAAGATGCCTTGCACGAGCGCGACGCGGCTTCGCGCGACCGCAGTCCAACCGAGCGCGATCAGCCCGACGAGCGTGATCGACCCGTCACCGATGAAATCCAGCGAATCTGCTTTCAGCGCCTGCGAACCGGCAATGAAACCGCCAACCAGCTCGAACAGGCCGAACCCGACGTTGAGGATGACCACGATCCACAGCGCCCGCCGATAGGCCGGATCAGCGCCTGCCCGCTTGGTGTCCGCCTCACATTCGCAGTCGCTCATCGTCATCTCCGCCGCGAGTCGCGAGCATGTTCTGCACCCTGTAGCAGCTATAGGGTCAATGCCTTGCGTGGGGTCCCAGCGCTTCGATGATCCGGCAGTCGGAAATAGCGCCTTGGCTGCACTGGCCGATCACTTCGTCAAGCTCGCGTCGAAGTGCGCGGAGATCGGCGATCTTCTGATCGATCTGCGCGAGATGCGCGCGCGCGACGCTGTCGACGGCGCCGCACGAGCGGCTGCGATCGTCGGAAAGCGCAAGAAGCTCGCGCACCTGATCGAGTGTAAAACCAAGGTCGCGCGCGCGGCGGATAAAGGAGAGCCGCGCCAGATGGGCGGCCCCATAGTCGCGGTAGTTGCCCGCGGTGCGCCCGGGTTCGGGAAGCAATCCGATCTTCTCATAAAAACGAATGGTCTCGACCTTGGTCGAGGTCGTTCGTGCCAGTTCACCAATCTGCATCAGAAATCCCGCTTGACCCTATAGTTGCTACAGGCCGCACATAGCGCATGACATCGAGTCGTTCGAGGTAATGAAATGGCCTGCAACAGCTGCGCGTCCGCGAAGCCGGACCCATCCAACGATCCGCGCTGGCGGCGCGCGGTCTGGATTGCGTTGATCATCAACGCGACGATGTTCGGCGTCGAGATTTTCGCGGGCGTTACCGCCCACTCGGCCGCACTCAAGGCTGACGCGCTCGACTTCCTCGGCGACAGTGCCAACTACGCGATCAGCCTCGGAGTTGCAGGCATGGTGCTCACCTGGCGTGCGCGCGCGGCGATGCTCAAGGGCGCCACCCTGTTTGCGCTCGGGGTCTGGGTGATCGGCAGCACCGGCTATGCCGCGTTCGCGGGCACGCTTCCGCAGGCCGAGACGATGAGGATTGTCGGTGGTCTCGCGCTGGCGGCCAATGTCGCGGTCGCCTTCATCCTGTACCGTTTTCGCAGCGGCGAGGCGAACATGCGCTCGGTATGGATCTGCTCGCGCAATGACGCGATCGGCAATGTTGCCGTGGTCGCCGCCGCGTTCGGCGTGTTCGGCACCGGCTCGGCATGGCCCGACCTGACCGTTGCCGCGATCCTCGCCACGCTCGGGATCAGCGGCGGCATCCAGATCATGCGCCAGGCGGCGGCCGAGCTGCGGGCGCCGCATCTATTGCACGCGGCGCCCGCGCAGCCAATTCTTCAGGGGGAATAAATATGGCGTCGAAACAGGAGAATGGGAGGCGATCCCGCCCCGCCGCTTTGCTTGGCCGTGCCGTCCGGCTAGCAGAGCAGCCGATGCGACAATCGCTCGCCCTGATCGCCGGCCTGATGCTCGTCCTCTCTTTGTGGACGGGTCTCTCGGTGTCGGCGGCGCACGCGGCCGAGATCGTCGGCTGCCTTGAGCTGTCCGCCGGGGCCGGAGACCATGTCGCTTGCGATGGCGACGAGGTTCCGGGCGACGCGGACAATCCGGCGCCGCATCACCACGGCAGCTGCCACAATCATCATCTGAGCATGCCCGCCGTCGACGGCCCGGCAACGATCACCCCAATTGCCCGGACTACGCTGAGGATCGATCCCGCGATCGAGCCCGACGCGATAACCGCCGCGCGCGACCTGAGACCACCGATCGCCTGACGCGCCGATCGTCCACGCGGCTGCAGGCCACGGCGGACTCCCAGCCTTTCGTCAGGAGATCATTTCCCATGTCCCGTATCTTCGCGGCCGTCCTCGCCGCGGCCCTCTGCTCCACCCAGGTCGCAGCGCAGGACGCGCCGCCGGCCACGGTGTCGCTCACGCTCGATGAAGCGCTCGCCGCCGCCCGCCAAGCCTCGCCCGCGCTAGAAGCGGCATCCGCCGACCTGCGCGCCAGCAGCGCGGCGCGCACCGTCGCCGGCCTGCGCCCCAATCCCTCGCTCGAGGCGCGAACCGAGAATGTCGCCGGCAGCGGCGCCTATCGCGGCATCGACAGCGCAGAGACCACCGTGGGGTTCGCACTGCCGATCGAACTGGGCGGCAAGCGCTCGGCGCGGATCGGCCTCGCCGACGCACAGGGCGTGCGGGCGCGGGTCGATGCCGCGATCGCCGATGCCGATGTCACGCTGCGAGTCACCCAGGCCTATGTCGCCGCCGTGGCCGCCGAGCGCAGACTCGGCATCGCCCGCGAGCAGGCGGGGATCGCCGCCGAGGCCTATCGCGCCGCCAGGATCCGCGTGAGCGCGGGACGCGCCTCGCCGATCGAGCAGCAACGCGCCGACGTGCTCCGCATCAATGCCGAGGCGGCGGCCGCCCGCGCCGAGCGCGACGCTGTGGTTGTCCGCGACACGCTGGCCCGGCTGATCGGCCGCCCCGTCATGGCCGGGCTCGACCTTGCCTGGTTCGATCGGCTCGACGGCTATGGTCCCTCGGCACGAGCCGGTGTCGACGGCACGCTCGCGCTGGCCGCGGCCGATGCCGAAGTCGCGACCGCCGATGCGCAGGTCGGGCTCGCCCGCTCGCAGCGCATTCCCGACGTGACGCTGAGCGCTGGCGCACGCCGGCTCGAAGCGACCAACGACACCGCCGCGGTATTCGGCGTGTCGATCCCGCTGCCTTTGTTCAACAATGGCAGCGCTGGCGTCGCCCAGGCGCGCGCCGAGCGCGACCGGGCCGACGCGCGACGGCGCATGGCGCGAATCGACGCCGAACAGGCGATCTCTGCCGCCGAGGCCGAAGTGGCAAACGCGGCGGCCGATGCGCGCAACGCGACCGGGCCTGCGCTGGCCGCCGCGGTCGAGACCGCACGCATCGCGCGGATCGGCTATCGCGAGGGCAAGTTCGGCCAGCTCGACCTGCTCGACGCCGAGCGCACGCTGGCGGAGACCCGCGCCGCCGCGATCGACGCGCTCGCCGCCTGGCACGACGCGCGCGCCCGCCTCCAGCGCCTCACCGGCGCCGCTCCCACGATCACGAAAGACTGAGCCCATGAAGATCACGATTTTGCGGGCGACGCTGCCCCTGGCGCTTATCGCGACTCTCGCCGCGTGTGGCGGCACCAAGCCCTCCGAAGAAAAGGCCGAAACCGAAGCCAAGGAAGGCGCTGAAGCGCCCTCGCAAGGCGTCATCAAGCTCAGCCCGCAGCAGATCGCGACCGCCGGTATCCAGCTCGTCCGCCCGACTGTCGGCGGCGGGGGCGCGATCGAGCTGCCCGGGACGATCGAAGGCGATCCCCAGGGCACCCAGGTGGTGTCGGCGGCGATCGGCGGGCGCGTCGTCGCGCTGACCCGCAATCTCGGCCAGTCGGTCGGTCGCGGCGAGACGCTCGCGGTCATCGAGAGCCGCGAAGCCGCCCAACTCAACGCCGAGGTCGAGGCGGCGCAGGCGCGCGCCGCGCTCGCCCAGTCGAACCTCCGTCGCGAACAGCGGCTGTTCAACGAGCGCGTGTCGGCCGAGCAGGATCTGATCGCCGCCCGCACCGCGGCGCGCGAAGCAGAGATCGCGCTCAGGCTCGCGCGTCAACAAGTGTCCGCCGCGGGCGGCGGCGGCGGATCGCTCAACCGTCTCGCGATTCGCGCGCCGATCGGCGGCCAGGTGATCGCGCGCTCGGTCACGCTCGGCCAGACCGTCGCGGCCGATGCCGAACTGTTCCGGGTCGCCAATCTCTCCACGGTGTCGCTGACCCTGTCGCTGTCGGCCGCCGATGCCGGCCGTGTCCGGCCGGGCGCCACCGTCGAGGTAAGCGCGCCGGGCCGGCAAGCCACGGCTCGCATCACCTTCGTCTCGCCGGTGCTCGACGCCACGACCCGGCTGGTGCCGGTGATCGCGGCGATCGATAACCGCAGCGGTCAGTGGCGCGTCGGCGAGAGCGTGCAGGCCGCGATCCTGCTCGGCGGCGGCGGCGGCAACGAAAATGGAGGCGGAAGCGCAGTCAGCGTGCCGTCGACCGCGGTGCAGACGATCGGCGACAAGCCGGTCGTGTTCGTCCGCACAGGGGATGGATTCCGGGCCGCGCCGGTCACCCTCGGCCAGGCCAGCGGTGCTTCCGTCATGGTCCTCTGGGGCCTGACCGGCCGCGAGCAGATCGCCGCCGCCAACAGCTTTGTCCTCAAGGCCGAACTCGGCAAGGGCGAAGGCGGGGACGAGGACTGAGCCATGATCGAACGCATCGTCACCCTTGCGGTCGAGCGCCGCTGGTTCGTCCTGCTGCTCACCGCCATCGCCGCCATCATCGGCGCCGCCTCGCTCTATCGGCTCCCGATCGACGCGGTGCCCGACGTCACCAACAACCAGGTCCAGATCAACGTCCGCGCGCCGGCGCTGTCGCCTGAGCTGATCGAGAAGCAGGTCACCTTCCCCGTCGAGACCGCGCTGGCCGGCATCAAGGGGCTGGAGAGCACAAGGTCGCTGAGCCGCAACGGGTTCGCCCAGGTCACCGCGGTGTTCTCGGATGCGACCGACATCTATTTCGCGCGAGCACAGGTCGCCGAGCGCATCAACGACGCCAAGGAGCGGTTGCCCGACGGAGTCACGCCCGAGATGGGCGCGATCGCGACCGGGCTCGGCGACATCTATATGTGGACCGTCCGCTATCAGGATCGCGGGCACGAGCAACATAAGCCGGGCGAGCCCGGCACCCAGCCCGACGGCAGCTACATCACCCCCGAGGGCGACCGGCTGGTGAGCGAGGCCGACAAGGCGACCTATCTCCACACCGTGCAGGAATGGATCGTGGCGCCGCAGGTCAAGTCGGTCGCCGGGGTCGCAGGGGTGGATTCGCTCGGCGGCTACGACAAGGAATATCTCGTCGTTCCCGACGTGCAGAAACTCGCCGCGCTCAAACTGTCCCTGAGCGAACTCGCCACCGCGCTCGACGCCAACAACAGCGCAATCGGCGGCGGCATTGTCGATCGCAACGGCGAAGGCCTGGCGGTGCGCGCCGATGCGCGCATCGTTAGCACCGCACAGCTCACCAACACTGTCATTGCCACGCGCGAAGGCACGCCGATCCTGCTCGGGCAGGTTGCTGCGGTGCGGTTAGGCCAGGCGATCCGCCTGGGATCGGCGTCCGAGGCCGGGCATGAAGTGGTCACCGGCACCGCCGTGATGCGGATCGGCGAGAACAGCCGCACCGTCTCGACGGGGGTCGCCGAAAGGCTCGAACGGATCAGCCCGTCGCTGCCGCCGGATATCGTCATCGAGCCGGTGCTCGACCGCACCGACCTCGTCAACGCCACCATCTCGACGGTCGCCCGCAACCTCGCCGAGGGCGCGCTGCTCGTCATCGTCGTGCTGTTCGTGCTGCTCGGCAACTTTCGCGCGGCGCTGATCGCGGCGGCGGTGATCCCGATCACCATGCTGCTGACCGGGTTCGGCATGCTCCAGGCCGGTGTCTCCGCCAACCTCATGAGTCTCGGCGCGCTCGACTTCGGGCTGATTGTCGATGGCGCGGTGATCATCGTCGAGAATGCGCTCCGGCGCATCGCGGAGCGCCAGCACCATCTCGGCCGGCCGCTCGATCGCGGCGAACGCCTCGCCCTGGTGGCGCAGGCCGCCCGAGAGATGATCCGCCCGTCGGTCTTTGGCCAAGCGATCATCATCCTCGTCTATGTGCCCTTGCTCACCCTCTCGGGCGTCGAGGGCAAGACCTTCGAGCCTATGGCGCTCACCGTCATCATGGCGCTGCTGTTCGCGTTCGTCCTGTCGCTGACATTCGTGCCCGCCGCGATCGCGGTCTGGTTGAGCAAGCCGGTCGAGGAAAAGGAAGGCCGGATCGTCGGCTGGCTGCGTCGTCGCTACGAGCCGGGGCTCGATCAAGCACTGCGGGCGCCGAGGCGCACGTTCGGCGTTGCGCTCGCTGCGCTGGCGCTGGCCGGCGCCGGCTATGCGACGCTCGGCCAGGAGTTCCTGCCGCAGCTCGACGAGGGCAATGTCCTGGTCCAGGCGTTCCGGGTGCCCGGCACCTCGGTCGACCAGAGCCAGAGAATGCAGTTCCAGATCGAGAAGGCGCTGTCCGGCATACCCGAGGTCCGGGTCGTATTCTCGCGCACCGGCACGGCCGAGCTCGCGTCTGATCCGATGCCGCCCAATGCCACCGATACGTTCGTGATGCTCAAGCCCCGTGGCGAGTGGCCCGATCCGGGCGAGACCAAGGCCGATGTCGTCGAGCGCATCGAGCAGCGCCTAGCGCAAGTACCCGGGCACAGTTACGAGATCACCCAGCCGATCCAGATGCGGTTCAACGAACTGATCGCCGGCGTGCGCAGCGATGTCGCGGTCAAGGTGTTCGGCGACGACTTCGCGCAGATGAACGATACCGCCGACAGGATCGCTGCGGTGCTGCGGCGCACGAAAGGCGCTGAGGACGTCAAGGTCGAGCAGACCGAAGGGCTGCCGATGCTCGACATCGCCTTCAACCGCGATGCGGCCGCGCGACTCGGGGTGACCGCCAAGGACGTGCAGGACGTGGTCGCCGCGGCGGTCGGCGGCCGCCCGGCGGGCGTGATCTTCGAGGGCGACCGGAAGTTCCCGATCGTGATCCGCCTCTCAGACACCGAGCGCGCGAATTTCGCGACGCTCGGACAGACTCCGGTGCCGACGCCCTCGGGCGCGTTCGTGCCGCTCGCCAGCGTCGCCGACATCGGCGTCGCCGACGGACCCAACCAGATCAGCCGCGAGAATGGCAAGCGCCGGGTGGTCGTCCAGGCGAATGTCCGCGGCCGCGACGTCGCCGGCGTGGTCGCCGATGCGCAGGCGGCGATCGCGAAGGACGTGCGCCTTCCCGCAGGCATCTGGCTAGAATGGGGCGGTCAGTTCGAGAATCTCGCCTCGGCGCGTGATCGTCTGATGCTCGTCGTGCCCGCCTGCTTCGCGCTGATTCTGCTGCTCCTCTACGGCGCGCTCGGCAGCGCGCGCGACGCCGCGATCGTGTTCACCAGCATACCGCTGGCGCTGGTCGGCGGCGTAGCTGCGCTGATGCTGCGCGGCATGCCGTTCTCGATTTCGGCGGCGGTCGGGTTCATTGCGCTCTCCGGCATCGCGGTGCTCAACGGCCTGGTCATGGTCACCTCGATCCAGGACCTAATGCGGGCCGGCATGGACCGTGCCCGCGCCAGCCGCGAGGGAGCATTGCTCCGCTTGCGACCCGTGGCGATGACCGCGCTGGTCGCCTCCCTGGGGTTCGTGCCGATGGCGCTTGGGCACGGCGCCGGAGCGGAGGTCCAGAAGCCGCTCGCGACCGTGGTGATCGGCGGGCTGATCTCGGCTACCTTGCTGACTCTGTTCGTGCTGCCGACGCTCTACGCCCGATTCGGTCGACGCGAGCTGGCGGCCTCGAACGTAGCGCACGCCGAGGATCTGCTTCCGCGCGATCCGCTGCCCGCTGAATGACGAGGGAAAGTCGGGTAGCCGTCAAACTACAATGACCGGAAGCTAAAGGTGATGGAGGAACTGGTCCGGATCACAGCGCTGCGAGGGTTTCGAGCAGCGGGCAACCGGCATGGCTGCCCGCCTCGCAGGCGGCGACGCTGTCCGTGAGCACGTCCGCCATGCGCTCGAGGTCGGCGATCTTCGCGCGCACATCGCGCAGGTGCGCCTCCGCGAAAGCTTGCGCCTGCGCACATGACGCTGACCCTCCAGCGGCGAGCGTGAGCAAAGCCCGCACCGTTTCGATGGAGAACCCAAGCTCGCGCGCTCGCCGAACGAACGCGAGGCGCCGCACGTCGTCGCGGTCATAGGCACGGTAGCGGCCCCGGCGCTCCGGTACAGGCAACAGGCCAATCCGTTCATAGTAGCGGATCGTTTCGATGTTGCAGCCAGTGCGGCGCGAGAACTCGCCGATCGGGATCCTCTTGGATGCAGTCATGGTCGCGATTAGCACTTGAGTCTGTAGTGACTACAGATGCGCTTAACGCAATGCGCGATGCATTGCTGGACCTGGCTAAAGCTTGCCACGGCAATGAGCGGCCCGAATGTCCGATACTTGCACGTCTGGCTTCCTGAGCTGATCTCACAGGCCAGTAGATCGCTGTGAGCGCAGCGAGCCCACTCACTCGTGCGGAGCGCGTCCTGCCAACTTCGCGAGTCGGCGCGGAAGGTCGGCAGCGATCTTGCGTTGTTGTTGAGGTTGCGCCTTCTTCCATGCCCGACATTCGAGTTTGGATCTGCCGCACCCCCGACACCAGCCGGTCGAGCCGTCGAATCTGCACAAGTCTATGCACGGGGACTTCACGTGGGCACCTTCAATGGCATTCGATCGTCAGGTGCTTCAGTTCATGGACAGGGACGAGCCGGTCACGGATGACACCAGCGTGGATTCCCGCACCGCCGACAACACCGACGATGGCGGCATGGGCTTCGGGGCCGACGCGCCACACATGGAGATCGGCAATACGCACGTCGCCCGGTCCCTCAACGAGATCCTGTATTTCCTCGGCAACGTGATTGTCGGTCGAATCAAGGAGGACTGAAGCGGTATCTCGCATCAGGCTCCAGGACCAGCGAGCGATCACCACAGCTCCGACGATACCCATGACAGGGTCCATCCACACCCAACCAAGATAGCGACCTGCCAGCAGGGCCGCGATCGCCAGCACGGAAGTCAGGGCGTCGGCGAGCACATGCACATAGGCAGAGCGGAGGTTGTTGTCGCCGCCATGGGCATGATGGTCGTGTACATGATCGTCATGACCGTGATGGTGGTGGCTGCCCGACAACAAAAATGCGCTGAGGATGTTCACGCCTAGCCCGATCACTGCAATCAGGGTCGCCTCGCCGAACGCAACCTTGATGGGCTCGAATAGGCGCAGGATTGATTCAACACCGATCCCCAAGGCGATCAGGCCAAGCACCAACGCCGAGGCGAAGCCCGCCAGGTCGCCGACCTTGCCGGTTCCGAAGCTAAACCGCCGGCTCGATGCACGCTGCTTGGCATAGGCATACGCAATCGCCGCGACACCCAGCGCGCCGGCATGGGTCGCCATATGGAAGCCATCGGCCAGGAGTGCCATCGATCCGGTGACATACCCGGCGAATATTTCGCCGGTCATCATCACAGCCGTCAGCACCACCACCCACAACGTCCGGCGTGCATTGTCGTCGTGGGCGGCCCCCAGATACACATGGGCGTGCGTGAAATCGTCAATATCGCGTAAAGTGGTCATTATCTCGGCTCTATTTCGCGTAGCGGCGTATCACCGCGATCAGTTCTTCAGCTCCTGCGGCACGTTCTGCGGCCGTAAGGTCGGGGTCCGCCACATGGTCTCGGACATGCTCTTCTATAATCTCGTCCATCAGCCCATTGATGGCGCCGCGCGTCGCTGCGACGAGATGCAGCGTCGTCGTGCAATCCGCATTGGCCGTCAGCGCTTTTTCGATCGCCGCGACTTGGCCTGCGATGCGGCGGACCCGCTTCAGGAGTTCGTCATTGCCTTCATTCAAATGTCCCATAGGATACCCCCCTACCCTATGTAGCGCGTCGCTACCACCGTAATCGACTTGGATTGGGCTATCAAAATTGCCTGGTGTTCTTCCTACATATCTATCATAGTGGATATATGGAATCAGAGAGAGCTATTACGGCGCTGGGAGCGCTCGCCCAGACAACGAGGCTCGATGCCTTTCGTCTGTTGGTGCGGCATGAGCCGCACGGTCTCGCCGCAGGTGAAATTGCGCGTCAGTTGGGAGTTCCCCAGAACACCATGTCGGTGCATCTCGCGACGCTTGCGCGCGCCGGGCTCATTCGCTCGGAACGGCGCAGCCGCATCATCAACTATCGCGCCGATCTCGACCAGTTGAAGGCGCTTACCCTGTTCCTCGTCAAGGATTGCTGCGGCGGCAAGGCGGAGCTTTGCGAACCGCTGATCGCCGAACTCGTCCCCTGCTGCTGATGGAGCCCATCATGTCCGATCGCATCTTCAATATTCTCTTCCTGTGCACCGGTAACTCGGCCCGCTCGATTCTCGCAGAAAGTGCGTTGAACCAGCTCGGCGACGGGCGCTTCCGCGCCTTTTCGGCCGGCAGCTTTCCCAAGGGTGCGGTCAATCCCGACGCCATCGCGCTGCTCGACCGGATCGAGTATCCAACCGAGGGCCTGCGCTCGAAGAGCTGGGAGGAGTTTTCCGGAGCCGACGCGCCGGTCATGGATTTCGTGTTCACGGTCTGCGACGACGCCGCCGGCGAGACCTGCCCCATCTGGCCGGGCCATCCGATGACGGCGCACTACGGCATCGAGGATCCAAGTCACGTCCAGGGCACGCCGGTTGAACGCGAGCGGGCATTCGTCACTGCGCTCCGTTACCTCGAAAACCGCATCAAACTCTTCATCGCCCTGCCGTTCGATCGGCTCGACGCCTTGGCATTGCGCACGCATGTCCGCGAGATCGGCCATGGCGAAGGGGCGAGCAGCCGCCGGGGGGATGCCGCTTGATGTCCGTCGATATCGTGATCTACCACAACCCGGAATGCGGCACGTCGCGCAACACGCTGGCGATGATCCGCAATGCGGGGATCGAGCCGCATGTCGTCGAATATCTGAAGACGCCGCCATCGCGGCCGATGCTGGTGTCCCTCATCGAACGCATGGGGATCGGCCCGCGCGCGCTGCTGCGGGAAAAGGGGACGCCCTTCGCGGAGCTTGGCCTGGGTGATTCATCGCTCGGCGACGACCGGATCATCGATGCGATGATGGAGCATCCGATCCTGATCAACCGGCCGATCGTGGTCTCACCGCTCGGGGTGAAGCTCTGCCGCCCTTCCGAAGAAGTCCTCGACTTGCTGCCGAGCGAACAGCGCGGGGCATTCACCAAGGAAGACGGCGAGCGCGTCGTCGATGACAGCGGCCAGCGGGTCGCGTCATGAACGCCACCACTGGTCAAGCGTTGGCGCCGGCGAAGCCGGCGATCAGCACATTCGAACGCTATCTCAGCGTTTGGGTAGCGCTGTGCATCGTCGTCGGCATCGCGCTCGGCTATGCGCTGCCCGGCCTGTTCGCGGTGATCGCATCCGCTGAGGTCGCCAGGGTCAACCTCGTGGTCGCCGTGCTGATCTGGCTCATGATCATCCCCATGCTGCTCAAGATCGATCTCGGCGCGCTCGGATCGGTCAGGCAGCACTGGAAGGGCGTCGGGGTGACGCTGTTCATCAACTGGGCGGTGAAGCCCTTCTCGATGGCGCTGCTCGGCACGCTGTTCCTCGGGTGGCTGTTTCGGCCGCTCCTGCCCGCGGCCGATGTCAGCTCCTATATCGCCGGCCTGATTCTGCTGGCCGCCGCCCCCTGCACCGCGATGGTGTTCGTCTGGTCCAACCTCTGCGACGGCGACCCCACCTATACGCTCAGCCAAGTCGCGCTGAACGACATCATCATGGTGTTCGCTTTTGCGCCCTTGGTGGGCCTGCTGCTCGGCGTCGCGTCCATCACTGTCCCATGGGGCACACTGCTGATCTCGGTGCTGCTCTACATCGTGGTGCCGGTGATCGTCGCGCAACTGATCCGCCGCGCGGTGCTGTCATCGGGCGGGCAGTCAGCCCTTGACCGGCTGCTGGCGCGGCTAGGCCCGGTGTCGCTGGTCGCGCTGCTGACGACGCTCGTCCTGCTGTTCGGCTTCCAAGGGGAGGCGATCATCGCCCATCCGCTGGTCATTGCGCTGATCGCGGTGCCGATCCTTATTCAGGTCTATTTCAACGCCGGGCTTGCCTATTGGCTGAGCCGCCGGTTCGGTGTCGCTTGGTGCGTGGCCGCGCCGGCGGCACTGATCGGCGCCTCAAACTTCTTCGAACTGGCTGTCGCTGCCGCGATCAGTCTGTTCGGGCTCAACTCGGGCGCGGCACTGGCGACCGTGGTGGGCGTCCTGGTCGAGGTTCCGGTCATGCTGTCGGTCGTCAAGATCGTGAAGGCGACCCGGCCCTGGTACGAGCAACGTGTGCCGGAATGATCGCGAGTTTGCTCAATGCAGAGTCGCTATCCGACCTGACGGCCGAACTTGCTGCCGCCGGCCTGCCGACCAGCGATCTTGCCGAACCAGATCGTCGCTTCTTTCGATTCGAGGACGTCGCCGGCATCATTGGCTATGGCGGCATCGAAGGCGATGGGCCTGACCGGCTGCTGCGATCCCTGGTCGTAAAGCCCGAGCGACGTGGCGCAGGTTTGGGCGCTGCCATCCTCGGCGCGATCGAGCAGGCGGCAACCGATAACGGTGTCGCTGCCCTCTATCTGCTGACCACCACGGCTGAACCATTCTTCCGACGGCACGGCTATAAAACCGCCGAGCGCGCCAATGCGCCCGCCGCGATCGCCCGGTCGGCCGAGTTTCGAACGCTCTGCCTGGCGAGCGCGGCCCTTCTCTCCAAACGGATTGCCTGATGTCGCGTCTTCGAACCCTTGCCGACCCCGATTATGTGCCAGCGCTCGATCGCGACGTGGTTCGCCCTGATCTGGCGGCCGGCCTTGGCTCGCTCGACCATCCGCCCCGGATCCTTCTTCTCTACGGTTCGCTCCGTGAGCGTTCATTCAGCCGACTCGCGGTCGAGGAAGCGGCCCGGCTGCTGATCTTTTTCGGTGCGGAAGTGCGTATATTCGATCCCTCCGACCTGCCATTGCCCGATCAAGTGAAGGGCGACGATCATCCAGCCGTCCACGAATTGCGCCAGCACGCCTTGTGGTCCGAAGGCATGGTCTGGTGCAGCCCGGAACGGCACGGCCAGATCACCGGCATCATGAAGGCGCAGATCGACCATCTGCCGCTGGAGTTCGGTGGCATGCGCCCGACCCAGGGTCGGACGCTCGCAGTCATGCAGGTGTCGGGCGGCTCACAGTCGTTCAACGCGGTCAACACGCTACGCCTGCTAGGCCGCTGGATGCGCATGTTCACGATCCCCAACCAGTCGAGCATTGCGATGGCCTGGAAGGAGTTCGACGAAGCCGGCAGGTTGAAGTCGTCGAGCTATTATGACCGCATCGTCGACGTGATGGAGGAACTGGTCCGGTTCACCGTGCTGACCCGTGGCCACGCCGATCAGCTCGTCGATCGTTATTCCGAGCGCAAGTCCGCGGCTGCCAAGCGCGACGCCGCACACGACCTGGCATCACAATCGATCGCCTGACCTAATCCCGACAACCTCCGGATCTAACGCGCTTCCGAAGTGCAAAGCGTTTCCAGCAAGGGACAGCTCACGGTGTCGTCCGCCTCGCAGGCGGCGACGGTGTCGCCGAGCACTTGCTCCATGCGGCGAAGGTCGGCAATTTTCACGCGGACATCCCGCAGATGCTCGCTCGCCAGATCACGCGCCTGCGCACATGAGGCAGCGCCGCCGTCGGCAAGCGCCAGCAGCGCCCGCACCGAGTCGATTGGGAAACCCAGTTCGCGCGCACGTCGCACGAACGACAGGCGCCGCACATCCGACGGTCCATAGGCGCGGTATCGACCACGGCGCAGCGGCACCGGAAGCAGGCTGATGCGCTCATAATAACGGATCGTCTCGATGTTGCAGCCCGTGCGCTGCGACAGTTCGCCAATCGGGATGGTGGTGCGAGATGTCGTCATCTTCAAAATACCGCTTGAGTCTGTAGTAGCTACAGACGCTAGGACAAGATCCAACAGCTCTCAAGGGGTCGCCATGTCTGAACCTTCTGCCACCCCCCGTTCGCCGAAGGGATTGGGAACCGCGTCTCTCACTCTCGGCGGGATCGCAGCCGGTTTCGGCGTCGCGGCGTGCTGCGCCCTGCCAATGCTGCTGGCTTCGGTTGGCATCGGATCGGCATGGCTCGCCGGAATCGCTATGACCGCGCTACCCTATCGCGTGCCGCTGCTCGGGATAGGCGCATTATGCCTGGTTGCAGGCGCCGCACTTCTCATACGTCAGCAAGCCGTCGCTGCCCGCTGCGCACCGGGCGGCCTATGCACCTCTCTCGCCACGCGCCTCATCACGCTTGCCGGCCTGCTGATCGGTGCCGCGCTCCTCTGGCTGGGCTATGCCTATGTCTGACATCACCCCGGAGCTAAGTTCGACGATCACCTGTCCAGAGTGCGGCACGGTGAAGACCGAGCAGATGCCAACGAACGCCTGCCAGTTTTTCTATGATTGTTCGGACTGCAACGCCGTGCTCCGGCCCAAACCCGGCGATTGCTGCGTGTTCTGTTCGTATGGAACCGTTCCTTGTCCACCGATCCAGATCGAAGGCAAGGGCGCAGGCTGTTGCAGCTAGTTTCCGGTGTTGTCGTGGACGATGTTTAATTAGAATAAAGGATCGAAGCGAAGCGGCCTGCACGCAATTTGTGTCGAGGTGGCAGCCAGACACTTCGCTGAGCGTCAGAAGTGGCTGAGTCGATTTCAGGGGTACGCGGTACCCCCGGTCTTGACCGCACGGGGGGGCAATCTGGTCATCCCAGCTTGCCCATCAGCCTTCCAGCCGCGCCCGCCTCAGCGGCGAGATTGCGGTTGTAGGCGAGTGGCATACGCGGGCTCTTCCAGCGTAGCGCGTCCATGATCCCGGCGAGATCTTCGCCGCTCGCGAACAGGTCCTGGTTGAGGCCAACCCGCGTCGAGTGCGCGCTGATTCCCTTGAGCAGCCGGGCAAGATCGTCCGCCGTCAGATCGACCAGCGCGGCACGGTCGAATGCCCGCTGGATCATCGACCGGTAGATCGGGCCAACCGAGGCGGGATGGAGAGCCCCCTCCCCCACATCATACTCGACCCGAGCCGGCACGGCAGGTGTCGACAGTGTTTTGCGCAAATCCCACGTCTCGCGGCCCGAAATGCTGTCGATCTTACGCCCGCGCAGCGCAGCCCGCGCCTTGTAGCGCCGCACATTCACCCGGCGGAACACTGGTCCTGCCTTGATGCCGGCGGCTTCCAGCCACGCCGCGATGGCCCGCACGGTGCGCGGGCTCAGAAACGCGGTCGCCCCCTCCCCCTCCTGATCGCCCTTGCTGCGCGGAATGCTGAGCAGCCGCGCGTCGGGATCGATCGCCTCGACGATATGCTCGACCTCGATCGCCACCAGCTCGGAGGCGCGCAGTCCAGTGTCATACCCTGCCGAGAGTAGCGCACGATCGCGCAGGCCTGGCAGATCTTCAGCGCAGCTCTCAAGCAGCGCTCGCACATTGAGCCCGCGGGGTTCGTCGCGCTCGACATTGCGCACCGGCCCCTTGAAGCGCAGCGGCCGCGCCTGCTTCTGCGCGGTGCCGAGGCGGCGACGGATCGCCTGCAGGCGCAGCTTCACCAGCGACGCCGACGTCGGATCTTTCAGATCGAGCAGCTGATGGATTTTGGCGATCGACGCCTTGTAGCGGCCGAGCGAGGCCGGTTTGCTACCCTTTCCTGCCCGCGCGTCAAGATAATCGGCGACCACTTCGGGCGTCGCCGGCAGCGCGATCCGATGCGTCCGCCGGCACCACGCATCAAACGCCTCGATATCTGATTTCAGCGCGCGGAGGCTGTGGGGCGAGGAGGCCGCCTGGTAGGCGGCGATCAGCGACTCATTGATGACGATGCGCTCGCCCGCGCGCATCTGCACGACCGTCCACGCGAGATCGACAGCGTCGGCCACAGCCGGAAGTGACGTCTCCGACGGAGGCGGCACAGGCAACGGTGTTCCTGCATCCTCGGTCATGGCTACCGCTTCGCCATCTCTAGAATTTCGGCGAGCGTGAAAGGCTCGTGGCCATAGACGCTCGCCAACCCGTTGAAGGCGTCGACGGCGACCTGCTGCAGCACCTCTGTCTCGACCGAGGTCAATGTCGCTTCAAATTGGTAGGACGGCTCAACCGCGGCGAAACCATCCTCACCGAAATCGAACGTCCCAGGCGGCCACCACGAGCCGGCCAGACCGTTGACCCCCAATCGCATATGGATCGGCAGCGCGCCGCCATGATCGAGCGCGAGCGTCGTGTTGCGCTTCAGAAAATCCAGCCAGTGCTGGAAGAAATATCCGGTCGCGAGCGTGATCCGGCTATCCCGATCGAACAGGAATCCGCCCGCAACGCCCCAGAACTCGCCGGTCTTCTCGAACCACTGGGTAACGGCAACGGTCGGCGCAACGCCTTCCTCCTCCGTGCCCGGCCAGTAAATCGCAGTGCCGCCCCGGCTTGTACCAAAGCCGAGTGATCGGGCGTCCGCCATCAGGTCGGGATGCCCCTCACTACTCGCAAGCGACCGCTTCGCATCCGCATTGGCCGTCCATTTGGACGGGATCAGACGCGCGTAGCCCGGGAAGTGATCCTTCCAGCGGTATCTGCTCGATCCATGACTGGGGTGGGTAACGATCTGCGGCTCGGCCCGATCGAACCAGAGATCGGCGTCGCCGGGAAAATGCGGCTGCCAATGCACCGCCTCGGGGAGCGGCGCCGGGAGCTGTTCCAGCGACAGCTTCAGGGCGGCCGCCAGCTGCTTGGCCAGCTCGCCGCGTACGCGGCGCAGCTCGGCGGTATCCGCGCCGACGGGAAGACAGAAGCCGATCGGCCCGCGCCGTCCGCGCATATCGAACGGCAGCTTCTCGAGCGTCGCGCCCTCGAACGCCGTATTCCAGACCTGGATGACGCGGTGCTCGCTCAGTGCCCGGTTGGCATACCCCATCTCGAGCAGGACGTTGGGGTTCGCGCAGGCCTTGCCGCTGGCGGACACCGCGATTGGCGTCACGTCGCCGACGAACACAGCGGCTTCATCGATCTTGCGGAGAATAGTCGCAACAATGTCCGGTGTGCCGGCGACACCCTGCGTGTCGGAGGTCAGGCTCGGCCGATCGGCTTCCTCGACGTCGGCCGCGAGCATCGTGATCGCAGCATCGAGCGCAAAGCGGACAACTTCTCTAGTGACGCGCCCGTCGAGATCGCTCTGCCATGACCAGAAAACCGTCTTTTCCACGCGTGATCGCCCTTCATTTCTCGCGACGCTTCATAGCCGACCTTATAGGGGGCGTCACATAAAACGGGCACAGATATACGCTAAGCCTTTTGGGGCACGGTAGCGCCGATCTTTTGGCGCAGCGGCCGTAGCGTGCCGGTCGTTAAGTCATGATCCGTCCAAAG
>JAVBXL010000036.1 GCA_030824575.1 bacterium | reverse complement strand
ACCGGCACGAACCAGCCCGACACCTGATCAGCCATGCGCTGGATCGGCGCGCGCGAGCGCTGGGCATCCGCGACCATCTGGACGATGCGGGCGAGCATGGTGTCGCGCCCGACTTTTTCAGCCCGGATGACGAGCGCGCCGGTCTGGTTCAGCGTACCTCCTACGACCGCTTCGCCGACTACACGCGTCACCGGCATGGATTCGCCGGTCACCATCGATTCATCGATCGATGAGCGACCCTGCTCGACCACGCCGTCAACCGGCACGGTTTCACCGGGCCGGACCCTGAGCCGATCACCGATGACGACGGCTTCGACAGGAATATCCTCTTCAGCATCGTTCCGCCCGATCCGCCGGGCGGTTTTCGGCGCGAGATTGAGAAGCGCGCGGATTGCGCCGGAGGTCTGCTCCCGGGCGCGCAGTTCCATGACCTGACCGAGCAGCACCAGCATGGTGATCACGGCCGCGGCCTCATAGTAGACCGCGACCGTGCCATCGGCGCCTCGGAAAGCCTGCGGGTAGAGCTGCGGCGCGAATGTCGCGACGATGCTGTAGCCCCAGGCGACCCCGGTGCCCATCGCGATCAGCGTGAACATGTTGAGGCTGCGGTTGACGATCGACGCCCAGCCACGTTCGAAGAACGGCCATCCGGCCCACAGGACCACCGGCGTCGCCAGCGCGAACTGGATCCAGATCGAGATGCGCATCGGCACCAAATGGTGCAGCGCCGGGATCAGGTGACCGCCCATCTCCAGCAGGAACACGGGCAAGGCGAGCACGAGGCCGATCCAGAAGCGTCGGGTCATATCGGCGAGTTCGGGGCTTGATCCGGCATCCGCCGCCGCGATCAGCGGCTCCAGCGCCATGCCGCAGATCGGGCAACTACCCGGCGCATCCCGGCGGATTTCCGGATGCATCGGGCATGTCCAGATCGTCCCTTCCGTTGCGGTTGCCGTTACTGCCGCAACGTGGTGATGCTCATGGGTATCAGGTCCATGCGTGTGGCTATGGTGGGAATGATCGCCATGGGCGGCAGCACCCTCATGGTGATGTGCAGCATGCGCTGCCAGTGCCGCATAATGCACGGGGTCGGCGTCGAACTTCGCCTTGCAGCCGGCCGAGCAGAAGACGTAGCGCTCGCCTTCATACTCAGCATTGTGAGCGGTCCTGGCGGGATCGACCACCATGCCGCAGACCGGATCATGGTCGACGTGACCGGACGGCGTTTCGCCGTCCGGCTCATGATGGTGATGATGGCCGTGCGCCCCAGTCACCTCGGCGGCGCGTTCGCTCTTCTGATCGTCGTCGGCCATTCATCACCTTTCGCACGCCGCGCGTGCCTTCCGGTCTTTGTTCACTCCTCGATCAGATGGAACTCTTCGAGCAGCTTGGCGATCTCGGTGCCTTCGAGCTTCTTCATCAGCAGTTTGCGCAGGAAGGCCGGCCCGGGAAGATCGATGCCCTTGCCGTCCCGCAGCGGACCGATCGCAGCAAGAAGTGTACGGATATCATAGGTCGAGTTGAAGACCTCGGGCACGCCGCGCTCGACATTCATCAGCGTGTAGACGGCCTCCATCGGGGTTCTCACCGAATATTCCGTGGTGAAGATGCAGTCCCGCTGCTTCGACTCCGCGAACTGGCCGATGAAGGCGAAGTTGACCGCGCCCTCCGGCACCACGTCCGGCCGGTCACCCGCCTGGCGCGGCATGAAGAAGGCGGTAATATAGGGCATCATCGTGGGAACGGTGCTGGCGCCGGATGCCGCGAGTTCGGGAATGTCCTCGACCGGCACGCCGAGGTGATAGAGCCATTCCTGGGTGATCTCCTCACCGGTGCATTCCTGCATCGGCTTCTTCACGAAGTCGCCGGGGCAATCGACAAAGAGCGCGTAGAACCAGGCGATCATCTGATCTTTGGGCTGCTTCTTGAAATGCGGCTGGCGATGAACCGTCCAGCTCAGCAGCCACGCCGAGTCCTTCACCGTGACGATACCGGCGGAGACGATCTTGCCGGTAAAGGGGTTCCGCTTCGTGATCTTCTCGACATAGGCCGGAATGCGGGCGTCGAGGGCAGTGATCGACGCGGAGGCCCATTTCGTCTCCGGGATATGGGCGCCGAATACGTCCGGGCGGCCGAAGGCCGGATCCTTCGCCGCGATCCGCCGCCACAGGTCCCAGGCCGGCGCCGGTCCTTCGTTGAGCTTCGCCGGTGTCCTGTGGTCGCCATTGTCGGAATTCTCGGTCAGCGAGCCGATGGTGATGAAGACGAGATCGTCGGGCCCGAGATCAATGCCGCCTTCGACGCCGCGCTCCTTCCAGTGGATGCGCGTCGCCTGCTTGGAGCCGGGCTGGATGTCGAAATCGACATCGGTGACCTCGACGCCGTAGCGGAATTTAACCCCGTGATCGGTCAGCCACTTCACCAGCGGCAGGACCATCGATTCATACTGGTTGTAGCGATTGAACTTGAGCGAGGAAAAGTCGGCGAGACTGCCGATGTGATGGATGAAGCGGTGCAGGTAGAGCTTCATCTCCAGCGCGGAATGCCATTCCTCGAAGGCGAACATGGTGCGCCAGTAGAGCCAGAAATTGCTCTTGAGGAAGTCCTCGCCGAAGACCTCGTTGATGCGCTTGTTCTCCATCTCCTCCCGCGTCGCAAGGAAGACCGAGAGGAGATCCTTCTGCGCCTTGTCGTTGAGCGTTAGCAGCGCCTTGTCGGGCACGTCCTGACCCTGGTTCTGCGTCGTTCGCTGCAGCGAAAAGTTGGGATCGTCCTTGTTGAGCCGGTAGAACTCGTCGAGCACGCTGGCATCCTCGATCTCCAGCGAGGGGATCGAGCGATAGAGGTCCCACAGGCACTCGAAATGCTCCTCCATCTCGCGGCCGCCGCGAATGACGAAGCCCTTTTCGGGCACGTCCAGACCATCGAGCGCGCCGCCGGGGATTTCCAGCTCTTCCAATATGGTGATGCGGTCGCCCGAAACGCCGCCGTCGCGGATCAGGAAGGCGGCGCCGGCGAGCCCCGCGAGGCCCGAGCCGACGAACCACGCCGTCTTTTTGTCGGCGCCTTCCGGCTTGCGTGGACGGACAAAGGCTTCATAGTTTCCACTGCTATAATGCATGGCAAACTCCTGTTTTTCTTGTTGGGATCAGTCGGCGGGCTTGTAGCTGTAGAAGCCTTCGCCCGACGCGATGCCGAGCTTGCCCTTGTCGATGTAGTTTTCCTTCAGCCACGCGGCGAGCGACTGTGCGTGCTCATCACCGTGCGACAGGATGTTGTAGGGGGTGTTCAATCCGATGATGTCGTAGATCTGGAACGGCCCCATCGGCGCGCCGGTGGCGATCCGCCAGACCTTGTCGACATCTTCCGGCTCGGCATAGCCGCCGGCAGCCAGATCGGTGGCCGCGTTCAGGAACGGCACCAGCAGGGAGTTGAGGACGTAGCCCGCTTTTTCCTTGCGCACCGGGATCGGCACCATGCCGATCGCGGAGGAGAAGGCGATCAGGGTATCGAACACGGCCGGATCGGTGTCGTCCGTACCCATCACCTCGGCAGTGTTGAACTTCCAGATGCTGTTGGCGAAGTGCAGCGCCAGGAAACGGTCCGGGCGGCCGGTGAAGGCTTTGAGGTCGCTCGGCAGCAAAGTCGAGCTATTGGTGGCGAAGATCGTTCTGTCAGGCGCGAGCCCCGCCAGTTTCTCGTAGAGCGCCTGCTTGATCTCGAGCACTTCCGGAACCGCTTCGATGACCAGATCGGCATTCGCAACCGCAGCCCCAAGATCGGCGGTGAGCGTGATGCGTCTCGAAGCTTCGGCTGCCTTGCCGTCAGCCGCACCCGTCACCTCTTTCACGTAGGTTTCTACAAGCGTTTCGAACCGATGCCTCGCCTGGTCGAGTGCTTCGTCGCTGATCTCATAAGCGGTAACGTCAAAGCCACTATAGGCGGCCTGGAAGGCGATCTGGCTGCCGAGGACACCGGTGCCTAGCACCGTCACTTTCAGGATGTCGCTCATTCATTCTCTTCCTTGCGTCGGGTTTCATAGAGAAACGGCGCAGCGACTTCGGCGGGCACGCGAACCAGCTTGCCGGTAGCTTTCTCGATGAGCACCCATTGCGACAGGGCCGCGACGAGCGTCTGACCGTTACTGTCTTTGAACTCGACGCACCGGGCGTATCTCGCTCCGCGCGGCTTCCCTTCGACCCAGGTTATGGCAAAGGTCTCTTCGCCCGCCCGGATATTGCCGCGGTAATCGACCTCGTGCCTGAGCACCATAGCAACATAGGTGTCGGCATCCCTCGGACGCGCGGCTGTCAGCCAGTGCGCCACCGACACATCCTGAATCCAGGTCACCCAGACCGCATTGTTGACATGGCCGAGTTCATCGATGTCTTCTTCGGTTGCCTGGAAACGGATATGGAAGCGCCGACGTTCGTCCACTTTTCCAGCCAAGGGCACGCCTGAAGCATCGCAGCCGATCCTGCGGCGTCCTTCGCCAGGAAGGCTCATGACCGGGTGGATGGCGCATCGAGGCCTGCCATCGCGCGAAAGAAGCCGACAAGCATTTGCTCTCGGGGAATAGCGCCTTCGACATCGCCCTGGACCGCCAGTCCCATCCACAGTGCATAGAGGCCGATCCCGGTCTGCAGCGGCGGCAAGGCAGGCCGAAGCGCAAAGCGCCGCGTCAGATCCGCCACAAGTTCTCCGAACAAATGGTGGCAGGCGGCCTTTCCTTCGCGATGCCGTTCAGCGAACGCGGGGTCCCGCCGCGCATGAAGCTGCAATTCGATCGAAAGCAGCGACCAATGCTGTTCGTCAGCCAGCTTAGCCAGCCGCGCCGCAAGCACTTGCAGAGTCGCCTCGATATCATCGCCGGAGCAGTGGGCGACCAGATCGCGCAGAAGCACGACCTCGTCCTGGATATGAGCCTGCAGAATCTCGACCAGCAGATCGTCCTTGCTTGCAAAATTCGAATAGAAGGCCCCCTGCGAATGACCCGCTGCACTACAGATGTTGCGGATCGACATGGCCGCCACCCCTTCTTCCACAATGGACGAATGTGCTGCGGCGAGCAGCTTATCCCGCGTCTGGCGCTGCGTTTCCTTTCGCGTGAGGCGCATGAGCGATCGACCTCCAATTCAGCACGGCATGGAAACCTTTTACCCATGTCGGCGTTCACCGTAAAACCAGATATCACCTGATATCTCGAATGCAACGAAAATCCGGTTCGAAGGATCGCCCTTGGCTGAGACCTATATCCCCTACTCCACCAGCGTCGAAGTGCTCGGCGAAGACGAGGAGCGGCTCACCGCCGAAATCCTCGAAATCATGGCGAGCACCAACCGCAAGGCGTTCGAGCGCCATCGGCATGCGGTGCGCGACGCCCATGCCAAGAGCCACGGGTTCCTGAAGGGCGAACTCGTCGTCCCGGAACTGCCGGAGCATCTGCGCCAGGGGCTTTTCGCTCGCCCGGCCACCTATTCCGTGGTGATCCGCCTCTCATCAGCGCCCGGAGATATCCACTCGGACACCATCCCCGCCCCACGCGGCATGGCGATCAAGGTCATCGGCGTGGAGGGAGAGCGGCTTCTGCCCGACGACCAGGGCCGCAATCAGGATTTCCTGCTCGTCAACATCCCGACCTTGAGCTTCGGCACGATCGGTAAATATCGCCAGCTCATTGGCCTTCTGGAGAAGAATGCGCAGAACCCCGCCTTCCTCCAACGCGCCATGGCCGGGGTGGCGCGTGGCGTGGAAGCCGCGGTCGAAGCGGTCGGCGTCGAGCCCGGCGCGACGCTGCGCGGGCTCGCGCGCGACAACGACCATCTGCT
>JAVBXL010000109.1 GCA_030824575.1 bacterium | reverse complement strand
CATCCGGCCAAAAGCTGGTCGAGAAGCGCATTGGGAATAACGGGTTCTTTGCGTCGAGACATGGTGGGACTCCTTGTTACCCATTATGCCCGCCCACACACGGAAATCCTGACAGTCCCCGTCGCGACGGCCATTGATTGATCCCTATACAGATCCATCCGATGCTCGGTCGGGTGACATACATCTCCGACATATCGGCGTTATTCAGGACTAAAATCATGGATCCCGCCGCTCCTTGAAGCTGGGATCGCCATCGGCCATTCCGTTATCCCGATCGAACAGCAGTCGTCCGGAACTAAGGATCGAAGACTGCTCCATCGATGTGATCGGACCCGTTACATCGACTGTGCCACGGCCCGCATCCGCCTGCCTCAGATAGCGGTTGCGCAAGCCGTCATTGCCAAGCACTTGCTCACTCAAGTGTTTCGCAAAAGTCTCCTCCGGGCGACCGGAGCGGGCAGCCGTTTTCTCTGCGGAGGCAATTGCCTCCCGAACATCGTAATTCACGATGTCGATCGACGAGCGAGCCGAAACTGAAGCGATTCCGCGATCCGTTATGTCCGCACTCAACTTGCCCGTTAGCGAACCGACGGCACTACCTTTGGCGCCACCTTTTTCTTCGCCCTCTTTCCCACCTGAACTAATCCCCCGTGATGCGGTAGCAGTAAGGTCGCCAGAAACGCCCTGAGTATCGCCCGTCTGATGTTCTGCATTTCGAGAAAGCGATCTTTGCCACCCGGTTTGCACCATGATCGCAGTGACATCGCGCTCCAGCGTATCGGCGACCTGCGGTTTCAACCGCCAGTTGCCCTGCCGATCCATCTCGAACCCGCCGCGCAACCAGTTAGCCATGGCGGTCTGGCCTTGCGCCCCGCTGCCCAGAAAATGCTCGATCGTGTCCGGGCCCGCCTGTTTGCCGGCTTCGAACCGCGTACTCGTGTCGTTTCGCGCAGACTGGCTGAACCCAGTGCTGCTGGAGACGAGCAGATCATTGTGCGCGAAGCTAAACCGGGCATGCCCGCCATTGGCGATGGCGCCGAGCTGGCTCTCGTTGATGAGCCCGCCCCGCCACATCTGCGCCGCGAGCTCCGGAGTCAGGTTTAGGCCGATGTCCCCATTCTGGTCCATTGCAATCTGGCGCTTCGACATCTCGATCCCATGCGCGCGCAACAACGCTTGGGTGCGGGTTAGCCGCTCCTTGTCGACTATTCCTGTCAATCGCTCATTGCGCGCCCGATCGGCGACGCCTTCTGCGCCGCCTTCCGCCATATCGACCTGGTTTCCGGCAGTGCCCGCCAACGCGCGGATGAAGGAATCGAGGCGTGCGGCCTCCCGGACAGATACACCGGCGGCGGCTGCGCCCTCGGCAAAGCCTGCATTGTCCGCCTGCCGCCGTTGCTCGCCGATTTGTGCATTGCCGCGAACCCCATCCGGACCAATCTCGCGCTGGGCGTCGAGCTTCCCAGACCGCTCGGCAAAGTCGTAACCCGCCGCTTCACGCGTGCGGCCGTAGACACTCGTGCCCTCGCGCGCGGCTTCCGCGCTCGCTCCGTCGGCGGTACCGACCTGGACAGCGGCATTGTAACTTTCCAGCGCCCGCAGCACCTGCGCTTCATTGCGCCCGGTCGAACGCGAGAGCTGGGTGATCGCGGTCGAACGCGCTTCGCCCGACAAAGCATTGATGAACCCGACGCGGCGGCTGGTTTCGGTGACCGAAAGGCCAAGCATGGCCGCGGCCTGCCGTTGCCCCTGATTGCCGCCGGTGCGGTGCGCCTGCTCGGTTGCGACATTGCCCCGCTCGATGGCAGTAACCCTGTCACCGGCATAGTCGCGCCGGCCTTCCATCGCGCCGACCTGGGTCTGCGCGGCAGTCAGGTCATTACGCAGCATCTTTTCCTGATCGAAGGCGTTGGCGGTCAGCTTGGCGAAGGTTGGATCGGCGCTTGCCTGGCCGATCACAGTTGAGGCCTTGAGTGCGGCGTCCTTTGCATCATAGCCGCTGCGCTCGAAATGCCGCTGCGCGCCCGACTGCATCATCTCATAGGCGCGCTGGTCACCGAACGCCTTCCACTGCACCATGTTCTGCGCGAAGGCAGCAAAGGCGCGCTCGCCGGTCTGGCCTTCCCCGAAGTAGCTGGTGCCCAGCTTGCGCAGCGCGTCGCCCTGGGCAAAATTGTGAATGGCAGACGTCGCGGCGTTGCTGCGGATCGCGCGGGAAGTCGCGGGATCGCTCAGATCCCGCCCGACGAGGGCAGGGGAGAGGCCTCCCAGCTCCCGCGCGGCGTCTGTACGACCCAGGCCAAAGGCCGCCGTTCCCGCTGCCCCACCACCATGTTCGCCAAGCACCGATCCGGCCGAAGCGAAACTTCGGTCCAGACCAAAGCTGCTGCGTTCACCAAAGTCGCCGAACCCGGATGACGTCGATCGCCGCGCCGTGGTGCCACTAGCCGATGCCTGCGCTTCCAGCGCCGAGGCATAGCCCTCGCTGGTTCCTACCGTCGCGGCCGCCATGCTCCCCTGGCCCTGGACACCCAGCATGCCCGAGGTGAAGGCCGTGAACATATTGCCCGAGAAGCGGAATACGGTGAACACGAACGCCCCGGCCAACCCCGCCGCGGCGGTGCGGAACGACCCAAAGATGGCGAGCGCCTTCATCGCTGCCGACGGTGCCAGGATCCAACTGTCGGCGGCGACGCTGGTCGCGCGCAGTTCGGCGAGCACGTCCATCGCCCGGCCGAGGGTCAACTGGTATATGCCGGCATCGATCACGCCCCATAGGGCGACGAACACGAACAGCCCCAGCGCGAAGCTGGCGACCCGCAGGTTGATCGGGGTCAGGATGAACAGCAGCGCGATCGGCATCATCATGAGCATGATCGCGAACACTGAGGCGCGGATGGTCGGCATCCATTCATTGGCAGTCGAGAGCGTGGCAAGGCCATTGGATTCGATGGCCCGGTTCGCCATCACGCGCGCGGTCGCGGCCGGCGAATCCTCGAACAGGACGTCGCCCACGGTCTGGCCGAGCAGGATGTTGGTCAAGAACTTCTGCCGGCTCATCGACTGGCCCAGCATCATGTCGCCCAGCGCATCGATCTGCTGGCGGCAGCGATCGCGCTGGGTGGCCTGGGTGACATCGAAGCCGGTGCGGGCGCAGACCTGATCGCTATATGCGTCGAACAATGTGGCGTCCGAGAGACGATCGGCAATGTAGCCCCAGGCCGCATCGCAGCTCATCGTCGTCCCGGCCTTGTCGCTCGCCGTGAACACGGTCGAGAAGGTGGCGGGGCCGGCCATCGCCGCGAACGAGGCGGGAAGGTCGGTCGACGTCCGGAAAAGCTGATCGTCGTCGACCCCATAGGCCGGCGAGACTCGCGCAACCGGATAGCATTGGCGCACATAATCCTTCACGCTCGCGTCGAGGAACGTGTCCACGATCGGGCTGCGTGGGCTAACCGCGTTCAGGAACAGGTCGAATGCATGTCCACCCGCGCCGAACTCCAGCTTGGCATTGGGATCGGTCGTGTTGTCGTCGATGGTTTCGGCAAGTGCCCGCTCCATCAAATTGGTGACGCCAGCGACCAGCACGATGAGGTTGGGGACATCGCCAACCGGCTGATAGGCGTTGCGCACCCTGTCATAGATGTGGACCGTGCCGGTCGTGGCGATCATGCCGGCGAACAGGCCGATACCGACCAGCATTTGGAAGCCGAAGGCGACAAGGCCCATGCCCGAGCCCTTGATGCTGGCGATGACAGCGCCAAATGCGATGCCGACCACCGCGATGATGACGACCAGCGTCTCGTAGCGCGGATCGCCGAAGATCATCGCTACGAGGTGGAACGCGTCGACGGTTTCGGAAAACCCGTCCCATGTGTGGTAACTGGCATCGATGGCCAGCGCGGGTGTGGCGCCCAGACATCCCAGAAGGACGCATGCCAGGCGGATAAGATGACGCATGGCTTGCCTCACCGGTTGCGATTGGCGTTGGCGCCCGCGGCGTCGCGGGCATCGCGGTCGCGCTGGCGCACAACACCGGCATAGTTAGCCGACAGGTTCGCCTGGCTCATCGCGGCCATGTAGGACTGGCGCATCTGCGCACGCTGGCGCAAGACCTCGTCGCGCAACTCCCGCAACTGCTCAATGCCCTTGGTCAGAATGCGGGTCTGGCAGATGTTGCTATTCTCGGCATCGGCGGCGCCCGCGGTGGTTGCGCCGCGCTCGGCATTCTGCAGTGCGAAGTCGATCGAGCGGGTGAGGTCATTGAGCATCTGATAAGCGAGGGTGAGGGCGACAAGTTCGTCGGTATCGGCGATCACGCTGTCGATGAGGCCCTGCCGCACGCCCCATTCCAGCAGGCGGTAGACCGGCAGGGTCCGCACATTGGCGACGAACTGCTTTTCTTCAATGGTGAGCGCAGCGCGCGTCCGGATCTTGACGGAGATCGCCTCCATCCTCTCGCGCGCCAAAATGAGCGCGCCGCGCCCCGCACCGTTCACCGAACAATCCGCTCCAGTCGCAGGGATGTTGAGCGCGCGGGTCGGAACACGTCCCGTCAGGAAGTCATCGGCGCTTTCGGTATCCTGGCGCGGACATGCAGGAATAGCCGAAAAGATCGGCACCTTGTCGTTGGCGTCCCAGCGCATATAGACATCGCCGACGCGGGCCCGCATCACGCCCGCCCAGTCGGATGCACCCACCCGCGCGGCGGCATGCGCTAGCAGCGAGCCGGTCTTGAAGATGTCCGTGACCTCGGCCGGGCAATTGGCGAGTGCGTCCTTGAGATCCTCGGTCGGGTTGCCCTTGTTGGCCTGGATCTTCTCGCGGCTCTGCTGCCAGCTATTGGTATAGCCCTCGCGGATCGACTTGTAGCCGGTCATCTCCTCGACGATCCCCGACATGTTGTCGTCGCCTTTGGCGATTTGCACCATGCGATTGGCGAGACGGCAGTCATTTACCTGGATGGAATTGAGATAATTGGTCGCTGCCTCCATTTTTGAAATTATATTTCCCATCTTCTCGTCTAGCGTTTCCAGAAGATACTGGAAGGCGACGGCCGGCGCGGCCTGCAGGATCGTCTCCAGCTTCTGGACGAGATAGTCGGGGTCGAGGAACGACATTCCCCCTAAGAACATGTCGATGCCGCCACAGCCCGCCTTCACCTTGGGCAACGTCAGGCTCATGAGATAGTCGTCATGCACGTCGACACGGCCCGACATTCCGCCCGCGGTCACATAGCCGCGGGTCTGATCCTCGAAGCTGCCCGGTGAGGTGTAGGTGACATTATCGAACCAGCTCTCGGCCCAGCTTTGGGCATGAGCAGGCACCGCCTGGCCGCAGGACGCTGCAATCAGGCAGAGAGCAAGAAAGGGACGGCGTACATGACGGACCATGACAGGCTTCCTGATGGGAAAAGTTGACGACACAGCCCCGGCACGATCAGCGTAGTTTCCGCTTGGAAGAGACCGGCGCCCTCACGCCGACAATTCCGGTAAATTTCGACATGGCGCGCACGCCGACGGCCGCCCGGGTTCCGGACAGCATCCGGGCGGCCAGCCAGGTGTTGCGCGCGATATTGGCGCCGTGATCGGTACCGATTGCGACCGGTACCATGCGACCCGGATCGACCAGCGGCCGCACCCAGGCGACGGGGTTACCGACCCACGGAAGGCCGAGACGCCCCGAGCGCAGCGCCGCTTCCTCCGTCCCAAGTGTTCGGACTTGCCAGCCGTAGCGACCACGGAATGCCAGAAGCTTTGACCATAGATCGCCGCACGGCAGGCAACCTGGCGCGGTGCTCATTTCGATCACATAGAGCGATACCTGACCGCGCAGCATGGGTTCGAAATCGGGCGGAAAGTTTCGCGTCACTGGCACGCGCGAAAGCCAAAGTCGCATGTCCGCAGCTGTCGACACCGGATGAATGGCGGCCTGCCGCGCGGCGTCCCGATCTTTCTGCTGCGCGTGGGCGGTGGCCGGCAGCGATGCCGATGGCGCGAGCAGGAGGAGGCCGGAGACCAGCATGCGGACCAGGCGCCTCATGGCCTGGGCTCCCGTGCATCGATGAGATCGCCGCCGATCACGCGCGGATCGGTCGAGGAGACAGGGCCATTGGCCAGCGCATCGAAAAACCCGTCTTCCTCGCCAGCGCCGGTCAGCCATTGCTCTGGCCGGATATCGCCGCTCAGCAGCCGTACGGCCTGATAGGCCATCTGCGCGAGATTGGGATAAGTCTCGACGCCCGCGGCTATCACCATGCGCTGGGGACTGCCCCGGCGGATGACCATGGTGGTCGGCGTCACTTCGACCCCGAAACGCTGTCCCATCTCAGGCCGGCGATCAAGGTCCATCAGGCTTACCTGCCAGCCCATGTCATCCTGGAACCGCTGGACGATCGGCCATTGCACCTTGCAATAGCCGCAGGTCTCGCGGGCAAACATGACGAGCGCGAACTCTCCGGCGTGCGCCCGCAGATACTGGCGGCGGATCTGATCCTTCTGCGCGCCCAGCACATCGCGCGCTTCGCCGACCATCGGATTGGCCGCTCTGGCATTGAGCTGCGGATGGGTGAGCATGGCCAGCTGGGTGACGCCGGCAAAGGCACGGGCCTTACGCCGGGCGAAGTCCTGCAGGCGCCAGAAATCGGCGACCGCGTCGATCGTGAGGACGGTTGCGGCATAGTCGCGCTGCTCCACGATGAGCTTCGCGATCCTGGGCGGCGACCATTTGGCCAACTCGACCATCGGCGGGATGAGGGGCTTTGGAACGGCGTCATCTTGCGCTTCTTCGGCAGGGCCGGATTTGGGCGTCTCGTACCACCAATAACCCCGTGCCGCATGATCGGTTGCGGGCGCAGATGTCGCTTGGGCGCATGCGGGACCGGCGGACATGAGCAGGACCGCACCCATGGAGAACAAGCGCTTCATAGCAGTTTCTCCATGCGAGAGAGCCGCTCGATCGCCACCGGGCCATAATAGCGGCTGTCATACCCGTCAGGATGACGCGAGCCGACGAAGATCATCCCTCCGGGAATACGCGCGCTTTCCGGCTGCCAATGGTCAAGCGCCTTGCCGCTGCGTGCGGCGGATTTGCTGATGCCCATCAACTGGCCATTGCAATAATACCAGCCATTCCGGCCCCCGCCCAGGCTGGCGGGCCTTTCGACCATGACGATCTGGTCTCCGGGCAGGCACAGTGCATATTTGGTGACGGAGACGGGGGCCGGGCCCGCCACCGGGTCGGAAAGCGTGAATGATACGAGATCGCCGCGCTCAACAACGCCAGGGGAACGGTGCACCACCCAGGCGTCGATCGATGGCGTCATGACCAGGGTGATCTGCGGCATCACCCACCAGGCGAAGAGACCGATCGGTAGCACGATCCCATAGGCTTTGAGAAGCTGTGCAGGCCGCGCCGGCTGCCCCAGGCCGCTTGCGCCCAGCGCCACGGCTGCCCGGAGCGGCAAATCCTTGAGTTCGTACCAGAGCCGGTTACCGGCCCGCCAACTGAGCAAGAGCATCTCGCACCTCCTCTTTGCCGCCCAAGCGGCCATATTCCTCGAGCAATCCGGAAAGCGCGGCATCGCCCAGGACCATATGCGCGGCACGTGGGCTGGCCTCGTTGCGTTCACAATAGGGCAGGGTCGGATCGCCGGGGACCATTGCCAGCGCGGGCACCTGGGTGACGCCATGCTGCCGGAACACCAGCGGATCGACGATGAGCTGCACGTCGCGCATCGCGCAGGCCGGGCCTTCGCAGCCGGGATCGCGGCGCAAAATGGCGGCCGACAATTTGGCCATCGGCGCGACCTGCCGCATTCCGCCCGGCATGCCCCGGAAGGCCATGACACCCCCGACACGTTCGAGCTGCCCTGCATAGGTGCGCAGCGTTTCGACCGGCATGGAGGACGACACGAACAGCACCGGAACCCAGCGTCTCGTGCCGCCCGTGGTCACGACCCCTGCCAGCGCTGCCTCTTCGGGTTGTTGAAGGCCCAAAGCCTGGGCGATACGATGGCTGGCCTTCTCGCGCTCGACGGCCAGTGCTTCGCGCGCTGTCGCGATATCGGCCTCCACCCGTTTCGCCATGGCGGGGTCCTGCTTGCGCCTGTTGATACCCTCGAAGGCGCGTCGCTCCGCGCCAGCGTCGGCTTTTGAGGGCAGAACGGGCGAAGCTTTCGTTGAAGCCTTGGCCTTGGCGGCAGCCCGCTTCACGCGCTCCATAGCCGCCTCACCGTAATCCTGGATGCGAGTACGCGCATTTTCGCTTGTCGGCTGATCGGCCACGGCCTGCGGTTCACTTGCACGCACCGATGCGGGGTCGAGCGTGAGAGCCGCCAAAAGCAGGGCGCGGCTAGTTGCTGATCGTCTGCATATGGGCATCGATCTTGTCCTTCATATCGATCTGGATTTCAGATTGGGCGCGTGCCTCGATTTCCGCATAATATTCGGAGAGGTCCATGTTGCTGAAGTCGAGCGCCTGGAATTCTTCTGGCGTAAATCCCCGGCAATAGGGTTCCTTGGGTGTGCCCCAGCCAATTGCACTGAAGGCTTTGAGTTGAGGCCGACCCTGTTCCTGGATGATACGGCCAAGCTTGGTGTTGAAGCAGCAGTGGCCCCGGGCCTTCTGCACGCAGATGCCCAGGATCTTCGAGGAGCAATAGCTGCCCACCTCATGGCACATGCCCGAGCCGCGCAGCATGCCCACTTCCATGTCCTGTTGGTCGCAGCCCTGGAGCAGCACCTCGATCATGAAATTGACGGCCAGGCTGATCGCGATCGATGTCGGATCGATGCCGACGATGATTGCGTTGGCGCCCGCACTGGCGGCCTGGCTCGCCGTCGCACCGGCCTTGAAGGCGGTATACGCGGCCTTCATGCCGGTGAAAACGCCCTTGGCGACCGCGATCTTGGTCGTAATCGACGAGATCGAACCGCCCATGCCGTCCTTCACGATTCTACCCTTGTCCTTGCAGCAATTCTGAAAGCTGGTGCTGAGACCCGCTGGCCGGCAGCGCGCGGCGCGTCCGGAAAAGATCTCGATCGTGCCAAGGCAATTGCCCTCGGCATCGACGCCCCCATCCGCCTCCACACCCGGATCATCGACCGGCGGATCCTCGACGACGGGATTGGCGCTGGTGTCGATGCAGGCATTGGCCGAGCAGCTTGGCGCGCCGCCGCTTGCCGGTACGGCGCAGGCATATTGATCGCCGAGTGGGCAGTGCATCGTCCCGGCCGGATCCGCCTCGCAGCGCGTTTCGCCGATCGGACACATCCATCCGCCTGAACCGGTCAGGTGACAGCTCGCCGTTTCGCCGTCGTCGGCCGCATCGCCATTGCCGTTCAAATCAACCGCGCATAATTGCTGGGCCATGGCAGTCGCCGGGAACAGCGTCAGGCTCGCCGCGACAAGCAGGAACATTAAGAGATGGGGGCGTAGCTGCATCATCGCACCGCACTCGTGCAGACCATGTCCGCGCCGCCGAGGCGCACGGTCTGCATCATCACCACCGCTTCGGGAAAATCATCAATGCAGCCGCAACCCTGCACCAGGTCCTCGCCCTCGCCGGCGGGGCAGACATTACTGTCCTGGCAGGCGTGATAGAAAGTGTCCCAGCCGATCGGGTTCGTCTGTTTCGAACCGGTCACGCCGTCCGGAGCCGCGGCGCTATTGGCTTGCGGCTTGCGGGTCTTGCAGATGGGCTCGCAGGCATTGACGCTGCCGGCCACAGGAAGGGCGAAATTGCGAGTGGTAAGGCCATAGCCGCCATCGGCATTCCTCACCCGATCGGCGAGCAGCGTCTCTGTCGAATGGTCGATGATATAGGCGCCGCGCGATAGATCGGGCTGTGGGACGGTGCCCTGGTCGATCGTGCAGGCATAATTGCGCCGGCGTTCAAAGAAGGCGCGGCTGATCGAGGTCGTGCAGGTGCCAGTGCCGATCAACCGGGTCTGGGGCAGGGGGGTAAGTCCCGTCTTGATGCCGTTGCGGTAGGTGACGACGCCATCGACCTCTTCATCGTCGAGGCGGCAGGCATCATTTGCGGCATAGCCCGAACAGGTGTCGACAAGCTGCTCGCTGGTCTTGCAGCCGACGTCGACTTTCGCCTCGATCGAAGCGTAGGCCTCTCCGCCATCGGCCACCGCAACGCGAAGCCAGATAGCGTGATCACCCAGGGTCATCTTCGACGTGAGATCGAGATTGGGATAGAAATAGAACGCGCCCTTCTTCTCGCATTTGCCCGGCGGCAGTCCGGTTCCGGTCCAGCCTTCCGGACCCGAGCCGATCAGTTCTCCATCGACTCGTATCTGCGCCCAGTCGTCACCGCCAAAGCGGGTCAGAAGCACCTGCTGCAGCCTTTCGGTGTCCTTGACCCTCAGCGTCATATGAAAATCGATGAGGGTGCAGGATCCGCCAGAAAGGCTGTTGTCGGTAGGAGAGCCCATGACGAAGGTGCGGCTGTCGGAACTCGTGGCATAGCTTGCGTAGCCGCCAGACACGCGATCGATGATCTTCTCCGCAATCATCTCTTCCTGCGCTATCTGCCGGGTGATGGCGCAGCTTCGGCGCAGCTGCGATGTGCCGGTTCCGGTCGAAGACGCGGAAAGAGCCTGGAATATGCTGCTCGTCTGCGCTGCGGCATAGGCGTCGCCGGCGACGGCGCCGGGATTGGCCTTGTACGCCGCTGCGCCGATCTGCGGCTGCGATGTGCAGGATGTGGTCTGTGCGCCCGTATAGCGGATCACCGGGCCATCGACGGAGGCCTGCGCGATGCCGATCCGTGGATCGGCCGTGGTGAGCGCGCCGACCATGCCGCCGCCCAGATCCTTGAGCACCGAGGCCATATTGCCCCAGACCAGATTGCTGCCGCAGCTGTTGTTGACGCAGTAACAGCCGGCAAGATCGGTCAGTTCGACCTCGCGAAGCTTGAGCGATCCCGCCCCCGCAACATCCCAGCGGAAGAAGCGGCAGGCGTTCCAGGTACCCGGCGTACAGGAGATGATCCCGTTGGCGCAGATACCCGAGACGGGAACAGGTACCGTCATCGCCTCATCGAAGCTGCCGTCGAGATCGCGGTCCCGCGAAATGCTCAGCGTCCCGATATCGCCGGAGGCATTGGGCTGCGCGAGCAGTTCGAGTAACGTGGCGCTTTTCTGGCAGGCAAGTTTAGGCGTGAACGCCTGCGAGGAATCCACCGTGGTGATCGCCTCTCCGCCAAGGCCCGGCTGCACATAATTGCCGAGCAGCGCATCGCTGTCCGCGCTCTTTGCCCTGGCGGCTTGCGCCGCGGCACGGGCGCGTTCCTCCGCGGTCTGGGCATGAAGCGGCAATGGCAAGCTGAACGCCGCCATCAGCAGCAGGGCGCTCTCCCTCATGGCCGGATATCGCTCGGTATGATCCGGCGGGATCCGCGCCGCAGCCGGAACAACAGGATGGCTGGAACCGGGCGGGGCAGTTCTGCTCGAAACACTGCCTGTCCTTCAAAAACGGTCAGCGTGGCCACGACGACATGCGGCGGGGAGGGGGGTGCCGCATCATCGTTGGTTGTGGTGGCCACGCCGACCGCCCGGCCGGCGCCGCGGGGGCTATGCGGCGCCGGTCTAGCCGCGCAAGAGACGTCTGGCTCCTTGAGGTGACGGACAGGCGATCGGCTGATCCCAGACGATCTGGCGCGGGTTTGGCGAGACGGGTTGCTCATGGCGTGGAGACCCCGGCGCAGCAGATCGTCTTCTCGAACAGCATGAACTGGGCATTGTCCTTGCCCGGCGCGTGCTTTGCGCTGGTCCAGAGCGCGCCTGGTCGCCCGACATTGACGCAACTGCCACCCTTGACCGGCTCCATGAGCTGGAACTTGTAGCGGCTCTTGGTCCAGACCGGTTGAGGAATGAAGGAGCAGCCATCGGCAGAACTGACGGTGAGTGCGCCGAGGCGACCCATCATGAAGACCCCGCGCGCGGCGAGCCCCGCCCAGGCTTCGACGCTGTCCCCGAAATGGATGTCGCCCGCAACCGGATAGGTCGCTCCCCAGGATCCCATGCACCAGAAGAGCGGATCGACGACCTTGCCCGCAGCCGCTGCGGCGCTGTCGGCCATGCAGGCAAGGCCCGCGGCCGGATTGCCAAACAGGATCGCCTCGGGTTGAATGATCGCGCCCAGCGTTGCCGATTGCCAGGTGGGCAGCACTTCGGTGATCAGCGCCACATCGAAGCCGTCATCCTCGATGCAGGGCAGGTCCGTGAACATGTCGAGCATCTTCCAGACCGGCGCGATATAATAGTGCATCTGCGCGAACATCTTGGCGGTATTGGTGCCGTCGGAAATGCTGCTCTGGCTCCCCTGGAGCCTGCCGCCGGTCGGCATGATGTCGGCGCCGAGCGCCATCATGCAGCCCGGTTCGGTCACGACATCGACCATCCGATTGGGCGACCAGAAGCTGACCTTGACGCCAAACCAGAAGGTCACGCCCTTGCGGCAGGCGCATAGCGGCTTGGACGCGGACTGGGCATCGAGCGCCTTGCCCAGCGGATCGCTCGGACCGACCTTCACCCCGCCGATCGTGATCGGGAAAATGCAGTTCCAGCGCACCTTGGTGATCGGATTGAACACCGTGCCGGCCTCGCATTTGGAGGCATGGGCGGGAGCCGCGACCGCCAAGGCGGCAAAGGTGCAGCCCAGCGCCAGCAGTCTGCGGAGCGATACCTGTTTCATCGCGCGGTTCTCCGCTTGGATTCGCTCCGATCGACTTCGGTCAGCACCAGCTTCTGCCCGGCCTGCGCTACGAACACCGGTGCGACCGTCAGTCCCAGCCGCACCTTGACGCGCTCTTCGAGCAGGAACAGCGCCCGGCCATGACGTTCGCCGAGCGTGATCGCATCGGCATCGCCGGGAGTTCCAGCCGCCAGCAGAATGAAATCCGCCGGCCTGGCGGTCCGCAGCGCCCAGGCAAGATCACGGGGGTGGACCACGATGAGCCGCTGCGGGAGCGACACATAGGCAAGGGGATTGAAGCTGTAGCCCTTGGCGTAGAGCAGCTTGCCGTCGGCAAGCCGGATATCCTGATCGAGGGTATAGAAGGGCACCACCGTGCGGTTCCGGTCGACATGGGCGATCCCGAGCGTCGCCGCCTTCATGGCCGACCAGTTCTGGCGCGGCCCAAAGGCACTCTTCATGTCAGGGACCTGAGCGGCCCGACCCTCGATCTCGCTCAGGGCGTCCGGCTCGGCGATGGGCCAGACGCGTCCGATCTTGCTGGTTGCCGCTTTGCCCGTCGAAGGCATCAGCGAGCTCACCGTCGTCGCGATCGCAGCCAGCATGGACAGGAGGAGGCAGCGACAGAAACGCCGATGCTGCGATCTAGCGACCATGGCGCCGTCTCCAATAAAGCTGAGAACTCTCGCGATCCTCGCCGATCGCGGCACTGATCAGGGCCGCCATCGCGATAATCGCCGTGATCCCGACGAGAATGCGGAACAGGTTCGGCACGGCGGGCAGCTGCCACGCGATGAAGGACTGCATCAGCAACAGGCCCTGGCTGCCTACCATGAGGCGGATCGGTCCCGGCGCGGGTGTGGATGAGAAGATGCCGTTCATGCCGGTTCGACCTCCGCCAGTTCGGAACGAACCGGGCGCAGACGACAGAACAGCTTGAATCCGGCTTCTGCGACGACAGGCCCAAGGCAGACGATGCCAAGCCACAAAGCGTAGATGACGACAGGACGGCCGAGCAGAAACATGAACGGAATGAGCGGCACGACCGCGCAGCAGGTCCGCATCACGGAACCCAGAACGGGGACGCGCCGAGAGTCCTTCAGAAAACCGGCTATCAGCTTGTCAGCCGTCTCAAGGCTGCGCGCGCACTCGCCATGGGTTTCGTGAAGCGAGAGGATCGCGCGACCCAGAAAATCATTCTGGCTCTCCCCAGGATAGCGCTTGCAACGGCAGATCGCGCCGATGTCATCGATCATTTTGGGGGTGAAGGGTTCGATCCTGTCGGTCATTTGCGCCTCCACCGCGACAAGCGCGTGAGAAGCATCCCGCATGCGCCCGACAGGCCGATGAGCAGCATCCCGCTCGCAAAGCAGGCAGCGGCGACGATAAGCCCTGTGCGAATGGTCTGAAGTGGCGGCTGGTCGAGCGCGAGGCCTGCCGCGATGACGAGGCTGCCCATCATGCAGGTTTCAATGCCCACCAGGCGCAGCCGCCACTGGAAGGCGACCGCTTCGGCGCGTTTGGCAACGCGCGCTTCGATCAACGCCTCGATCGCCGGATCATTTTCCCAGTCGAGCGCCAGCTGGTCGGGATGGGGGAGTGCCTTGTGCGTCATGCCGGCCTCCAATCCTGAACGCTCGCAGAGCCCAGCACCTCGACCGGATCGACACCGGCCAGTTCGCACACCGCCTCCAGGGGGTTGCGGCCGGCCCGCACCAAGGCTTCGAAGGCGGCGACCTCATTGGGCGCAGAAGTATTGATCCAGTAGCTGAAGGGATCGACCACGAGGCGGGCGATGCCGAGGCCCAGCGGACTGTCGATGAAGACCTCGCTGTAATTGGGCTTGGCGTTGCGGACCGATTTCAGCAGATCGAGAACGAACCCCGAATAGTCGAGGATCTTGTTGTCCACCGCCTTGTCGTAGGTGGAACCCTGCAACAGGAATTTGGTGGCAGCATTTTCGAGGATCACCTGACCCGTACCGCCGAAGAGCATGAGATCGTTCATGCTCTGCAGCACGATGCCGAAACTGCCCTGATATTTGCGCGCGCGGCGATAGCCCTGGCCGAAGGCCTCGGCGAGGCGCGAGAGGTCCTGCCCGTCGCTGCGGGTCATGAACTGCGCTGCCTCGTCGCACAGCACGAAGCGGGGTTTGTCGCGCGCGGAGAGGTAGAGATCCTGCGTGACGGCGTTCACCACCACCATCACGATCACATTGAAGAGGTCGGGAAGGGCTTTCAATCGTTCGAGCTCCAGCACTACGAACTCATCGCGGGAGATGTCGAAAGTGGAGGGGCCGTTGAAGAAATGGCCATAGGCGCCCTGCGATCCGAAATCGCGCAGGTTGAACGCCAGTTCGCGTGCGACCGGCACGAGATGGTCGACCCGGTCGAGGTCGGAGGCTGCATTATCGGGATAGCGGCCGAGCCAGTCGCGAACCGCATCGATGCCGTCCACGCCCCGCCCGCCGTCGACCGTCCATTGCACGGCGGACTTGAGGAGATTCCATTCCGACGTGGTGACGGGCTTGCGGGTCGAGGCATTGGCCATTTCCGCGACGATCGCGACCGCCATGGCGACCGCCGACTGCTTGTCCTCGCCGTCGAGCGCCAGCCCCATGTCGAAGGGGTTGAGGACGAGGCGCTCCTCGCCGATGTCGATATAGCGCCCGGAACAGAGCGTGCAGAGCTTGCGGTAGGAACCGCCGATATCGATGATGCGGATCAGCGCGCCTTGCGCATAATATTGCTGGCACAGGTTATTGAGCAGGAAGCTCTTGCCCGCGCCGGACTCAGCCGAGACGATGAAATTGTAGTTGTTGATCCGCGGATCGAAGAGATCGAGCGTGATGAGCTGCCCCTTTCGTCCGACATAGAGCAAGGCAGGGCGGCCGCCGCCGCGAAAATCGGTTTGTACGGGTGCCATCAAGGTCGCGGCCTTGACCGGCATGCGGAAATCCCTCTCCAGCAGCTTCAATGTGCGTTTTTCGGGATAAAGACCGAACGGCAGGCTGGCGGCCAGCAGCACGGGCAGCAGATAGCTTTCCTCCTGCACCATGAAGGGCAGGGGTTCTGATTCCCACAGCCGCTTGGCGCGCGCCGCCATTTCCCGCGCTTGCGCGCTATCGCGGCCGAACACCCACATCGTCGGGATCACCGAAACGAACCGGCTGTTCGACGCTTCATCGAGAATCCAGCCGATCTCCTCGATCTGCTTGCCGACCTCGACCGCGAAGCTGCCGGCCGCCTTTTGCGCCGAGAGGATCTGTGCCCGCTTGTGGATCTCGAACTGCGAATGATCGAAGAGGACCGAGAGGCAGTAGAGGAACGGCCCGCCGATCTGATCGCTGTCTTCCGCGCTCCCGCGCATGCCGCCCAGGAGGCGATTGGCGCGCTCGGCGGTGATCCGGCGTGCAGGCGCTTTGGGTGTGAGACAGCGCGCCACCTGATTGCCGAGGAATACCTCCGGGCCCTCGAAGCAGAGGTCTGGGCCGGCCTCGATAATCTGCCGCGCAATCGAAGGCGCGGGCATGCCACCGATGCTTTCGCTGAGGAACACCCCTGGGGCCGGCGCGAATACACCGTTGAAAATCCGCCGATAGAAGCTGACCAGTTCGTCCGGCGGCAGGCGCCGGATACCCATCTTCGCCAGTTGCTCCTCGACTTGCCGGCGCAGGTCAGCGCCGAGACTGCTCCGCGTCTTGATAGAGAGAAATAGCCGGAAATCGCGTACCGGGATCGCGTGCAGCGCATCGAGCCCCCTGGTTCCGCTGCGCAGATAATCGGCTGTGCGCCGGGCCGAGGCCTGGACCAGCGGGTCCGGTCGCACCTTGAGGTCGAGATAGGCGTTGAGCGCCGGATCGATCAGCGGATCGGCGAAGGTGAGGAGCTGAAGGACCGTGCCTTCGGGAAAATGAATGTTGAGAAGACCCAGAAGTGCCTGCTGGACATGGGCGAACATATAGGCAGACGGGACAAGCTCCCAGGCCTGGCCCCAGCCATCGTCGATGCACAGGAAGGCTTCCTCCTCCTCCACCCACGCGACCATCGGCAGGAAATCCGAATAGGCGTCGCGTGTCACGGCCGAGCGCAGGCGCTGGTAGCTGAGATTTTTGTGGACGGGCCGCGCGGTCATGGCCGGTTCTCCGGCTCGACGGCCAGCGGAGTGGCTTCCCCGGTCGGCGCGGCCATGGCGTTTGGCGCGGGCTCGCGTGTCGTGCGCAGCACCGGCGGCGCGGGCGTTCGCCCGCCAGGTTCCACCAGATAGTCGCCCACGACCCAGGCCGGCCGATCCATGATCGAATAGACATACCGCGCCATGTAGAGGCGGTCTGGCCGCTGCATGTCGGCATAGGGCAGGATCAATGTACGGATCGTGCGCGAGGGGCGCAGCATCGGTGAGCCAGGTCCCTCGATCAGCGTGCCGACATTGCGCGGGCTCGATGCCGTCGCAGGAGCTGGAGGCGCTCCGGCTCTGCTATCGCGCCTGCCCGTCACCCGCGCTCGCCCCTTCGCATCCAGGGCAAGCAGCTTGCGATCGTTGGTGACGGCGGGATCGGATTTGGAGGCACGGCCCGCAACCGCGTCTGCATAGGCCTGGTCAGGATGGATGCACTGGCCATGGTCGCTATTCTTGCAGGAGAATTTCTCGCTATAGGGCGACATCATAGAGCCGACCGTCGCGCAGGCCGAAAGCGCAACGAGGGGGAGCGCGAGCAGAGACGCGCGGCAAGCTCGCGTCATGACGGGAATGTGACTTTTCATATTGCCTCCTGTTGGGACGCGCATCAGAATTTCCCTCCTGCGCCAGGTTTGATCTCGAGAGTGGCGCCCTCCTGGATCACCACGACCACATCCTTGGCGGCGCCCACCTCGACGATGGGGCCTGCCTGACGGGCGAGATCGAGATAGAAATCGGTGAGCTTGTCCGAGGATTTCGATAGGCCACCGGCAATCCCGGTCTTGGCGGCATCGCCAGCGTCGAGGGTGCGCACGGTGCCCAGTGCCGAGGTCGAGGTATTGCCGAAAGTGCTTTCAACCGATTGCGAGATGCCGCTGATAGTGCCCGCGATGAAGGCGCGGGCCAGCGTTGCCCCAGCCCGCGTCACCACCTTGCCGGACAGGCCCTTCTTGCCATCGGTATCGACGAAGAAGCCCTTGACCGGCTGATCGACGATGGAATGTTCGTCGAAGTCGACACAGGACAAGGAGACGAGTTGCACCTCGACCCGTTCTTTCGCGAGGCTTCCTGTCGCGTTTCCAACGACGAAGCAGCCCGCAAGATTGGCCTTCACCTCATTGGGCAGGACGGCGGGCGCCTGCACCCGGGCGATGATGGGTTCGGGATTACTGGTCGCGTCCCGGCTCGCCAGGGCGTCGATCCCGGTCAGCAGTCGCGCCTTCATGAAACCAGGCGGTAAATAGATCGTCCGATTCTTTTTTTTGGACGAGGCTGAAGCATCCATCGCGCCCTGGGCCATCACCTGACCGGTCGCTGTCCCGATCGCACCGACTGTCTTTTCCACCGGCGGGGCGGGCGGAGCAGGCGGCGCAACCGGCCCGGTGGGCGGCACCGGCAGCTTGTCGGCATCCGCGCTGACGTCGCCGGTTTCCGGCGGATAGGGAAGAGCGGGTACGCTGTCCGGCAGGGCAGGAGGCAGATCCCCGTCGATACCTCCCGGTGTCTTGCTGTCCCCGGCGCGAGACCCTGGAACGACCTTGCCTTCCTCGATCGCGCTGACCCTGTCGCCCAGGAGCTGCTGGCCATCGAGGACCTTCTTCAGGTCGCCCCGCAGCTTCACCTCGAGACTGTCGCCGCGCAGCCCGGCACCCATGTTCAGCGAGGATGCCGGATTGGCGAGCTTGACCTCCTCCTCGCCGCCCGAAGCGACATAAAGACCGATCCCCAGCGCACCGACCGCCACGCCGACCAGGAGCCGGCGCGCGCGCAATTTCTGCTTCGCCGACATCCTGCCCCACAGCGCCTTCCAGTCAGGCAAGGCCGTTGCAGAACGGCGCATGGCCGTATCTCCGTCCCGCGCATTCTGCGCGGCAAGATGCGCCTGGTAGGGCGACAAGCTTTCCGGCCCCTCTGCCGGGTCTTTGTTCATTTCGCCGTTCATTGCCCGGCTCCCCGGCGCACGACGACAAGTCGGGCCGTTTCACCTGTGGCGAGGCGAACCCGATCCAGGGTGACCGAGAAAATGCGCTCCCCAAGTATCGGATCGACCAGTAGCCGTTCATCGAGCGTGACCGGTGCGGCCGCTTGCAGATGAAATTCGGAAGCCGACAGCCCGGCGCCTTCGATCGCTATACGCCGCCGCTCTGTGATCGACACGCCCGGCGCGGCCGGAATGCCGACCGTGCCGCCGGACGGCGCGACCTCGCTGAAAGAAGCAGGGATGCGATCATCGAGCAGGGACAGGGTGATCGAGACGGCGCGATCCTCGTCGGCCAGCGCCGCCATCAATTCATTGTTCGCCTGCGCGCGCTGACGCGCGCCGGGCATCAGCACCACCGTCTGCGCGGGAATCTCTGCAGGTTCGGCATAGAGCGGATAGGTGGCCCCGTTGCAGTGCACGAAGAATTCCGAAGGCTGCGTCACATAAGTGCGCGTCACCTGACCGGCATCGTCGATCTCACGGGCGAGGAACTTGATCCAGGCGTCAGGGCCGCCCTTTTCCACGGCAAGGCCCTTCTCGGCGGAGAATTTGATGTCCTCGATCTCGCCGCCCTCGCACACGACATGATTGATGTCGCGGTTGGACAGGCGAATATGGCTGGTCTGATCAGGAAGCGCATGGATCGTCTGCGCCGTTGCGGGCACCGCCGCAAGCAGCAGGGAAAGCGTCAGGGCGCGGCGCATCGGCATCTCGCGGTCAGCGAGTTTCGGCATCGAACTGCTCCTCTGAAAGGCGCGTCAGCCAGAAACGGCCATTCTCGATGCCGTAGCCGATGCGCAATATCCCGCGGAATTTGCGGATCACGCCGCCGATGACGCGCACCTTCTCGATAGGCACGACGATTTCATGAGCGGTCCACCGCACCGGCTGATCGCCCCGGATATAGGTGGCGATCGACAGCGTGGGGTTGTTCGCCAGTTCGTCGAGTATGACGTTCAGGCTTTCGCGCATGGCGCTATAAGCGGACGGGTGGACGAGGCCGAGCAGCTCCTGGAACTGCCGGTCCGCCGAATAGGCCGACCATGTTCCCGACAGTGCGACGACGTTGCGCGTCATCGAGACGATATAGGCCTCGGACGGCTTGTTCCCGGAGACATGAAGATCGCCTGTGGCGCCGAACGGCACGATGATGGTGCGGGTATTCTGGTTCGTCGTGTAGATCACCACGCCCAGGACCGCGGTAACACCGAACATGCCGGCGATCGCGACCTTGAGCAGTCGGTTCTCCTCGAAAAGGTTCGCCGAGCCCTGCAGATAGCGATGGATGCCATAGCTTGCCGGCTTACCCAGCAACGGGTCAGCGCCCTCTTCCTTGCGTTTGAAGATGCCCATGGCGCCTACTCGAAGAACCGGGTCTGCGTGGGACCCGGATAATAGGGGAAGGATACAAGGCCCCAGCGCCAGGCGAGATGAGGCAAATAGCCCCTGGGCTTGGTCCGCTTCCACGGGATGAAAAGGAGAAGGGCGGCGATGAGCGCCCAGCCGACAAGTCCGCCTACGATCGCGGCCACGAAGATGCTCGAGGTCGCGAGCAGGAACTCGTCCGATCCGAACCAAAGAATCTGGACCGGCCGATGCAGATATTGCGGAAGGCGTTCGTCCATTGCCCTTCTCCTCCTGCTTCATGACACCTGTGAAGGTGCCGGTTTCCGGGGACCGACCATCGGTCCCCAGCTTGGTGGCGGCATAGGCATGTCCCCGGTCAGCCGGGGCGCAGTCCTGCCGCGCGTCTCAGACGACCATCCCGAAGGTCTGGAGAATGGAATCCGCCTTGATCAGGCAGACCGCCGCGACGATGGTCGGGATGCCGATCATGATGTTCGAGAAGAGGCGCGAAACGCCGAACAGGAAGGCGGCGACGCCGCCCACGAAGCCCATCGGGCCCTTCACGCCCTGGTTCACGACGATATCGTAGATATCGTAGCCGAGGTCGCCCTGGGCGGGCGCCGAGAAGGCATGGGCGGGACCGCCCATCAGGGCCATCGCGCCTAAAGGGAGGCCGAGATTGGCCACCGCCAGGGCCTTGTTACCGAGTGTACGCATCATGGCATTGCTCCAAAGAGGAGCCGTCCAACGAAAGCCTGCCGGCATCGAAAGAGGATCGGTGTCGGCCGGGGCGTCGGTGGACGGCTCCATGAGCCCGCCGCCGCCGGCATCCTGGTTCATCAGACCGGCACGGTTGAGGCCGGGCGGGATGCCCTCCGGAATGAGAATGTGCGTCGCCCCGATGGCGCGCTTCAGGTCAGCGCTGCACATCGGACACAGCCTTTGCCGGTGCCGACTTCGCGTGCCGGTCAAGAAATGCCTCGAGTTCAGCCTGCTGGAAGCCTGAAATAAGCTTGCCGTCGGCGATCAGCGTCGGTGTCCCCGAGACGCCGACCTTGGCGACCAGTTCGGCGTCCTCAGCCACTTTGTCATGGCCAGCGGCGCATTGCCGCAGCACGGGCGGGGTCTGACCGGAATAGGCTGCCTTGAAGGCTGTAGCGCGATCGGGCGAGCAGAGGATATGTTCCGCCTTCGCCGCTGCGGTCGGGTGAATGCCGCTTACGAAGAAGATGAGACGTCTCACCGGCTTGCCCTCCACCGCCTTGGCGCTCCAGAAACGATCCAGCGCCTGGCAATAGGGACAGTCGGGGTCGGTGAATTCGATGACGGTGGGGGCATCTACAGGGCCGATCGCCAGCGCTTTGCCAGGATCGATTGCCTTCAGCCGCCGCGTTGCAGCCTGTTCCTGCGCCAGCGCGGTTAGATTGACGCCGTTGCGGTCATAGACCGTCGCGAACAGCAGATGTTCGCTCCGTGGCGCATAATAGACGATCTTTCCGCCCGCCATAGCCTGATAGATCGGTCCTTCGACCGGGGCGGGACCGAAATCCTCGAACTGCAGGTTCGTGAAGGTCTGCTGCAGTTTCACCTGGGCTTCGGCGGCAGCCTCGTGCAGCGAGGCCGAGCCCTGTGTGCTTCGGGCAGGTTCGTGCCTTTCTGGCGACATGCCTTGCGCTGCCGCGCCATGGAGGGGCATAATGCCCGTCAAGAGAGCGACGAGCATCGCCGTGCGACTGGAATGCTTTCTGGTCATAACCGCAATTCTCCCTGGGTGGGCATGAGGCGGATGCAGGCTGCCGATCACTCGGAAATTCTCGCCCTTGCTGCCGTCTCGACACGGTCTTGAGTGGCGAGAAATCCATTCCCCGCACAAGGGGGGAGGAATCTCACTTCCGGTTTGAGGCACTTCAGTTCCGGTTATCGGAAATTCACTTCCGCAAACCGGAAGTATATTTCCGGTTTCACCTTCTGTTCCTTGTCCCGGGATCGCTCACTTCGCGCAGAGTCGATAACCTCGCAGGCATATCGACCGCGAAAGAATCGCTGCCTGCGCCGGGAGAACGACTATGGGGAGTCAGCAGTCTAGGGCCTACAAGCTTCAACTGTCCGACGAGGGCATCCATCTGTTCCTGCAATGCCATTGCCGGCTATGTCATCTCGCCGGAGATTTTCTGCCTTATGGAACAACATTGTTCATTGCCGTCGATCTTCTCCATCAATGTGCGGCGGACGATCTCATCGCGGAATTGGTTGACCCGAAGCTGGACCGTCTTGGCGGACGTAAAGTTCGACATGTCGGTACCTCCAACACCCTCTCACGCCTCGTCGATGAGATTGTCGAAGCCGCAGGTAGGTCGGAGGCCATCCATCCTTTGCCACAGGTCTGGAGACTCTACCTGTCGGCCCTGATCCACATGCAGGAAGCCGAAGACATCAAGGTCATCCAATCTTTCCGCGAAATGCCCCTCAAGACCGGGCGTTCTGCCCGTCGTTCTCCCCGATAGTCGCGGACGCTGGATAATTTCGAGCGGCTGCCAGAAATTGGTCTCGCATGCGCAATGATCTGTATCTTGACGATCGGTTTTATTTACAACAAATTGCCACGCATAGGCGATGTGACTTGGACTTTTGAGCCGCTGACAGGGAGACCTGCAGATGACGCTTCAAAGTCCCCAAGCGATCGATGGTGACATATTCTCATCGATCAAGGAGCTTTCCGGAAAGCTCGTCGAACGGTGGCGACGCAGAGACCGAATTTCTCAGCGTAGCCTCGGAAAATCTGTCGGCCGCACTGAACGCTGGATCCGCGAACTCGAGGGCGGGGCCGGCACGGCCTCGCTTGAGGACCATATCCGTTGCGCGCATGCGCTACGGATGACGGCGTCTCACCTGTTTATTTTCCTCTTCGCAGTGGAGCACAAGATGGCGATACCTGACGAACTTCTTCTCCAGGACGACCTGTGGGATCTGGAACGCGACATTCTTGACGTCGTGAGCCGTCATCAGGCAACGGCTGTCGCACGACTCGCTTCAAGGGGCGGGGCTGCTGCCATACGGCCGGCTTGATGAACGGCGCAGTCCGGCATGTCTCCCGAACCCGTCCTGGCCGAAAGGGCCTATCTGCTCCTCAAGGCCGATATCATGGCCGGGCGGTTCGCGTCCGGTGCTATCCTCAACGAGAGAGCGCTGGCCGCCGAATATGGCGTATCGGTCTCACCCCTGCGCGACGCGGCGCAGCGTCTCGTCGGCGAGCATATGCTAGAGATTGCTTTTGGCGGTGGCTATCGTTTGCCGACGATAACAACCGATGCCTTGCGCGATCTCTACCGCTGGCATGGTCACCTGGTACGCCTGGTACTCAAGGCAAACCGTCTGGACATTGACTTCGACGCAAAACCCTATGTCGGGATGCAAGTCGAAGGGCAGGCAGTAGCGATGGCGGCAACGAACCTGTTTCAGGCGATCGCACAGGCTTCCGGCGATCATGAACATAGAAGGGCGCTTCGATCGGCGACGGAGCGACTCCACATCGCCCGTCTCGGGGAAGTTCGGGTATTGCGCAACCTTGCGGACGAACTCCAGGCGGTCGGGATCGCGACCATTTCCGGTCGAGGTCCCGACCGTTTTGAGGTTCTTTGGGCCTACCACCGACGACGAATCCGTCGCGTGGGCAGGATATGGGAAGCAATCTCTTTATAACCACGATCAATAAAATCAGATATTTATATGGTACCATCACCGTCAACAATGGCCTGCTCGAGGGGCAGTACCAGTTAATCTCGCGTATGCGACCTTATAAGATCGCTGATCAGGCGTCTCCTGATTTACCTTCCAGGAGCTGCAACTTCGCAGCAAGTCCAAGAAGGAGGTAAGTATGGAACGCGACAACCATTCGGACATCGACCTGATCGATCTCGGCCCGGCGATCGAGCAGACCAAGGGCAACAACGGCGTGAGCATTGATCAAGCGCAGCAGAAGCTGCAGTCCGGTCTCTCCGACGACTGAGCAACTATGGCGCGCAAGCGGTGCTTGCGCGCCAAACAATTAGAGAATTGCTCATGGCGTATATTCTTCGATCGGGTGTTTCCTACGCCTGGGTCGGTTCAGTCCCACTGATCCTGGATCTGGATCATAATCGCTATTTCAAGCTGTCACCTCGTGGGAGCGCTGCTCTTTTGCGGTTGGAACAGGGGCAGATGGCTATACCGGGCGACGCCGAAATATTGCTCGAATCCGGTCTTGTTTGTGAAGGAGGATGCGCTTCCACCATAGCGCCAACGGGAAATATGCCGGTTATCACTGCATCCTATTTTGATGAGCAAAGGCGGGCTTCCTTGAGGCATGTCATGGTTGCTGTCATCGACCAGCTATGGGCTTTTGCCGTAATACGCCGGGCGGGGTTGGCTGCGGCAGTCGCAAAGTTGCAACGACGGATTCAACTAAGTCGTGGGCAAGAATGCTCCAGTAATATTAGCAGTTTGGTTGGATCCTACCGGCTCATCGATCTGCTTCTCTCGGCCGAAAACCGTTGTCTGGTGCGGTCATTCGCACTTGCCAGATCCCTGACCAGATATGGTGTGCCATTCAATCTCGTAATCGGCGTCCGTACGGGCCCATTCGGCGCGCATTGCTGGGTTCAAAAGGGCGAAAGCAGCGTCAGCGACCATCGCGACAAGGCGCGTGAATATGTGCCGGTGCTGATCCTGTGAAGCGCGCCCGCTATCTGGCCTTGTCGGGCCCGGACAATTTATGCCATGTGCGAGCGGCTGAACTGACAGCCTCCACCGGATTGAGTCCGGCGGTAATCCGCCCAAATTTCCTGTTTTTTTCCGATCAGCCGGTGGCAATTGTTACCCGGCCGCCGAGAACGGCTGTCCTGCTGGGGTGGCTCTATCGCCGAGATAGCACAAATAGACCAGTCGATCTCCTCGATCCTGTAGACGCCGACGACGTATTTACCAAGGATGGAGCCGTTCTCCTCGAAAAATATTGGGGCTCATATGTTACGATTCTTTACGATGAGGATCGTGACGAAGCCACTGTATTCCGTGACCCGTCAGGTGGGATGCCATGTTATTATATGAAATCATCGGGCATGACGACATTCGGTTCCGATATGGGGCTGTTTTGCCAAGCAGGTCTTCTCGACTATGTCACAGACGACGAACAGTTGGGCCAGCATCTGTATTTCACAAATCTGAGAACGAGTCGGACATGCATTGCTGAATTGAATGAAATTCCGGCTGGATTTCAGTTGAGCATTCAGCAAGGGAAGAGCAGGCTGGCGCAAAGGTGGCAGCCTTGGGCCTATGCAGGTCGACAGGCGTATTATGACGATCCGGGAGAGGCGATATCGGATCTGCGAGCGACGCTTTTCTCCGCTATAGGTGCATGGGCCTCACGGTTTCAGAATCTGGTTGTCGGACTATCTGGCGGGCTCGACTCATCGATTGTAGCGGCTGTCGCTGTTCACGCAGGAGCGAAGGTCACAGGCCTGACGCTCGTAACTGATGAGAGTGCCGGCGATGAGCGTTACTACGCTCGTGAAATCGCAAATTTCCTCGATATTCCCCTTGAGGAGATGTTTTTTAACACCGATGATACCGATCTCGAAATGAGCCATGCCGCTCATTTGCCTCGGCCGTTGGCGAGGTCCTTTGCCCAGTCAGGAGATCAGGCCTATTGTGTTGTCGCCAGCGCGGTAGGTGCCGAAGCGTTTTTCAATGGATCCGGTGGCGACAACGTCTTTTGTTTTCAGCAATCGGTTCTCCCGATAGCGGATCGTCTTCTCTTTGAAGGAGTTGGGCGAGGGACATTGATGACCGCCGCAGAAATCGCTGACATGGCAGAAACCAGCATCATACGCTGTGTAGCCTTAGCGTCACGCCGCGCGTGGTTGCGCAATCCGCAATATCGCTGGAAACCAAAGGCAGATTTACTGAATCGGGATTTTGTAAACCGGTCGGGCGTGCAATTTGCGCATCCGTGGCTGGATGTACCGGTCGGTGAATTGCCGGGCAAGGCAGCGCATATTGCCTATCTCATCCAGATACAAAACCATCTTGAGGGCTTCAGGAGGGAAACTGTACTGCCAATGATCAATCCCCTCATGTCGCAGCCCATCATCGAGACGTGTCTTCGCATTCCTTCCTGGTTCTTTTGCATGGAAGGCGAAAACAGATCAATTGTCCGAAAGGCGTTCAAATCCCGCCTACCTGACTCGATCCTCCACCGGAGAACGAAAGGTGGCCCTGACGGTTTCCTGCAACGACTGGTTGAACGCAATCGGAGCAAAATCAGAGATATGCTTCTCGGGGGACATCTCGCAGCGGTCAAACTCATCGATCGCTCATCGGTTGAGGCAGCGATCGAGTTGGAAGGAGACGGGAATAATCACATGCATTTCCGAATCCTCGAACTGGTCGATGTTGAAGCATGGGTCGCGGCTGTGAAGGCGCAATGAAGATTTTCTATGGCACTTTGTCCTTCCGCGACGCCAGGGAGTCCCATCGTTCATAGGGCGAACTCTTCTGGATTGATGCGTCTTCTTCCCGTTCCAGCCAGAATTTGAACCAGTGAATGTTCCTGGCATAGATGGCTAAACGATGCGCGGGGCCGTTTTTGATATGATTTTCATTTGGGAAAACATATAGTTCCGTTGGTCGATTATAAGCTTTCAGAATCCCGTAGCTCTCCATCGCCATCAGATATTCGTTGTCTGAGACCTGCATGAGGATTGGTAGATTGATTTTGTCGATGTTGCGTTCAATGGACGTATTCAACCAGAATTCTGTCTGATCTTCGTTCAAGGGCGGGTAGCCCATAGCGACAAGCTGCTTTGCCCAGGCCGACCCACCGTAAATTTGTGTCGATTTAGGTTCCTGGAACCCCGTCGAGATGGACGCCGCCGCGAACAGACCAGGGGAATTCACCAATGCAAATTGCACCGTCGATACGCCATCGCTCAGGCCGGTAATGCCTATACGTTTCGTGTCGATGTTCCCCCGAGAGACAACCAACTCAATCCCCTTTATCAAGGCAGATTGGACGCTGCGTCGGTCATTCCAGTTGCGTTGGTTCAACACTTGAGCTTCCAGCGCAGTGCGTACCGAACCATCCTTGACCGTCGTGTAGTAGTCAGCCGGCCTTTGTAGGCTGAGAACGGCAAAGCCCTGCTCGGCAAACGGAAAAATCGGATACTCATCGCCCACACCGCCACGCAGGAAGCCCCTGGTGAGATACTGCACGACGATCAGCGGCATTTTACCGTTGCGAGGGCGATTGCGGGGCAGAACCAGGTCGCCAAAGGATTCTATACCGACATCATTGGTCCAGTGCAGTCGTTCGACGCTTCCTTTCCTCAACTTATGGAAGGATGGATTGGGATCGAACAGCGTCGTCAAGACACCAGTATCTGTGTTGATTTGAACGATCCGCCTCGGCTGGCTGGACGCTTCGTGAAGGCAAATAAGCGTGGTGGATGCCAACTGGCAGCCGGTGATGAGATCATGCGTTTTCAGTATGATGGCTGGGGCAGATCGCGTGTCCCAACTGTAGAGTTGCAACTCGCTGTTTCCCCAGCCGGCCCGCCGAAGAAAGAGGAGCCTCTGTCCATTCCCGGTCCACCACATCTTGAGGATGCCGCCCGCACAGACTGGATCATCGCATCGGCGCCTTTGCCCATCGCCATATTGCAACCAAAGGTCGATGGGTGACGTGAGACTTGCTGGTTCCCGCTGCACGAGTTGGGCTGTGACGTTTCCTCCTCCCGCCACGGATTGGATGAGGCCATTTGATGGGCGATCAGGCGCAGCGTCCGTATGTGTGGCAAGCTCTTCGCTGCTCGCTGGGCGAATATCGGTGCCACTGGCCGTAGAAGAATGAAATTCGGTCGGAACGGGCGCTCGAATGGATGGGCGCGCCTCTCGATTGGGTATGAAGCTGTCATCATAGCGAAAACCATCTCTGCCTCGCCGGTCGATCTCAACTTCAAGCCGCGCAGCTTCAGGCTCATTCCCAAATAGCAGCTTCCCGCCCGCCGTCCATGCAACCTGGCGAACCGCTGTTTGGGAAGTCGTTGTAAATAGGACGGTTGCTCTCTCAACCGATATGACACGGGCTTGAGGGATACCCTCAATCGATACCAAATAGGCGAGATAGCGGCCATCTGGTGACCAGTGCGGACTGTTGACGATCGGTGATCCGTTGATCATCCGCAAGCCACGAATGGTCGGTGCGCCGATAATTAGCCCATTGCTCATGTCGACAATCTGGGCTGGGGCATGGCTTTCAGCATCGATTGTTACGAGCGCCTGGCAATAGTCATTCAACACCGGATCCGCCCGGCTGATGACAAAGGCGAGATGCTTGCCATCGGGCGACAGCGCCAAGGGACTTTCGGGCAGATCAGTGCCGAAGTTCGGCCCGATATCGCGCAAACCGATCAGATCGGTCGTCGTGACACCGCGCTTGTCAGCATGCCCGTTTGCGCCATCATCAAGGAGATTGCGGCAAGCCGGCGAAGTTTCAGGGGTGGCTGCCTCTGCATGAGAAGCAGCCGCGATTACGCCGGCGCATGCCGCCAGCAGGGCAACAGATCTCATGTCCGTTCACCAGGACTTCGAAATCGAAAAGCTGATGTAACGACCCCAAGGCGAGTAATTGGCCGAATCGTAAGGCGTCTGGCTGACCGAGGTTGTCGAAATGAGGGCGGGCTTGTCGTTGAAGACATTCTGTGCGGACAGCGAGATATCCATCCCTCGGAAAATCGGCGATTCACTGTCTATCTTCAGCCGGGAGGTCAGATCGAACGTGGTCATCGAACCGACGTCATATGTAACCGTCGCGCGTCGATCTTTCACTCCACCGACATAATTCACGACGGGGGTAAGCCTGAAAGGCCCATTCTCCCACGTGAAGCCAGCGACGCCTCGAAGATGAGGTGGGAAGAACAGGCTACCGGCCAGTTCGGTTTCCGGCTGCAAGGCGCTGAGGCGTTGTTGGCTTTCGATATAGCTGCCGTTCGCCCAAAGAGAGATTTCCCCCATCTGGTCGAATTCCATCCGATGACTTAGGCTCACATCTACGCCACTGATACGCTGTCGCGCCGCGTTGGCATACTGGCTGTAAATGATCGCCCCCACCTTCGAGGGGTCCCAAGGGCCGCTCGAATTGTTGAAGAACAAGACTCCGTCGAGTGCTGCATTGATCTCGTCGGTGGTTGGATTGATGCTCACGAGGTCAGCATAAATCGGATTGCTGAGCGCCTGGGTGATATATGTGACTGGTGTCACGATCCGATCACGATAGCGGATCGAATAATATGTCACCTCGATCTTTGAGTTCGGTGAGAATGCGGGTTGGAAAATTGCGGAGGCGGTCCAATTCTTGGATCGTTCGGGTTTTAAGTCTGGATTGCCACCGCCGCTATACAGGCCAACCGTTCCAGAGGGATATGCTGATCCTCCGAATATCTCGATATCATAAATGTCGGCAGCTTGAACGCTGTGGAGTTGATATAGCGTGGGTGCCTTGAAGGATTTGCCCCACGAAAATTTGAACGTCAGGCCGTAGCCAGTCGCGAGCACGGCGCCGAGCTTGGGCGTCGCCACATCTCCTATCCCCGGATAATCCTCATAGCGAACCGCGCCACTGAGAATGAGTGATTGGACAAGCGCGCCGCCGTCTTCCGATCGGACAATAGGGGCATTGATCTCCAGGAACCCGTAGCGATTGTCCTGGCTCGCTTCAATGCTTTGCCCATTGTCGACAAGCCGATTATAGGAGTGCAGATAGTTCTTTCGATAGCCGCCACCGACCGCCGCCTTGACAGGGCCTGCGCCGAAGTCGAACAACGTGCCCCTCGCAATGCCTTCCAAGCTGAAAGCCTTATTGCAGTAGCAGAGTTCCGTACTCGAAAGAGCACCGTTCCAATAGTTGTCGGATTTTGCCAAAGTGCGATCCTCAGCGTAAACGCCTGAGAACGTGATCTTCCAGTCCGAATTTGCTTCAAATTCGATATTGGGCGCCACGCTAATCGTTCTGGTGTTTGTCGTCCTGCGCAGTCCTTGAACTCGGTAGTCTCCCGTGTTCGATGATGCAAATGCCCGATCGGTTTTCCGCTCGCCATACAGGCCATCAATGCTGAACGTCAGGCCGGGGGCGATATCCTGATGTCCGCTCAGAAGGACATTGTGGCGATCAAAGCCTGGATAGAGAGTGAGACTCGGAGAGCGGGTTGCAGCATAGTCGCGCTGGCGTGCAAGAATGGGCGTCGAGTGGGCATAATCATAGGCGAGGATGAAGCCGCCGGAATTCCATGTCGTGCCGCCCGTAACACTATAATTCTGCTGTACGTTTCCGCCATCGGTGGAGGCGCCCCAATAGGCGCGCGTTGTCAGGCCGCTATAGTCCTTTCGCAAAATGATGTTCGCCACACCGGCGATGGCATCAGAGCCGTACAAGGCGGATGCTCCATCTGTTACGATCTCCATTCTCTCTACGGTAGCGAGAGGAATGGCCGAAATGTCGATCGACTGAACGGCAGTGTTGAAGGCGAGGCGGTGGCCGTTGAGCAGCGTGATGGTTGCATCGGAACCCAAGCCCCGAAGATTGATCGAACTGGCCCCGCCGAGGTTGCTGCCGACGCTCTCAGGGACATTTTGCCCGATACCCGGATTTTGCCCCGCGCCTGAAGCTACCGGTAAAGATCGGATAAACTCTGCAAGGCTATTATAGCCGTTGTCCAGCATCCGTTCGCGATTCACGACCTGCATGGGTGAAGGAGAAGAAGCACCGGCGATCAGCGAGCCGGTAACAATGATCTCCTCTCCAGTCATGCCTTGACCTGCTTCTTGATTGACGTTTGAAAATCGCTGCCGAATTAGAATCGTCCCATCGCGTTCCACTGCGATCAGACGGGTGCCCCTGAGTATCGTTTCGACCGCTTCAAGCGCGGTGTAGGTTCCGCTGAGAGGCGGAGCTTGCCGTCCCCTGACCGCCTCCGGGGAAAAAATGATCTCGCGGCCGCTCGAACGACCGATTGTGCGTAGCGCGGCGTCAAGGTCCTGCCGTTCGAGGTTCCATTCCAGCCTTTGTCCCGGTGCAGCCAGCAAGGGTGTCGGCATCCCTATTAGCGCAAGCGCGAACACCGAACTGACCGCCCAACGTCCAAACTCTTTCATCATTGCCCCCAACTTTAATCCGGTCTCGTTCGAGACCCGTTCGATTGGAGACAGCGACGAGCATAGAGAGCCAACTATGAGGGCGGACGACAATTTTCTTTCGGAGGGGTGGGGCAGCGACGGGCAAGGGCAATGGCGTTGGGCTCGCTAATGACCGCTAGCCCCAACACGTCTCCCAGATTGCGCGCCAGGCGGGGGCTGTCGTTTATCCGAAAATTTCCGGAGATCCGAACATCGCCTATATCGGGTGTTTCGCTGACCAGGGGGATATCGGCATAGCGGTTGGCCTCCGCGAACAAATCTCCCAAGCGAACATTCCTATATTCCTTCAGTCCATCAGGCCATTCCCTATCATCGGTCTCTGCCTTGACGATCTCGGGGGCAAGGGGTGTCGGGGCATTCGGCAATTCGACCTGCTGGCCGGGGGTAAGTCGAATCGCCCGGTGTGCACGCTCCGGTCCGGAGACGTCAGTCGCGATGTCGACGGCGCCTCTTACCAGCCGAACGACAACCCCGTTGTCGGGCAGGAGATTGACGTCGAAGATCGTACCACGCGCTGTCACTGTTCCACGTCCGGCATGAACCGTAAAAGGGCGTTCCTCATGAGCGACGGTGAACCGGGCCCGACCACGCAACAAGCGAAGATGTCGTTGCTGGACGTCGAAATCCACCAAAACGAGGCTATTGGTGTCGAGCGCGACGACAGAGCCGTCTTCGAGCCGAAACGACCGGATTTCACCGATTGCTGTGGTAAGTTTCTGGCCCGACCGATCAGATGCCCCAGGCGGCGAGTCCATGGCTAGCGATGGGTGCTTCACGTCCTCGCGCGGCGAACCTGCAGCCAAGTGTGCTACAAGGGCAACGGCACCGAGCATCGCCACAATAAGCACCGCACGCTTCTTTGCTGGTCGTCGTGGCTCGCTCTGACGGATATCATCGCTGGAATCTTTGCCAGAAACGAGGGCGTCGTCCTCTGGCTGATACTTCAGACGCTTTCCGATGCTGTAGGCTTCGGCAATCCGGTTATAGGCGGCACGATGAAGCGCGCCTCGTGCCAGCCATGCTTCGAATTCCTTGCGTCTGATCTCCGTTTCCTCCGGGTTGCGCATGATCGCGAACCAATCGGCGGCTTCTTCCCTGAGCTGTCCATGCCGCCGTGGCGGATCGCTGTCTTCCATCATTCCTGTTCCAGTGCTGCGTCGATATGGGCGAGCGCTCGGGCTACATGGTACTGCACAGTTGGTATGGAAATCCCCATGCTTTCCGCGATCTCCCGGTAGGTCAGCTCTTCCACCCGGTGAGCTAGGAATATCTCTCGCGTCCGTTGAGGTAGCTCGTCAAGGGCGCGCCTGTAAATCCGCATCACGTCTTCGGCCTCGATGCGTGCGGCCTGGTCCGGCGCGACGGCCACTTCGAAGTCTTCGCCGATCGGCACATGAAACGCCAAGAGTCGGGTCTCGAGGCGCTTGTACCGATCCAGAAGAAGATTTCGCGCGATACGCTGGAGATACGCTGCCGGTCGTGGAAGACTTGTCCTGGCCATGCAACCGACCAGGCGGACAAAGGATTCCTGTACGAGATCGCCGGCGTCATCCCGCGAGCGCAGGCGACTCTGGAAATATCGCTGCAGCCGCGGCGCTTCGATTTCATAGATATGTCGCACGTCGGCGATCTCCGAACTTGCGTTTTCCTGAGCGACATCGTCTCTCAGGCCTTCTGGCGGTTTGACATTTTCAGACGACATGAAATCACGGTTCCTCACGACGTGGCAGCGCCGTCCTCGCAAGTGCAAGGGAGAAGCGATGTGAGGTGAGCCGAGTTGTCGCCCAACGACGCAACCGGCGCTCGACCCGTATGTCGAGCTTCGAGATACCTGACAGGAAAATCCTGCGGGCGGCTGCCAGATTCCAGCCCGCATTGGTACTATGCCGTGAGAGCAGGACTCAATCAAGCTCCCGGTATTTTTGTCCTGTCAGTACGTTCCATCTCTAGCTCGGATCTTCGGCCCGGCGCGGGAAAATGTCTGGCGTCACCAGCGAGATCCAGTCCTACGCGGACATGAAATTTATCCTGCACCACCGGTCGGTTCCGGAACGAGTGAATAGCTCGTACTGCGACCACCGGCGGAGTCTTTCGCGAGGATACCGCGTCGGAGCAAATCGTTGATGTCGCGCAGGGCCGTGTCCGACGAGGCTTTCGTCATGGTCGCCCATTTGGCATTGGTGAGTTTGCCTTCAAAGCCGTCCAGTAGCCGGTTGATGAGCTTGCGTTGACGGTCGTTCAGCGGCTGCCCCTGAACCGCTTCCCAGAACCGGGCTTTGCGCATCACATTGGCGAGAATGAGCTCAGCACCTTGAAAAGCGCGGTCGAGGCAGTCAATGAACCACAACAGCCAGGGCGTGATGTCCAGACTGCCCTTTTGTGTCGCTTCCAGCATGTCGTAATAAACTTTACGTTCAATGCGGATTTGTGCGGACATGCTGTAGAAACGTTGTGGCGTTCCCTCCGCACGCGCCAAGGCAAGGTCGGCGATGGCGCGTGCGATGCGCCCGTTTCCATCATCGAAAGGATGGATGGTGACAAACCACAGATGTGCGATCCCGGCTTTCAGGACAGGATCGGGCGTAGCTGTTTCGAACCAGTGGAGGAAGCGCGTCATTTCCGTGTCGAGCCGCGCTGTTATGGGAGCCTCATAATGGACGCGCTCGCGGCCGATAGGGCCCGAGACCACCTGCATTGCGCCACCTTCGGCGGTGCGCCAGGATCCGACGGTGATGCGGCTCATGCCGCTGCGCCCCGTTGGGAACAGCGCCGCGTGCCAGTCGAACAGCCGTTCCGCAGTCAGCGACTGCGTATAGTTTTGAGTAGCATCGAGCATCATTTCCACGACGCCTTCGACGCTTCGATCGGCCTCGACCAAGCCGCTAATGTCCATGCCCAGGCGGCGGGCGATGGATGAACGCACCTGCTCCCTGTCCAACATCTCACCCTCGATCTCGCTGGATTTAAGTACATCTTCGGTCAAGGTTTGCAGCACGGCTTCCGCGCGTAGCGGGAAGCCGAGTGCTTCCATGTGGCCGATCAACCGTCCTTGACGATGGCGCACGGCAGCGAGTGGCTGGGCAAGCGTCTCGGCGCTCCAGCGCAAATCCGGCCAGCCTGGCAGTTCGTGGATATATGTCATAATCACCGTGCCTTTGGCGGTGATTATAGAAGGCATTCACTGCAAAGAGCAAGGATATTTGCCGCATAGTGTGCGGTGAATATGGCCATTAATCGCCGCATTCTCCAAGATAGGAACAAAGGTCTGCCGGTGGGTGAATAGCTCACCAGAAGCATGGATGCCGGATAGGCATGCGGCGTTGCCAATCGATTTGGATTGCTACTTATAGGGACGATGTTTTGAATTTTCTGATTTTTCCGCGTCGAGTTTCAACTTTGTAAGATGTCCGGAACAGACCTCATGCACAATGGAGCCGAGGATTTCTATTTTCCCGATGAGCCATTCAAGCTCTTCGGATGAAATATCAAAATGCCTTGAATACTTGCCTTTGCGATACCCGTCCTTCAGTTTCTGGAACATGGCGCGATCGGCATGGATCGCGCGAGGCCAGGCCTCAAATAGCCGTCTATCAAGCCCTTCCGCCATGCCCCTGAGAAACACGACATTCGTGCTGCGAGGAACATAGAATGTGAGCGTTGCTAAAACGCATTTATATAGTTTTTCAGTCGTCTGGTGAAAATCAAAAGCGGCATCGCTGAATCGATTATTGGCAAGGCTAATTTTGGCGAGTTCAAACCGCCACATTGCCCCAGGAAATAAATCCTCGAAATATTCCTTTGCCATAAGATGCGCCTGTTCAGGCGTCTTCGGCTTGGGTTTCGCGAGGGGCCGATCGTCCGACTGGTACAGGATCACGCCATCCTTGGCGATCTCGGTAAATAACGGCCGTCCATGGGACAGACCGTCGTTCACCTGCTGCAGCGTATGCACAATGAAATTGACCGGCGTACGGATGATCTTCTCCACCTGATAGGCGTCGAACAGGCGTTGCTCCGTCTCTTCCCAATAGAGAGCGCCGTCCGTCAATTCCTTCTGGTTGACGATGACCAGGATATCGTAATCCGATGTGAACTGGTTCGCGTCGAAGGGAGCATCGACCCAATCACCCCTGGCATAGGATCCAAACAGGATGACCTTGAGAATCCGGGCAGACTTGCGTCGGCCTTTCGCTTCCTGCGTCGCCTCACGAAAGCCTTGAAACAGCATTTCCACGACGCGGTCGAGCTCGCGCTGTTTGGCGCTCGGAAGATGATTGAGGTCGGTACGCATCAGTTCAGTCTCTTATCCCGCTTTCCACCATCCAGCATGCCGGTCATCGCACCAGTTCGACCACCACATCGACATCCAGCGCTTCCCATGCCCGGTCGGCGCTTACAGCGGTAGCGTTTCGGCACAGCGCCAACGCCAGGCAGGACCGGTCCCCAAGCGACAGGCCGATGTCTCGTGTTTCCCGGCGCAGCTTTCCGCCAACGTCAGCCTGATCACGATCGGCGGGCACAACGTCGATATCGAGTTCGGCCAGCATCATCTGCGCTTCAGCGGCATCTACGCCGTGATCGGTGAGCTTTGCCAACACCTCATGGTAATTTACCACCGACACCAGAGCACCGGTCAATCGCATTTCCACTTGGTCTGCGCCCGGTTCGCCAAACAGCAGGCACAGTAGAGCTGAAGCATCAAGAACATAAAGGGCTTTTGTATCAACGTCAGTCACGTACCGCCTCAGCCCGTCGCTCAGCGATCAACTCCTCGGACACTAGTCCTTCCTTGGGCGCAAAGGCGCGCAAACGTTCCTGTATTCGTCGCAGCGCCGAGCGGGCGGGGCGAATGCGCACTTCGTCGCCATTGACCTCGAAAAGGACAGTATCCCCATTCTGCAGGCCAAGCGAACGGCGGATATCGGCGGGAAGGGCAATCCGCCCTCCCGCAATAACCTTCCCGCGCAAGATGGTCATGTCACTCACATCCTGAATAGTACCAACGTGCTGATCGTACCTCATCTCCGCTATCGGCATCAATCTGCCAGATTGTCCAGACGCGCCAATTTCCGAACCGAGGCTGAGGCATTGCCAGATCAGCAAATCGATTGCGCTTTCCAAAGCCTGCTTCGTCGGATGCGAGAGCCTGAGATCGTTGCATCGGCCGTCCACGGGATCCTCCTCCCGGAAAACAGCCCCCCATTGCTCCAGCCGGGCCGAGCGACGATGCGCAGTCGATGATGCATGCTCGGGCGAAAAGCAGGCCGGGTATATCCTTTCGCCGTCGATCCCGGCGATATAGATTTCGAGCAGATACGCCAGATAGGGGTTCGACGACAACTTCGTTCCCATCCTGCTGTTGAGGATGGTCACCATTTTCAGAAAGGTTCGACATGCCGCTGCTCGGCAGGCCGGGGGCCAGGCATCGTCACGGCGCTTGTCTATCGAAGCTATCGGCGCGGAGAACATGAACGGCCTCCGGACCCGAGTTTAAGATGCGATCCGGACTTGCGGCTCATGCAGGCCACGCCAGCAAGGCAATATCTACCGGTCACAGATAACCTGCCTTTCGAAAGCTCGTCGTACCATTCCGGGCCACGACCAGATGATCATGGACGACTACGTCGAGACATTTCGCCGCTTTTGCGATCCTTTCCGTCAAATCCCGATCTGACCTTGATGGCCTCGGGCAGCCGGATGGATGATTGTGGACCAGCAAAATCGCCGTCGCTTCGAGATCGAGGCAGCGCTTGAGAATTTCGCGCGGCCATGCGTGCACGGCAGAGACTGTACCCACGCCCAGCACCTCGTCCGCAATCAACTCATTGTTTGCGTTGAGGAACAAGACCCGTAGCTGCTCGATCGGCTCATAGGCCATGCGACCGCGCAGATAATCCAGCACATGCTCATCGCTGGAAAATATGGGCCGCTGCATGAGTTGTCCCCTGAGCATTTGGGTCATCGCCCGTCTGAAGCAGAGGAAGGTTTGTTCGATCTCAAGCGAATCCTCCAATAATTCGATCCGCTCTGCCGAACGCGCCGATACTGCGTCGCCGAGTGAACCAAAGCGTGCGAAGAGACGCTCAGAGAATTCTTGGGCGCGCGCGGGAGAGGTAAGGCTGATCAGCTCTTCCAGGGCGCGTCGGCACCCAGGCGCTTCAGTCGCCTCCGGTGCCGCCATGTCGCGATCACGAGTGCCAGTTGAGCAAACCAGCCCCATACCGCCAGACCGTGCATATAGGCTCGGGGAACAACTTCGGGCGCAATCGCGAGCGCAACATGGACGACAACTTCCGCGCCCAGTATCGCTGCGATCCAGATCGGCCAAAAACGGGTGCTTTGAATTGAAAGCCATAGGAAAATGCCCAGTATCGATATGTCGATCACGAGAATGCCGGCTTCGACATTCTGAAAGCGGGTACCGAGCGGGGAAGCGACAAGAACCGTCAGGCTTGCGCCTAGTAAAAGGGTGACCGCACCGATCTTTTCTGGTTGGTCACCCCTTCGAAAGGCAAAGGCGCTGCTCAACAGCAGAAATGCCAGGAACAGGACTTGTCTCGTCATGGGCTGAGGGAACAATAAATGTAACGGTTCGTCAATTTCCCTCGGCACATACCTCACACCGCACGAAGATGTTGTCCCTCAGGCCGGTGTTCCGCCGATGCCACCTTGAGTAGGTCGCCATAGCTGGTCTCCGGTAACCCGATCGCATCACTCGCCTGCTTGAGATTGGCATGGGTCGTGACGATCTTTTCGCGCGTCTCGGCAACGAGCAACATCGCCGAAGCTGAGCTTTGAATAGCATTCTGGCCGATCATGGCCGAGAGGCGAGCATCCAGCCGTGCGAGTGGTAGCGCCGCGTTTAGTTCGGCAATACGGGCAGCTGCGATATCGATGGCCTCTTCGGCGGCGAACAGCCGTTCGGCTACATGTTTGGCGATGGATTGGCGTTGAGCGCGCATGGTTTCTCCTTCCCGCTCCGCTCGGAGCAGGTCAAGTTGATGGATTTTCTGGATTGCTGCTCTATTCTTTCATGAGGCCGTTGAGCGCCAACAGCAAGGAAAACCCGGCGCCTACGGCAAAGAGCATCAAGGTGGTGAGGATCGCGAAAACGATCAGTATGTAAGGTCCACTCAGCTCATTACGTTGCCTCCCGGCTACGCGGCACGGCACAATATCGAGCAAGGAAAAGCTTCGGTCGCGAACGGCATATGGCTTTTGTTCATTCGCGAAAAAATCCTCCGCTTCTCCTTGCGTCGCCTGGTCGTCCGCCTGGGTTTCGGTGGGACCAGTTGGCATGGGATTCGGGTCATCGGGAATAACCATTGATTGGGGGGGTATATTTTGCCCCCCCTTGCGGGCTTCCCATTCCACGAAGAGTTGTGCGGCTTTCCACTTCGACACATTGCCGAGCTGCCTGCGGATTTCCAGGATGTGATTGTTGACCGTATTGGGCGAGATACCCAAAGCACGCCCGATCTCTTTTGAGGAGCTGCCTTTAGCGGCCTCTCGCAGGCAATCGCCCTTTCGAGGGCTCAGCCGCTCGAATATCTCTGAATAGTCGTCCTCGTTCAAGGGCGGTTCCCCCTTCGCCGATTTACGGCGATCGCAAGCTGCGTCCTCTCCCTCTTCTTCAACCAATCTGCTGGCAGCCTCCGAGCGCCTCCATTCTGTTTCAAGTAAAAACCTTTCTAAAACATAGCTGCGCTGCGTCCCGTTTGACAGGATATTTCGCAAACCAATCGAGCAATGGCTCCGACGGTCCTCGCGGCGTCCAATGGATGGATATCGGTTCCATCGCCCGAGCCGCAAAGGGGTGACGAACGCGGGCGCTCGAGAATCCCTTTAAGATGCGACGACGACGAAGAGCACGACGCCCGGACCACATGGCTTGGGAAAGGAGGGGGTGGGACGGGGCAGGTAGTATCCGGCAGGAATGAACCACCATGCACAATTCCAAGATAGTTTCGCTACTTCAAGATCTCAAAGCCCATCTGTTCGGCGGGACTTGGTCCTGGTCTCGCGGCAAAGCCGCGCCGCTTCTTCGTCGTCTTACGGCCGTTGCCGATCGACTGGGCGATGCCCGCCATCCAGCAATTGCAGTCGCCAGGGCCAGGCTGGAAGGTGCGCCCGTGCTGCGCATCGACGCCGACGAAACCCGTGTCGAGGAGACCCCTCATGGCGTGTGGGTCAGGGGATGGATTTGGGTCGAGCAGCACGCCTTGGACTCCAGCGATGCGAAGCAAGAGGCGAAGTTGCGCACCGCCCTTGCGGAGCTGCCGCAACAAAGACGCGTCATCTATCTCGCCCATTGCGTCGAGGGCCTCACCTATGCGGCAATAGCCGCCAGACTCGATCTCGACGTTGCTGAGGTCCAGCGCGAGTTGGCGGCGGCGCTTCTGGCACTGTCGCTGGCTCTCGATGAGACATGAAAAAAAAGGGCTCAGCGGCTGAGCGTGCGACGATGGAAGGTCTCCAACTCGAGTTCCAGGGCGCAAACCTGTGCCGCCAGCTGGGAGGAACATGGCGAAATGACCGCGGCCTGTGTCTGTGTCCGGCTCATGATGACCATAATCCCAGCCTGTCGATCCGTGTGGGCCGCGAGACATTGCTGTTCAAATGCTTTGCGGGTTGCGACACCATAGACGTCCTGCGGGCGATCCGGCGCCTGCACCTTGCGCTTCCCGAGCGGCCGATCTCGGCTTCGCCATGCAAATTGTACATCGACTGGCCCAGGCCCGGGCCTAGCCTGCGGGTTTGGGAGGCATCCAAATCTATTATGGGCACTCCCGTGCAAGCTTATCTCGCCAGCCGTTTCCTCTCACCGCCCTGGCACGATCTGCGCTACAATGCGCGTACGCCGCTGGGACGTGGCCATGCAGTCGTATTCCGTCCGGCGATGATTGCAGCGATCCGCGAAAGGCGTCGGATCGTCGCTGTCCACCGAACCTTCCTCGATCCGACGACCGGCTTAAAGGCGGATGATCTGTCGGATCCGCGGTTGATGCTTGGACGGCCGGGTCGCGGGGCAGTGCAACTTGCCGCCGCGACCACAGTTCTTGGCCTCGCTGAAGGGGTCGAAACGGCGCTCGCCGCGATGCGCCTTCACCGCATTCCCGTCTGGGCGACACTCGGCGCCGAACGCGCCGCGCATGTCCTGCTGCCCAGCGGGCTGAAACGCCTCGTTCTGCTGTTCGACCGGGATGCGGCCGGATGGAAAGCCAATCGCCGCGCCCATCTCGCCTATAATCGACCAGGCCTTGAGATCGTCAGCCCTTGGCCGCCGGCACCCTGTAATGACTGGGCAGATGTGCTGGAAGCACGGGAACGCGTTGCCTGATATCCATGCAAGAGGGTGCTGCCCTGCCGGCGACAGCATTGGCAGCGCTTCGTTTAGCCGTTCAGGCGATCCTTCACCGCCTTGGCGGGCGTGAATGTCAGCTTCTTCGACGCCTTGATGGTGATGGTTTCCCCGGTCGCCGGATTGCGTCCGTCGCGCGCCGGCGTGTCCTTGACCTTGAACTTGCCAAAGCCGTTCAGCGAGATTTCCTCCCCTTTGGCTGCTGCGTCGGCGATGGCCCCAAATACCGCATCGACGAGCTTGCGCGCATCGGCCTTCGTCAATTCGTGCGCAGCCGTAAGTGCCTCGGCGAGTTCGGAATTGTTCATAAACTTCCTCCTTAAAATTACGAAGCTACGGTTCATAGCTTTGCGCCTGCCTGTCGTCACGAGCCAAAACGGAAACGAAAGGGAAAGGGGGATGAGTAAGGTGCGCGGTTCGATGCCCGGGCCGCTTCTGTGGAGCTTTGACGAATGACCACAACACCCATCCTTGTGCCCGCCGCCAATCTCGCCAAGTCGCCGGTCAATGTCCGCAAGCGGACCGATGCGCGCGCCGATGCCGAACTGGAAACCAGCATCGCCAGCCACGGCCTTGTACAGAACCTGGTCGCCATCCCCGTGGCGCGCAAAAAGGGGCATTATCGGGTTACCGCCGGCGGCCGCCGGCTCGACGCCATTCATCGGCTGATCGAGAAGGGAACGCTGCCAGCCGATCATCAAGTCCCGGTTCTCATCCTGTCCAACGCCAGGGATGGGCGCGAGATCAGCCTGGTTGAAAATTTCGATCGCCTGGCCATGTCCCCTGCTGAAGATTGCTTGGCCTTCCGCGACCTGATCGAAGTCGAGGGGCGCACCCCTGCAGATATCGCCAGGCGCTTCGGTATCGAGGAGCGGTTCGTGCTGGGGCGGCTCCGCCTCGCCAATCTCGCAGGTCCCATCTTCGCCGCGCTCGAAGCCGAAGAGATCACGCTCGATATTGCTAAGGCCTATGCGACGACCGCCGATACAGCTCGCCAGACAGCGGTCTGGGAGGCCGTGCGAGGGACCTGGTCGCGCGATAACGTCAACGAGATCCGGCGGCTGCTCAAAAATTACAGCTATCGCGCGGACGAGCCCAAGGCGCTGCTGATTGGGCGCGGTGCCTATATCGCCGCGGGCGGCCGCGTCGAGGACGCCGACCTCTTCTCTACCGCGGCCGACGAACGCTGGGTCGACACGCATATCCTCGATGAACTGGCGGACAGGAAACTGCTCGCCGAAGCCGAGGCCATCCGGACACGTGAAGGGCTGGGCGAGGTACGCGTCGTCGCTGGTCCCCGCATTCCGTATATGGAGACTTATGCCCTGCAACCTCTGACCGGCGCGCAGGAGCCGCTGACGCTCGAGCAGGAGGCCCGCAAGCTGGAGATCGAAGCGCAGATCGCCGAAATCGAAGGCGATCCGGACCAGGAGGGCAAAGAACCCGATGGCGAGGACGAGCAGCGACTGCGCGCCGAACTGACGACTATCGTCGACCGCGCCCCACGGTACGACGCTGAGCAGAAAGCGTCCGCACTTGCCTATGTCGTGCTCGCACCCGATGGCCGCCCGCAAATCCATCACCAGCTTTACGTCGCCCCTGCCGATGAAACGGTGGGCGAGGGTATGGCGGACGGCGGCGAGGGTGACACACAAGCGCAGGTGCAGGAGGGGGCGGTCACTGATGATACGCGACCGATGATCAGCCAGCGGCTTTACGATATGATGGCGATGATGAAGACCCAGTTGCTCGCGCTCCATGTCGCGAGCGATCCGGGTTTCGCGCTCGATCTCGGCACTTTCATCATGGCGGATGAGCAGTGCCGGATGCCGAGTTCCGGCATGCCGAGTGACCTGCACGCCTTAATCCCCTCGCCGCTCATCGTCGACTTCAAGCCGGAGACGGCTGCCACAGCCGAATGGGTCAGGCTGGATGAATCGCTCGATCGCAGCTGGGTTGGCCGTAACACCATCGAGGAGCGGTATGATGCTTTCTGCGCGCTCCCGGACGACGCGCGGGGAGTCTGGCTCGGCTGTGTGATCGCCCGCACGCTTTGCGCTGTTCCGGATGGCGGCGAGGGCGCGAGCTTTATCGATCATCTGGGTCACAAGCTCGGCATTGATGTCGCCGCCTGGTGGCGCCCGACTGCGCTCACCTTCTTCGACAAGCTGACCAAGCCGGGTATTCTCGCGTTATTCGAGGAGATCGGCGGCGATGAACTGCGCCTGCGCTATTCCGGATCGAAGAAGCATGATCTCGCCGCATCCGCCGAACGGCTCTTCGGCGGACACGTCATCATGGAACCGGAAGTTCAGCAACGCGCGCTTTCATGGCTTCCTGATGCGATGCGTTTCGATGCTGCGCCGCGCGATGTCGATCAGGACTTGCCGGATGTGACTGGAGCCCAGGAGCAGACCTATACGCCCGCCGACTCCGGAGGCGACGGCGAAGACGGATTCGCTAAGGCGGCCTGACCGCCCGCAGGGCCGGAGCCTGTCGTTTCGGCCCCGATCACAGCGCTCCGTTTCAGTTCAGGCCGCAGCATTTCTTGTATTTGCGTCCAGATCCGCAAGGACAGGGGTCATTACGGCCAATCTTCTGACGCCCGATCGTTGAAGACCGGTTCGGCTCATTCTCCAGCCGCCATTGGTGCAGTATGTCCACCCAGACAGGGATAAGGTCGGGTGCTTCCGCGTCCCAGCGATCCTCTTGTACGCGCGTGAGTTGCGTCGAGCCGTTGGCAAAAGCACGCAGCATCCGGAGGCCCTCGATCGCCGCCCGGCATCCTGGATCGTCATCCGCCAATATGCGCCGCCAGCCAGCCGGATGGATATCCATCGCCTGTCCGAAACCCTCGACCCACATTTCCCACAGGGTCTCGTCGGATCGCGTGTCGATTTCCAACACCGGTTCATAGTCGCCCGGTCGAGCCAGCGACGTCAGGATCGCGTGATAGTGGTGCATCACCAGATCGATGAAATGCTGCAACCCGCCGACGTCGTCGAACCGGGGAATGCCCTCGCCGTCGTCGCCGGCCCAGACACGCTTTAGCCATTGGCCGGGTGTGATCAGGTCGGGACTGACGATGATTCCGGTCAGGAAACCATCCAATTGGGTCAACAGCATGCAATCCTCGCCCTGGTCGAGCAGCAGACGGTCGAGTTCATCGAGATAGTCGAGCGAGGACGCCATAGCTCCTTCTAGCGCCGCGGCGCGACGCCGTCACCGGCTGGCGAACGCGTTGTTCCGGGATGCCCACGCCATGCTGGATGGGGAGAGGGGAAGGGGACGTACGCGTTTTTCATTGTTCATCGAGGTGCCCATGAATCTCTTCCAGTTCGCCCCCTCGCCGCCAGCTGATATGCCGTTCCGGTTGCACGACGTCGCGAAATCAATCGCCCAGCGTTTGCGGCCTGCCGGTTCCGTCACCCGACAGGCAATCAAAAAGTTTATGATCGAAGCGTTTGGCGCCGATGATGCCGATGGCGCCTGGTCGATGCGGGACGCCTATGACGCCCTGGAAGCTGCGCAGGTCATGCTGCTGGCTGACGCCGAATGCGCGCTGCTCCAGAGCGGCTCGGCGCCGGACATTTGCGCCAGGCTGCGCACGTTCGAACGCAGCCTACCGACCCAGACCTACCGCTCCGAACGCCAGGTCGATCTCCAGCAGTTCAGCACGCCGGTAACGCTTGCCTGGTTGGCGGGCCTCGCCGCCCAGGCACGGCCCGAAGACCTCGTGCTCGAACCGTCCGCCGGGACCGGGATGCTCGCCGTTCACGCAAAGCGGATCGGCGCCCGGTTGCTTCTGAACGAGTTCGATCCCAGGCGCGCCGACCTGCTCGCGTGCATCTTCGATCAGCCCGTCACGAGCCATGATGGTGAGCATATCGATGACCTTCTGTCGGCCATGCCGCGACCGACGCTGGTTCTCATCAATCCGCCTTTCAGCCGAAGCGCGGGGCGCGGCGTCGATCGCCACGCGGGGGCCCGTCACCTGCGTGCAGCGCTGGCCCGACTTGCCCCCGGTGGTCGATGCGTCGCGATCATGCCGCCGAGTTTCGCAGCCGATGGAACGGCGGCGCTGGGCTATACGATGGTGTCCGAACTGACGCCGCCGCGCGTCGAGATCACCATAGGCGGCAATCCCTATGCCAAGCATGGGACGGGCATCGATGTGCGCCTGCTTGTGTTCGACAAGGGGTGGACGGGAGATCCGGAGCGGCATGTCGCCGATACGATCGATGCCGCGCTGGATATCGTGCTGACCATTCCAAGCCGCTTCGATCCGGCTGAACCACCACCGCCTATGACGCCTGTCGCGATGGCGCGGCCCCTGGCTTCGCCCCGGCCATCACCGAGCGCCATGTTCGCGCGAACCGCCTCCCGCCAGCTGGCGCCACCATCCCGCATCGCCGCGCATGGCGACATGGCGCAGCCGCTCGATTACCATATTCTCGAGGTGCCGCTCCCGCCGGGCGCCCCGATCGGCCTCTATTCCCCCTGGCGCCTGGCGCGGATCGTGATCGAGGGGGCAACGCCGCATCCCGACGATCTGGTCGAATCCATCGCCATGGCCTCGATCCCGCCGCCGGCGCCGACCCACCGTCCCATGCTTCAACAGCGCGCGGTGGCGGCCCTGTCCGATGCCCAACTCGAAACCGTCATTCTGGCGGGCGATGCCTTCTCGCGCGACTTGCCCGGACGTTTCCTGCCCAACGGTGCAGGTGACCGCCTCGAAGAAATTGCTGCGGGGCACATTTACCGGACCGGCTTCTTCATCGGCGACGGTACCGGCGTGGGCAAGGGTCGTGAGGTCGCAGCCTGCATCCGCGATCGCTGGAACCAGGGACATCGCAAGGCAATCTGGATCAGTCGTGGGACTGCTCTCCTGGAAGATGCGAGACGAGACCACGCCGCGCTGGGCGGCCTCCCGATAGACATTCAGCCGATCGACAGTTTTCCGCCCGGCAGCCCGATCACCATGACAAGCGGGATACTGTTCCTGACCTACGCGTCGCTGCGCTCTGCGCGCCATGATCGGCAATCGCGTCTGCAGCAGATCATCGTCTGGGCCGGTGAGGATTTCGAGGGGCTGCTCGTGTTCGACGAGTCCCACGAGATGGGCAATGCCGCCGGCACTGAAAGCGAGTTCGGCTCGGCGCGCGGGTCAGAGCAGGGACTTGCCGGTGTTCGCCTGCAGAACGCCCTCCCACGTGCCTGTGTGCTCTATGTGTCCGCTACCGGCGCGACAAAGCCTGAAAATCTGAGCTATGCTTCCCGTCTCGGCCTGTGGGGACCGGGAACCGCGTTCGCCGACCGTGACATCTTCCTGTCCTCCATGGAAGAAGGTGGCGTGGCGGCACTGGAGATCGTAGCGCGGGATCTGAAAGCTATGGGCCTCTACACCGCCCGCGCGCTCAGCTTCGCAGGTGTCGAATATGCGCCACTGGTCCACAAGCTCACGCCCGAACAGATCGCGATCTACAACATATTTGCTGACTCCTGGGCCATCGTGCATCGCCATCTCGACGCGGTGCTCAAGGCAACCAATATCGTCGATCGCCTATCGGGCGCCACGCTCAATTCGCGCGCCAAGGGATCGGCGCTGAGCCGGTTCGAGAGTTCAAAGCAGCGTTTCTGGCTCGCCCTTTTGGTGGCCATGAAGATGCCCAGCTTGCTGCCCGGGATCGAGCAGGAAATCGCGCGGGGCCATGTTGCGGTAATCCAGCTGGTCACGACGGCGGAAGCCATTCTCGAGCGGCGCCTTGCCGAACTGTCGCCCGAGGAGCGTGCCAACCTCTCGCTGGAGGTTTCTCCGCTCGAGATCCTCTTATCTGGAGATCCAGATAAGACGAATTCTTTGCAGTCGAGATTTATGTCGAGCGGTTCGCACGCAGGCGCGGATTTACGGGATGAAGACATCGATTTTACTCCAGATAATTAAGGTGCCCCCAGCCCCAACAAGCTGGAGGAT
>JAVBXL010000009.1 GCA_030824575.1 bacterium | reverse complement strand
ACGCTGGCGTCCTGGATGATCGACGTGTTGGCGATCCTGACAGGCAATCTGGACCGGCAGGGTGGCAGCATGTGGAGCCGCCCCGTCGCGCCGCTGGTCGACATGCTGGCGACGCTGCCCGCCGACATGCCCGTCGTCATGGGCAAGAGCCGGGTGCGCGGCGTCCCCGCCGTGCTGGGCCAGTTCCCCGCTTCCTGCATGGCCGAGGAAATTGCAACGCCGGGACCGGGCCAGATCAAGGGGCTGCTGACCTTCGCCGCCAACCCGGCGCTCAGTGCCCCGGATTCGGAGAAGCTCACACAGGCCCTGCCGCTGCTGGAATGCATGGTCAGCCTGGACAATTATCTCAACGAAACCACCCGCCACGCCCATGTCATATTGCCCAGCCCGTCCATGCTGGAAAGCGCGCATTATGACATGTGGTCGTGGGTCTTCTGCCTGACGAGCGGCGGCCATTATTCGCCACCGGTATTTCCCGTCGCCGACCGCCCCGACCATTGGCACGTCGTCGCGCGGGTCGGCGCGATCATCGCTGGCCAGCCGGATGCTGACTTGGACGCCATGGACGATGGCTATTTCCGCGCACTAGCCACCGGGCGCGGGATCGACCCCGACATGGCGATCGCGGCGCTGCCCCACCGTGGACCGGATCGCATTTTGGACCTGGCAATCCGAACCGGCCCATTCGGCGATCGCTTCGGCATGGTAGCCGACGGCCTGACGCTCGACAGTTTCCGTGACGAACCCGACGGGCTGATCGTGGCGCCCGCCATCCCGCGCGCGCATGAGGGGTTCGAAACCCCGTCCGGCAAGATCGACCTCACGCCTGCCCTCATCCTGTCCGACCTCCCCCGGCTGGAGCGGGCGCTGGTCGCCAATGATCCCTCGCTCGTTCTGGTCAGCCGCCGCCATCTCCGCTCGCTCAATAGCTGGATGCACAACATCGATACGCTGGTGAAGGGCAAGGATCGCTGCACCCTGCAAATGCACAGCATCGACGCCGCCGCTCATGGGCTGGTCAACGGCGATCTGGTCGCGCTGACCTCCGCATCGGGCGAAATCCATGTCCCGCTGGAGATTGACGACGACATCCGCCCCGGCGTGGTGTCAATGCCGCACGGCTGGGGGCATCGCGATCCACAGACCCAAATCGCGATCGCCCAGGCGCACGCCGGGGCCAACACCAATATCCTCAGCCCCGGCACGATGGTCGACGTCATTTCGGGCAATGCCGTGCTGAACGGCATACCGGTTCAGGTCCGCAAAGCCGACCTTCAACCCCGCGAAACGATTGGAGCAACTGCGTGAACAAGATATTGGGTTCCTTGTCCGGCGTGATCGGTTTCGCCCTGATCGCATTCGGCATCTACGCCCTGGTCGCAACGACCGCCATTACCGACATGACCGCGCTGCAACCCAGCGGGGTGGCTGGCCTGAACGAAGCCCGCGCGATTTACGCTGGCTCCTTCTGGGCCATGGGGGGGCTTATCCTCTACGGCCTTGCAACGCAGCGTTTTCGGCAACCCCTGTTGCTCGCCGTGGGCGTGATCTTCGTTGGCTTCGTGGCCGCGCGGATCATTTCCATCGCGATGGACGGCTATGCCCCGATCCTCGCGGCGTCGATCGGATCGGAAGTCGTCGCGGCGCTCATCCTGATCGCCGCGAGCCGGACCGGGCCTGTATCCTCAGTCTGACAGCGCCGCCTGGCCGCCCACCCCGACATCGTGCGGATAGGGCGCGCCGGGCAGTCGGGCAGTCGCGAAAAACTCCACCGCCTGCGCCGCCTCCACCAGCCCCAGCGCCACGCGATAGAGCCGCGCTTCGGCCGACGGCAGGGTGTCTGATCCGAACGCATCGAGATGCGCCATGATATCGGCCAGCCGGGGCGCGGTAGCCTCATAAAACTGCTTCAGCGCATCGAACGGCATGTCCTGGCGCGCGCGATAGCGGCTTTCCATCGTCTCCAGTCCGATCCACAAATGGGCGAACGGTTCCAGATCAGCGAAGGCGGCGGGCAGGCTGGCACTCATGCCGCGCTCCTCATCTTCGCCTGCGCGCCGTTCAGAACGGATCGGATCACCGCCGCGCGATGCCGGGGCAGCATTTCCGCCTCGCCATAATAGAAGCTGTCGGCCGCGCCCGACGCCAGCCCTTTTTGCTGCCGCGCCATCACCATGAAATCCTCCATCCCCGAATCCCGCCCGAATGCGGTCGCCTGGGCGATCGCCAGGCGTTCGCTGGCTGTGACGGGGGCATGATAATAATAATGCGCCGTCCAGCGATGGCTCTGCGCCGTCAGTGGCCAATGCTGCTGCGTGAACCAGCCGCCTGCGCCGGGATGGATCATGAAATTGGGGAATATCGCCAGCGACGCCGGCGTCTCTGCGCTCGGATAGCCTTCGCCCGCTACGCGCCCTGCCAACGCCCCCATCGTCTGCACCGCAAAGGACTGGACGATCCGGTCGGCGCGTGGTCGCCAACTCGGATTACCCTGCGACCAGCCTGCTGCGTGCGGCCCGGCAAAGGCCATCTTGCGGAATTCGGAAAAGGGGTTGGCAGGCGTCACCGATATTTCGCGGATCGTCAGGGCATGGACGGTGCCGACATGATAGCCTTCATATTGCGGATCCAGCCCCGCCTTCCAATTGGCCGCGACGTCATATGACAGGCTGTCCCGATGGGTGAAGGGGGCCAGCGTCGTCGCCTCCAGCAGCGGCGCGATACCACCCAGAAACGCCTTGAGTGACAAACCGGGCTGTGGATCGAGATTGATGAACACGAACCCGGCAAACATGTCGATCGCGATCGGCACCAACCCCAGATCACCCGCATCTAACGCTGGAAAACGGCGCTGGTTGGGGATGGCCTTCAGGCTGCCGTCCAGGCCGAAGGTCCAGCTATGGTAGGGGCAGCGAAATGCCTCTGCCTTGCCGCAGGCGCCGTCGGCGACAGGCATTCCGCGATGGCGACAGACATTGTGGAAGGCGCGCAGCACGTCGTCCTTGCCCCGCACGATCAGCACCGACACGCCGCAAATCTCGACATTGCGCACAACATAATCGCCCGGTTCCGGCAGGTCCTCCGCGCGCACCATATAAAGCCAGCATCGCCGGTATATCGCGTCGCGCTCGGCCGCATGCTGGGCCTCGCTCCAGAAGCTGTCCGCCGCTACACGACCATCGCGCAGGATCGCGGCGTCCGGCATCATCATCCCATGTCCCAGATCGAAACCGCCTTCCGGCGTCGCCGACAGTATATTGGTCATGCAACTGGCTCCCGCAGTCCCGCCTTGCCCGCCAGTTTATAGTCGCCGCCTCGCTCGATGCTCCGCCGGAAGGCAGGACGGCCATGCAGCCTGTTCAGCCAGGTCACGATATGGCGATAGGCGTCGATCGGCATCAGCGTCTGCGCGATTTCAGGGATGAAGCTCATCTGGATATCGGCGGCGGAAAAATCCGCGCCCAGAAGAAAGGGGCCGTCGGCCAACGCATCGTCGATATAGGCCAGCGCCGTCGCCAGTTCGGCATTGGCTGCCTCATCGATCGGGCTGCCATCCAAACCGAAGGCGCGGGCATAGACCTTTATCATGATCGGGTTCATGCCGGACGACACGGCGTAATAAAGCCATTGCCTATACCGTTCATGCGCGTCCGTACCCGGCACTGGCGCCAATCTACCATCGCCATGCCGCTCGATGATATGCTCCGTAATCGCGCCCGATTCGATGACGATCCGTCCCTCGTCCTCGATCATCGGCGACTTGCCGACCGGATGCAGCGCCTTGAGCGCGGGTGGTGCCATCATCGTTACCTGATGCCGCTGATAAGGCACCAGATCATAGGGCAAGCCCAGTTCTTCGAGCAGCCATATCGTCTTCTGAGCGCGGGAGTCGTTGAGGTGATGCACGGTCAGCATTGTGGGTGACTTTCAATCTGGAGAAGGAGCCGATCAGCACCGCGTCCGATACTCGACCGGCGTCATGCCCGTCGTCTTGCGAAAGGCGGCCGTAAACGCCGCTGCGCTGGCAAAGCCGCAGGAATAGGCGACCTGCTTGACCATCAATTTCTGGTCGTCGAGCAGCGCCTTCGCGCGGTTCAGGCGTTCCCGCGCAATATAATGGCGCAGCGTCACGCCGGTGGCGCGCTTGACCAGCGGTGATAAGGCACGCGACGTAACGCCACAATGCTGTGCCAGATCATCCACCGTGGGCAATTTGCCACTTTCGTGGAGAACCTGCCGCAACATCGTCATCTGGCCGGGCGACAGGGTGCCGTCGCACTCCTGCGGCACCGGTTGACCCAGTGTCGCGCGGCGTATCTCGCCGCAAATGGCGAACAGCAGCGACCGGACCATGAAGGCGCTGTCGAAGCCCGGCGTCACGATCTCATCGGCGATGCGGGTCAGGCCAGCCCGGAGGAACGGGCCGTCGAGATTGAACTGATGATCTCCGTCCAGACTGGACAGGAACGACAGCAATTCGGGGTAGTCGGCCAGCAGTTCGGACCGAAAGCTACAGGATATCGTCCGAAGGCGGCCACTGTTCCAGCGTGTCCGCACCGCCTGCCCCGGTGGCACGAGGATGACGGCATGGGACGTCACAAAGTCGCACCCTGGGCGCGCGCATTCAATGTCATCCTCCCGGTACATCAGCCACTCCAGGAAGAATTGATCCGACAGGATTGTTGCTTCACCCGGTTGCAACCATCGGACATTGTCGACCCGCACTGAATAATCCGGCTCCACCAGCGCGCCTTCCAGCATTCCGGTATAGAGTATTTCACCCCTGAAAGCCTGCTCCTGCTCCATGCGCCTATCCTCTTTCTAGATATGGGTGGCCGAGTCGTGCGCCATGACAGTCGTCGAATGTGAGCTGGAAAAAGCCAGCCGATCGATAGGGCCGGGCGCTCTGTTCACGATCGGCCCAGGGTAGCCATGCAGCAATTGCAGCGCGCGCATCGTGCGGCGGTGGAATAGGCCTATCAGGTCGGCATCCTCGTCTGGCCCGGCGTCCAGCACATAACGCTCCAGCGCCGTTTCCACCGCCGCGGCGCTTTCGAAACGCTGGCCCAATAATCGTTCTGCTTCCAATCGGTCGCGGCGCGCGATTTCGTCGCCTATCGCTTCGCGACGCCGGACATGGCGGGCAAGCGACAAGGCCGGGGGTTCGCGCAGTCGCCCGCTCGCGGCAGGCAAGTCGGCGCAACTCGCGACCAGATTATCATAAATAATGTCCGTTGATTTTTCGACAGGCGCCAGATCGGTGACAGGCACGAGATCGACACCGCGCACCTGCGCCAACACGTCCAGCGCGGCGCGCCGACAGCCAAGATCCCAGGACAGATATTCGACATAGGCAGGCAATTGGCGCTGCGTGCGGAGTGCCGACTCCATCCGCATGGGTACGGCAAGGAAAGAGGCGATCGTGTGAAAATCAAGCGCAGCCCAGTCGATCGCATTGCCGCTTTCAGCCGCATAGCGTTGCAGCAACGGCGTCAAATCGCCGATCGGTTCGTTGATGTCGCGCACCCTGATCGATGCTAGGTCCGCCATAGGGTCGCCTAAATGCGCCAGTTCCAGATCATAAATATAGGTGATCCTGTCCCCATCATGAAAAAACTGCGGCGCGTCCGCGATCAGCAGCGCCGTTTGCGTGCGATGCAGCGGAAGATTGCCCAGCACCCATTTGCGCAGAAAGGCGATCAACGGGTCTGGCCCATCGCGATGCCCTTGATAATACCGATCCGCATCGCCGAAATAGGCGAGCGCAATGGCTTGCGGGCCTTGGGGTTGCGGCAATCCGATCTCTACGGCCTTCGCTATATCGATCCGGTGAACGGACGCCATGATCGCCATATAATCGCCGACCAGCCGATGCAGGTTTGCGTC
>JAVBXL010000133.1 GCA_030824575.1 bacterium | reverse complement strand
GGGCAAGCGACCCGAAGGCGCCACATCGCCAAACAGGATATTCGCCATCGCCTCGCCACCGCGCTGACCGGGATACCAGGCCTGCACCAGCACCGGCACCTTGGCGATCCAGGGCATCTCGACGGGGCCGCCGGTTTCCAGCATGACGATGGTCTTGCGGTTGGCGGTCGCGACCGCGTCGATCAGCGCATCCTGATTGTCGGGCAGCCGCATATTTTCGGGGTCTTGCGCCTCCGTCTGCCATTGCCAGCCAAAGACGATGGCAAGGTCGGCCCGGCGCGCTGCCTCCGCCGCCGCCTTGGGATCGCTGCCGTCGATATAGGTGACGTCGGCTTGAGGCGCGAGCGCCTGGATAGCCTTGAGTGGCGAAGACGCATGCCAGGTCATCCGCGCGAAGGATGCCGCCGCGCCCTTGGTCAGCGGAATTTCGACCGGAGCCCCGCCGACCGAACGGACCTGAGACGATCCGCCGCCCGACAGCACACCGACATCGGCGTGGCCACCGATCAGGACGATCCGCCGCGCGCTCTTGGCCAGCGGCAGCAGATTGCCCTCATTCTTGAGCAGGACGATGCCTTCCTCCGCCGTCCGCTGGGCGACATCGGCATGGGCGGCATAGTCGATCTGGCGCGGGCTTTCCGGTACCGGATCATCCATCAATCCGCTGGCGATCACGCCATGCAGGATACGCGTTACCATATCGTCCAGCCGAGCCATGGGGATGCGCCCGGTCTTCACCGCGTCCTCGAACGGCTTGCCGAAATGGATGGCGTCGTCCAGTTCCTGACCCGATTCCTGATCCAGCCCGCCTAGCGCTGCCTTCTCGGTCGAATGGACCGCGCCCCAGTCGGACATGACCCACCCCTTATAACCCCAATCCTTCTTCAGGACCGTGTTGAGCAGCCAGTCATTCTCGCAGGCATAGTCGCCATTCACCTTGTTATAGGCGCACATGACGGAGGCCGGATCGCCGATTTCCGTCGCGATCTGAAAGGCCAGGAGGTCGCTCTCGCGCAACGCCGCCTTGTCGATCCGCGCATCTAGAACGGTCCGCCCGGTTTCCTGGGAATTGAGCGCGAAATGCTTGATGGTCGATACGATATGGTTGCTCTGGACACCGCGAATATGTTCGCCGGCCATCACGCCCGCCAGCAGCGGATCTTCGCCCAGATATTCGAAATTGCGTCCGTTCCACGGATCGCGGGTCAGGTTGACGCCACCTGCCAGCAGGACGTTGAAGGTTTTCGCCCGTGCCTCCGCCCCGATCATCGCGCCGCCGGCATAGGCGATGGAAGGGTTGAACGTGGCCGCAGTAGCCAGGCTGGCGGGCAGGGCGGTCGCCGTGTCGCCCTTGCGCTGCTCGATCTGGTTGGCGACGCCCAGGCTCGCGTCGCTTTCGCGCAGTGTCGGGATGCCAAGCCGTGGGATGCCCGGAATATGGCCGGCCGACGGGATCATCGCGATCGGTTGCGGCGGCTTCGCCATCGGCGGGAAATAGCCGTGGACGATCGCCAGCTTCTCTTGCGTGGTCATGGCCGCGACCAGCGCCTTGGCTCGCGCCTCCGCCGACAGCGCGCGATTGCTGCCGGCTGTCGTTGCGGCCAACTGGGCTTGCGCGGCGGGAACGCAGGCGGTGCCAAGCAGGAGGAGAGCGATCAGGGCATGGCGCGTCATGGGCGGTCTTTCATCTATATGATGCAAAAGTGGCGGCGGATGCCCTTGGGGGAGGGGAGGGCGTCCGCCGCCTGAAGGGCGACCGGCTGGGGAAGGAAAGCCGGTCGCTGGCCGTTGTCAGAAGTTCGCGCGGGCGCGCACGCCCCAGGTGCGCGGCGGCTGAAGGTTGGACAGGAAGATCGGATCGTAGCGCGGTGCGCCGAATGCGCCGGCACCGGTACGGATCTTTCCATTTTCGATATTCTGGACGAAGGCCTCGACCGAATATTTCTCATCCGGCGCGGTGAAGCGGATCGACGCGTCGGACCGGAAATAGGCTTTCTGCCGATCCCAATCGGTGCCGTTGGTGCCCCGGCTGGGCATATTGTCGGCCGGGTTGTTGGCATTGACGAACGGATTGGCGTCCCCGTTGAAGTAGCTCAGCCAGCTCTTCGTCTCATAATGGGTGGTGAAGCGCGGGGTGATACGCGCGCCGCTCGCCATCACGAAATCATGCTCATAGCTAAGCGTCGCGGAAAAGCGCGGCGCATGGGCCAGTTCATTGCCTTCAAGCTGGGCGATCGAGGACAGCTTGCCGCCATCGTAAAGCCGACCGTCGACGCTTGCCAGCTCCTCCAGCTTGGTCTTCTGGAGCGTGCCGGAAAATTGCAGCCGGTCATTGTCGGTCAGGTTGGCGACCATTTCCGCTTCCAGGCCATAGGCTTTGGCACCCTTGGCATTTTGCGTGATCATCTGGCTGCGTACGACATTGCCCTGATCGTCGCGGAAGGTGACAGCCTGGTTCACCTGATAGCCCTTGAAGTCGCTATAATAAGCGGCAAGGTTCAGCGTCACGCGGCGGTCCAGGAAGCGGGACTTCAAGCCCACTTCATAGTTGGTCAGCGTTTCCGGATCGGTCAGGCCGGCATTGTCCTGAATATTGCCCGACTTGAAGCCGGTGCTGATGCTGGCATAGCCCAGCACATCCTGCGCCAGGTCCGCATCGACACGGGCCAGATAGGTCAGCTTGTCCCATTTGCCCTTCACATCGTTGCTGGAGATGGAGAAGCCCGGCAGTAGCGTGGCCAGTTCCTCCGCCGTGGCACCCGGATAGGCGCCGAAAATGCCACCGGTGCAGCGGCCGCCGGGCAGCTTGTCGGCATCGGAACAGCCTTCGCCCGAATAAGTCACGTTGCGGCCGCCAATATCCTGCTTCTTGTCGGACGTGTAGCGCAGGCCGCCGGTCACGCGGATCGCGTCATTGACGTGCCATACCGCCTGACCGAATACGGCGCGGCTGTCGATCTGGCGATTGGCCTGGATGAAGCTGCCGGCCCAGCTGAAGGTGCCGTCGCGATAGCCGTTGCGCTGATCGATGTCGAAGCGGATGCGGTTCTTTTCGTGGCTGTAATAGGCACCCAAAATCCAGTCGATCGCCTGCTCGCCGGACGATTTCAGCTGGATTTCATGGCTCTGGAAATCATAGCGCGACGACAAAGTCCGGTTTTCGCCGAACGCGCCCAAGGGCAGATCATTGCCGCTGGCATCGACCTGTCCCGTCGGCGGCATCGCGCCTCCATCGGCGTCGGTCTGGGTCGATCCGCCGATCCGCGACCAGCCGGCGATGTAGCTCAATTGGATGCCGTCGGTCAGGTCGTAATTCATGCTGCTGCGCACGCCCACCGAATAGCGATCGGTGTCGGGCGCGGTGTCGCTCAGCGTCGACCAGCGCTTGGTTCCAGCACGCGGCGTCTGGAGCAGGCCGATGACCGGCGCGCCATTGTCCAGGAAGCCTTCGGCCGACAGGTTCCAGCTGAACTTGTCGCTCGGCTGCCAGAGCATCGACACGCGGCCGGATTGCTGGTCGGCAGCATAATATTTCTTGCCGCTGGTCACGAAGGCGGACTTGTTGATGCCGGTCACATTGGGCGCCGGCTGGAAATCGGCATAGCCGTCATGCCGGTCGGTGACGAAGGCGACGCGGAAGGCCAGCGTGTCGCTGACCGGGATGTTGATCGCGCCGCGCACGCCCAGCCGGTCGTAATTGCCGGCGGTGACTTCGACATTGCCTTCGAATTCGCCGAGCTTAGGCTTGGCGGAAATCAGGCTGAGCGCGCCGACCGTGGCATTGCGGCCGAACAATGTGCCCTGCGGACCGCGCAGCACTTCCACGCGCTCCATATCATACATCAGCACGGACGCGCCCTGCGAACGCGGCGAATAGATGCCGTCGACATAGATGGCGACTTCCGGGTCGGCCACTTCGGTATAGGCGCTGTCGTTGCCGATGCCGCGCAGCGTCAGCAGCACGGCCGACTGGTCGCCCTGCTGGTTGAACTGAAGCGAGGGGACGAAACGCGCAAGGTCGGTTACGTCCTTGACCTGTTGCCTGTCCAACTGCGCCTGACCGAAGGCGGATACGGCGATCGGGGTCGATTGCAGGGTCGTTTCGCGGCGGGTGGCGGTGACGATGATATCGCCGTCATATCTGTTTTCGGGCTGCTGGGCGGCCTGCGGCGCGGTGTTGTCCTGCGCGTAGGCGGGGGCCATCGCCAGCGTCATGGTCGCAAGCGCAGTGCTCGCGACGAGCGCAATGCTCTTCATCATCTCTCTCCCTGGACTCACATCATTGTGTGTGCCGCGTAATGACCAAAGCCTGACAACGATGTCAACATGGTTTTGACAACGATGTCGGATTCGCGCACACAGCATGCCCGCTGCTTCCCATTCCTGCCCATGTCCTGTAAGGATCGACCGAAAAGTCCACTCGATGGTTACCGCTACGTCAACCTTGGCCATTCCCGATGGCGATTACATCGCGACCCGTCTTTTCCGGCTGTCCATCGGCGTGTTTTTCATCGGCGGATTCCTGACGTCATCGGTCAGCCTTCTAGTGCCGCAACTCAAGTTGCTGCTGCATCTCGACTATCGAGAGGCGCTGCTGGTGCAATTGGCTTTCCATTCCAGCTATCTGCTGTTCGCATTGCCCATCACCTGGGCGATCGTCCGCAACGGTTATATGCGCGCTATCGTCACCGGGCTGGCGGTGATGACGCTGGGTTGCCTGGCACTGACCATGGCACAGACCGTCCTGTCCTTCGCCATGGTGATGGGCGCGCTGCTGCTCCTGTCGGCGGGGCAGACCTTTCTTCAGATCGCATCCAACACGGTGGTCGCGGTGATCGGCCCGGCGCGCGGCGCGGTTCGCCGCCTTACTTTGCTTCAGGGCTTCAACGCGCTCGGCACGGTAATGGGACCATTGATCAGCGCGCCGTTGTTGCTGAGCGAACTAGATGCCGACGCCGCGCGGGGCATCGATCCGACGCTGCCATTTGTCGGGACCGCCTTGGTCACCGCGGTCCTCAGCCTGGCCTATATGCGCTATCGCAACTTGCTGGTGCGGGGCGAAGCGCAGCCCTTCGCCGGGATAAGGCAGATGTTCCAGTTGATCCGCCTGCGCCGTTTGAAATGGGGAACGGCGGCGATCTTCTTCTATGTGGGGGCGGAGGTTGCGATCGGTGCGCTGCTGCCCACCGTCTTGATGCGTACCGATCGGCTAGGGGTGACGCCGGTGGCCGGCGGTCAACTGGTCAGCCTTTATTGGGGTGGTGCGATGGTTGGCCGCTTCATCGGCGCCTGGGTGATGACACGCATGGGTGAATATCGTCTGTTGCTGGCGGCGGCACTAGGGGCCGTGGCGTTGACGCTGGCGGCGATCATCCTACCTGGTGCGCTGGGTGCTGGCGCCCTGATCGCGGTCGGCCTGTGCAACGCGATCATGTATCCCACCATCTATGCCCTTGCGCTGCCTGCGGATGATCGGCAGGCGCCGGTCGCCTCCATGTGGCTGTGTATGGCGGTGGTCGGCGGCGCGATCATTCCCCTTGCCACCGGCGCTCTCGCCGACGGGATCGCGTTGCTGCCGGCGCTGCTCGTGCCCGCCGCCTGCTATGCTTTCATTGCCCGGTTCGCCGCCCTGTGCGCGCAGCCGCAGGAGCCCATATCATGAAGACCGTTACCATCAAGGATGTCGCGGCCCGTGCCGGTGTGTCCCCCAAGACCGTCTCGCGCGTCATCAACGGGGAAGATCATGTTCGCGCCGAAATTCGCGAGGCGGTGCAGCGGGTCGTGGCCGAATTGGACTATCGCCCCAATGCCTTCGCACGCAGCCTGTCCAGTTCGCGCTCCTATCTGCTCGGCCTTTTCATCGATGATCCCGTGTCGGGCTATGCCGCCGATGTGCAGCATGGCG
>JAVBXL010000200.1 GCA_030824575.1 bacterium | reverse complement strand
GTGGAAATAGGCCGCGCCCTGCCGCGAATACATGATGAGCGGCTGGCCATCGAAATCGGCCGGCGTCAGCGCCGCCATCGCCTTGCGCGGATCGCCGGGCGGCAGCGCGACGAACAAGGGTTCGTGCAGCACGCAGGCGCTGTCAAATTCATGACGGTTCACCGGCGGGCGGACGAAACCGATATCCACCAGACCGGTGAGCAGCGCGTCGACCTGATCGCCCGACACCATTTCCCGCAATTCCAGCTCTATATTGGGCAGTACCGCACCGGCCTGCGCCACGACGCGCGGCACGATATTATAGCCCGATACCGCCGTGAAGCCGATGGCAACGCGCCCCGCGTCGCCCTTCGCCACGCGTCGGGCGGACAGAGCCGCACTGTCGGCCAGCCGGACGATCCGCCGCGCCTCGATCAGGAAGACGCTGCCGGCCGGAGTCAGGCTGACCTGACGACTGGTGCGCTCCAGCAGCTGCACGTCCAATATCCGTTCCAGCAATTGGATCTGCCGGCTGAGCGGCGACTGGGTCATGTTGAGCCGCTGGGCCGCCCGGCCGAAATGCAGTTCTTCGGCGGCAGCGACGAAGCAACGGAGCTGGCTGAGTTCGAACATCATGCCAGACTATCCGCGCCCGTCGCCTTAGTCACGCAGTTGCGCGTTCGATCAGGACACGCAGTTGCGCTTCTTCTTCAGCCGACAGATCGGTGAGCGGGGAGCGCACCGGGCCGGCATCGCGGCCGATGATCCGCATGCCGGCCTTCACGATGGACACGGCATAGCCGCGCCCCTGATCGCGCAACGCGATATAGGGCAGCACGAAATTGCGCAGTTGCTCCATCACAAAGGCCTGATCGCCCGCCCGGACGGCGGCATAAAAGCGCAGCGCCCAGTCCGGCATGAAGTTGAAGATGGCGGAACTGTAGGTCGTGACCCCCATGGTGAGGTAAGGGGTGGCGAAGGTTTCGGCCGTGGGCAGACCCCCGATATAGGTCAGGCGATCGCCCATCCGCGCATAGATGCGGGTCATCAATTCGATATCGCCCACGCCGTCCTTGAAGCCGATAAGATTGGGGTTGCGGTCGCACAGGCGTGCCAGCGTCTCGTCATTCACGATCGCATTGTCGCGATTATAGACGATGACGCCAAGGCCGGTCGCGCGGCAGACCGCCTCGATATGGGCGGCCAACCCCTCCTGCTTGGCGTGCATCAGATAGGGTGGCAGCAGCAGCAGACCGTCTGCGCCTGCCTTTTCCGCATCGCGGGCGATGCCGGTAGCGATCGCCGTGCCATAACCACAGCCGGAAATGACGGGGATGCGACCATTGGTTTCCCGCACCGCCGCGCCGACCACCTGCGCCACTTCGTCAGGAGACAGGGAGAAGAACTCCCCGGTGCCACCGGCCGCGAACAGGCCTGTCAGCGCATGTTCCAGCATCCACCCGCAATGATCGCGATAGGGGCCTTCCTGAAATGCGCCCTCTGCATCGAAGTGCGTGACCGGAAAGGACAGCAGCCCCTGGCCGAGCTGGCGCGCCATATCTTCGGGGCTAAAATGGCTCATATCCTTGCATCTCCTCTCGTCGGCACTGTCTGTCCCTGCCGATGTTCGAGATGCTGAATAGGAAGGAGCCGGGCATATGGTCCAACTCAAAGATGCGCATGATTGATGCACGGCTTGGCATGATCGCCTGCGCCGTGCACCGTCCCGATCAGAATTCGATCAGCGCCACCTTGGTCTTGAGGTTCGCCATATAGGCTTCGCGGCCCAGATCTTTGCCGATACCGGACTGTTTGTAGCCGCCGGTCGGCAGGATGAAGTCGTTGCTGCGACCATAGCGATTGACCCAGATGGTGCCGGTCTCCAGCGACCGGGTGGCGCGCAACGCGCGGCTTACATCACCGGTATGGACGCCGGCCGCCAAGCCATAGTCGCTGTCATTGGCGAGGGCGTAGGCCTCCTCCTCATCGGCGAAAGTCTGGATGGTCAGCACCGGGCCGAAGATTTCACCCTGCACGACCTCGCTCTTCTGATCCACATTGGCGAGCAGGGTGGGCGCGAAATAGCTGCCCTCCTGCGGCGCGGTGGCGCGGCCGCCACCGGCCAGCACTTCAGCGCCAGCCGCGATGGCGCGGCCGACGATGCCGTCCATCCGGTCAAGCTGCCCATCGGAGATGATCGGCCCCAGCGTCGTATCCTCCGCCCAGGTCGGCCCCGCCTTGTGCGCATTGAAGGCAGCCGTGATGCGATCGATCACCTCATCGGCCACCTTGTCCTGTACCAGCAGCCGAGATCCCGCGACGCACACCTGCCCGGCGTTGAGCGTGATGGCGCGCGCGACGATGGCCGATGCCTTGTCGAGCGTGGCGTCGGAAAAGATGATCTGTGGGCTTTTCCCGCCCAGTTCCAGCGTCACCGGCTTCGGCCCGGTTTCCGCGCAGGCCGCCATGATGGCAGCGCCCGTGCGGGTCGATCCGGTGAAGGTGACCTTGGCCACTTCGGGACGACGGACCAGCGGATCGCCGACGCTGCGCCCGTCGCCCTGCACCACGTTGAAGATGCCGGCCGGCAACCCTGCCTCGATCGCCAGTTCGGCCAGGCGCACGATGCTGAACGGCGTCATTTCGGAGGGTTTGAGGACGATGCTGTTGCCCGCTGCGATGGCGGGCGCGATCTTCCACCCGGCCATGACCAGCGGCAGGTTCCACGGCGCAATCGCTGCGACCACGCCATAGGGTTCGGTGATGGTCAGGCCCAGCTTGTCGGGCGTCGTGGCGGCCACTTCGCCACCGACCTTGTCCGCCCATTCGGCGAAGAAGCGGATGGTTTCGGCGGTATAGCTCAAATCCCAGGCGTTGATTTCCTTGAGCATGCGGGTCGAACCCAATGCCTCCAGCGGGGCGAGCGTCGCCGCGTCCGCTTCGATCAGGTCGGCCCAGCGGCGCATCACTTTCATCCGGGCGCGCGGATCGCTCTGTGCCCAGCCGCTGGTCCTGTAGGCGCGCTGCGCGCTTTCGACCGCTTCGGTCAGCTGGTCGGAATCGACGCTGTCCAGTTCCGCCTGCACCCGACCGTCGGAAGGCCGCCGCACGACGATGGCCGGACCGCGACCCGCGACCCGTCGCCCACCGATGAAATTATTGGCATGGGGCAGGCTGATCTGATCGGGGTTGAAACCGGTCACGGCATAATCTCCTTCATACGGGCATTCCGATAAAATAGGCGTGCGCAGCGGCATTTGTTGCAATTGCACGGGAAAATGTGCGCGATAATCTTCCAAAATCGGCGCGAAGGCAGCAGCCAATGCTTGGAGCGGCCTCCTAATGTCCGACCACTGATTCCCAAAGTAAGGCAGGCGGGCGTTCCTTTCCCGCCAAGGAGCAAGCGCATGGCGACAGGCATAGAGGCGATGGTGGACTTGCGACGGATGACCGTCGACGATCTGGCCGCCGCCCATATACTATCGAGCGAACAGAAATGGCCCCATCGGATCGAAGATTGGGAAATGCTGTTCGGCCTTGGCTTTGGCTATGTCGTGGAACGCGATGGTGCGGTGGTCGGTACCGCCATGGCCTGGCTCTATGGTGACAATGCCGCGACGCTGGGCATGGTCATCGTATCGCCCAGCGCGCAGGGCATGGGCCTTGGCCGCCAGTTGATGGAAGCGGTGCTGACCGAGCTGGGCGACCGCACCGTGCTGCTCAACGCTACGGACGAGGGCGTACCGCTCTACCGCAAGCTGGGGTTCGAGCCCGTCGGCCCCGTATTCCAGCATCAGGGCGCAGCCTTCGCCGTGCCGATGGCGGAACTGATACCGGAAGAGCGGGTCCGGCCGCTGGGTGCGAAGGACATGCCGACGCTGCATGCGCTCGCCCGCCGCGCCACCGGCATGGATCGGGACGCGCTGCTCGACGCGCTGGTTCCGGGCGCGCAGGGTGTGGTGCTGACCCGTGGCAACGAGCCGGTGGGCTTCGCCTTATTCCGCCGTTTCGGCCGGGGCTATGTCGTGGGCCCGACCATCGCGCCGGATACGGGCGGGGCACGGGCGCTGATATCCCACTGGCTGGGGTCCAATAGCGGCATGTTCTGCCGCCTGGACATACCGGAGGAAAGCGGCCTTGGCGCCTGGCTGGACGAGCTTGGCCTGCCCTGCGTCGGCCGGGTGATGCGCATGGTGCGCGGCCCCGCGCCCGCCAGCGATCCGTCGATCACTACTTTCTCTCTGACCACACAGGCGCTCGGATGACCATCAGCCTCAAATACTCCGCCCTCTTCATCGAACGCGCCTTCATCGGCGGCGCCTGGGTCGGCGCGACGTCGGGCGCGACCCTGCCGGTCGACAATCCCGCGACCGGCGCGATCATTGGCACCGTGCCCGATTGTGGCGAGGCGGACACGCTGGCAGCCATTGCTGCGGCCGAAGCGGCTTTCCCGGCGTGGAAGGCGCGTACGGCAGCCGACCGCGCCGCCGTGCTGGAGCGCTGGCACGCGCTGATCCTGGACAATGTCGCCGACCTTGGCCGGATCATGACTGCGGAGCAGGGCAAACCGATCGCGGAGGCCGAAGGCGAAATTCGCTACGCTGCCAGCTTCGTCAAATGGTTTGCCGAAGAGGCCCGCCGCGTCGATGGCGGCATCATCCCCGCGCCGGAAGCCAATCGCCGCATATTGGTGATGAAGGAGCCGGTCGGCGTGTCGGCCGCGATCACGCCATGGAATTTCCCGGCGGCGATGATCACGCGCAAATGCGCGCCTGCTTTGGCAGCAGGATGTCCGGTCGTCGTAAAGCCTTCCGACATGACGCCCTTTAGCGCGCTGGCGCTGGCGAAGCTGGCGGAGGAAGCGGGCGTGCCGGCGGGCGTGTTCAATGTCGTTACGGGCATGCCGACTGCGATCGGCGGCGCTCTGACGGCCAGTCCCGTGGTGCGCAAGCTGTCCTTCACCGGGTCGACCCGCGTCGGTGCGCTCCTGATGCGGCAGTGCGCAGATACCATCAAGCGGGTGAGTTTCGAGCTGGGCGGCAATGCGCCGCTGATCGTGTTCGATGACGCTGATGTCGACATTGCCGTCGCCAGCGCCATGGTCAGCAAGTTCCGCAACGCGGGCCAGACCTGCGTCTGCGCCAACCGCATATTGGTGCAGGACGGCGTCTACGACCAGTTCGCCGAAAAGCTGGCCAAGGCCGTCAGCGCGCTCAAGGTCGCGCCGGGCGATGTGCCGGGCAGCACGATCGGACCGCTGATCAATGCGGCCGCTGCCGACAAGGTGAAGGCGCATGTCGAGGATGCGCTGTCCCATGGCGCCACCCTGTTCGCGCAGGCGCCCAATGAAGCGGCAGGCGATCGGTTCGCCACGCCCGTGATACTGACCGGGGCGACGCGGAACATGCGGCTGGCCGAGGAAGAGACGTTCGGCCCGGTGGCGCCGCTGTTCCGCTTTACGCATGAGGAAGAAGGGATCGAGTTGGCCAACGCCACCAGCTATGGTCTGGCCGCCTATTTCTACACCGAAAATCTGCACCGCGCCTTCCGCGTGGCCGAGCGGCTGGAAGCCGGCATGGTCGCGCTCAACAGCGGCGCGATCGCCATGGAGGTCGCACCCTTCGGCGGGGTCAAGATGTCGGGCCTGGGCCGCGAAGGCGCCCACGCCGGAATAGAGGAATATCTGGAAACCAAGGCGTTCCATATTGCGGGGCTGAAACTCTAAGTCCCGCCCCTTTTTCTTCAGACAAAAGCGCCCTTCGACAGGGGAGGGCGAACGGAGTGATTATGTCCGCCACCAACCGTAATTATGCCATCTCCGTCATACCCGGCGACGGGATCGGCAAGGAGGTCATGCCCGAAGGCATTCGCGTGCTGGAGCGCGCGGCGAGCCTCTATGGCTTCACCATCGAGCAGACGTGGCAGGATTTCGCCTGCTGCGACTATTATGCCAAACATGGCCAGATGATGCCGGATGACTGGAAAGCGCAGATCGGCAATCCCGATGCCATTTTCTTCGGC